>JAFIFS010000068.1 GCA_020831895.1 Chromatiales bacterium
GCCAGCTCGTCCATCGGGTGCAGCACCTTGCGCAGCACCCACATCTTCTGCAGCTCGTCCGGGGCGGTCAGCTGCTCTTCGCGGCGGGTGCCGCTGCGGTTGATGTTGATCGAGGGGAACACCCGCTTCTCGGCAATGCGCCGGTCCAGGTGGATCTCCATGTTGCCGGTGCCCTTGAACTCCTCGTAGATCACGTCGTCCATCTTCGAGCCGGTGTCGATGAGCGCCGTGGCAAGAATCGTCAGGCTGCCACCCTCCTCGATATTGCGTGCGGCACCGAAGAAGCGCTTGGGCCGGTGCAGGGCATTGGCGTCGACGCCACCCGTGAGCACCTTTCCGGAAGACGGGACTACGGTGTTGTAGGCACGCGCGAGGCGGGTGATGGAGTCCAGCAGGATCACGACATCGCGCTTGTGCTCGACCAGGCGCTTGGCCTTCTCGATCACCATCTCGGCCACCTGTACGTGCCGGCTGGCGGGCTCATCGAAGGTGCTGGAGACCACCTCGCCGCGCACGGTGCGCGCCCATTCCGTCACTTCCTCGGGACGCTCGTCGATCAGCAGGACGATCAGCGAGACTTCCGGGTGGTTTGACGTGATCGACATGGCGATGTTCTGCAGCAGCATCGTCTTGCCGGCCTTCGGCGGCGAGACGATCAGCCCGCGCTGGCCCTTGCCGATCGGCGAGACCAGGTCGATGATGCGCGCCGTCAGGTCCTCCGTGCTGCCATTGCCCTGCTCGAGCTTCAGCCGCTGCTTCGGAAACAGGGGCGTCAGGTTCTCGAACAGCACCTTGTTGCGCGCGTTCTCCGGCGCATCCAGATTGATCTCGCTGACCTTGAGCAGAGCAAAGTAGCGCTCGCTCTCCTTCGGCGGGCGGATCAGCCCGGAGACCGTGTCGCCCGTGCGCAGGTTGAAGCGGCGGATCTGGCTGGGTGACACGTAGATGTCGTCGGGGCCAGCCAGGTAGGAGCTGTCTGCCGATCGCAGGAAGCCGAAGCCGTCCTGCAGTATCTCCAGTACGCCGTCACCGAAGATGTCCTCGCCCTTCTGCGCGTGAGCACGCAGTATGGCGAAGATGATGTCCTGCTTGCGCGAGCGGGCCATGTTCTCGAGGCCCATGGACTCGGCCAGCTCGACCAGCTTGTGCGGCGGCATGTTCTTGAGCTCGCCGAGGTGCAGCAGGTTGCCGCTCTGCTCGAGCTCGCTGCGGGCGATCACCTCGTCGTCGCTGAACGACACGACCTCGTCGTGCTGGTCCTGCTGTGGGCCGCCACCGCGCCTTCGGCCGCGCTTGTTTCCGTCCGGGCTACCGCCCTTGCCGCGCGCCGGGCCGCCCTTGGTACGGTTGCGCGCCGAGTTGCCGAGATAGCCCCTCACAGCTTGTCATCCAGCAGCCGGCTCAGCTGCTCCCTGGACATCATGCCCACCTGCTGCGCCTCGACAACGCCATTGCGAAAAAGCATGAGGGTCGGGATGCTGCGGATGCCGTACTTCATCGCCGTGCTCTGGCACTGCTCGACATCAACCTTGGCCACCTGCAGGCGGTCCTGGTACTCGGCTGCGATCTGGTCGAGGATGGGGGCGATCATCTTGCAGGGACCGCACCACTCAGCCCAGAAATCGACCAGCACGGGCTTGTCGGACTTGAGGACCTGGGAATCGAAAGTTTCATCAGTTACATGCACTACCATGCTCTTGGCTCACAGTTACAGTCGTGTGACGTGGTGTATGGAAGGTCTGTATTCGGGATATCCGCCGCAGGGCAGGGCCTGGCGGCAGCATATAATCCGGGTTGGCTGCGAACCCTATACGTGAAGCCTGAGGCCGTATAGGGCACAATAGAAGCGCTGGCTTCCCGTGATCGTAATCAGACAGCTTGCTTGCGGTGTCCTTGGCGGGTGCGGCGTTGGTCCGCAGCGATTGGGCTCAATTTGAACCCGTCCCGCCGGAATTTGCAAGTACCTGCTCCCGTTATCCGGGTGAAATAGCGAGATTCATGACCGACCAGAAAACCATCGCCTTCAGCGATCTCGGGCTGCCCGAACCGCTGGCCGAAGGCGTCCGCAAGGCAGGCTTCACGCAATGCACGCCAATCCAGGCTGCTACCCTTCCGGTCGCGCTGTCCGGACGCGATGTCGCCGGCCAGGGCCAGACCGGCACCGGCAAGACCGCCGCCTTTCTGCTCGCGACCTTCAACCGGCTGCTGGCCAGGCCGCGGGGAGACACCGGCGGGCAGAGTGCGCCCCGCGCTGTGATCATCGCCCCGACGCGGGAGCTTGCGGTCCAGATCCATGCCGATGCGCTGGTGCTCGGCGCATTCACCGACCTGCGCATGGTCGTGGTCTACGGGGGCGAGAATTACGACCGCCAGCGTGAGGAGCTCGAGCAGGGCGTCGACCTGCTGATCGGCACGCCGGGCCGCCTGATCGACTACTTCAAGCAGGGCGTGTTCAACCTGAAGCACGTCGAGGTCTTCGTGCTGGACGAGGCCGACCGGATGTTCGACCTCGGTTTCATCAAGGATATCCGCTACGTGATGCGCCGGTTGCCGCCGGCGGAGAAGCGCCAGAACCTGATGTTCTCGGCCACGCTGGGCTACCGGGTACTCGAACTGGCCTTCGAGCACATGAACGAGCCGGAGACCGTGCGCATCGAGCCAGACAAGAAGACGGTGGATGCGATCACGCAAGTAGTCTACTTCCCCGGCAACGACGAAAAACCCCGGCTGCTGATCGGCCTGCTGCGCCGCATGCAGGCCAGCCGGACCATGGTGTTCGTCAATACGAAGCGCGAGGCGGAGGTCGTCGCAGCGCTGCTCGAGCTCAACGGGTTTGCCGCCAGCGCGATCTCGGGAGACGTGCCGCAGAAGAAGCGGCTGCGCATGCTGCGGGACTTCCAGACCGGCGAGCTGCCGGTCCTGGTAGCCACCGACGTGGCCTCGCGCGGGCTGCATGTGCCGGATGTCAGCCACGTCATCAACTATGACCTGCCGCAGGACATAGAGGACTACGTGCACCGGATCGGCCGTACCGCGCGGGCGGGCGCGAGCGGAGACTCGGTCAGTTTCGCCTGCGAGACCTATGCGTTCTCGCTGCCGGAGATCGAGGAGTACATCGGCCACCGAATCCCCGTCGGGACCGTCGACCCGGACCTGCTGCCGGACGTCACCCTGCCGCCACGCGACACCGGCCGGCGCCAGCGTGGCAGCGGGCCGCGGACGGGCGGGGGACGGCGCGGCGGCGGACAGCCTGCGGGGGACGGCAGCGGGCGGCGCCGGCGCCCGCGGCGAGCGAGGCCTGCGTCAGGCTGAAGAAGAGACCAGGATTCGCGAATGAATTCGCTCCCGTCCCGATTGCGCCTACAGTAGCTCGGAAACCCCGCGTATCGCGGGGAAATCGCGGATGTCGCGCGGGGCGGCGCGTGTATCGGGTGCGGTGATGGCCCAGAGTTGACGGATACCGAAATCCCTCGCCGCGGCGAGCACGGGCAGGCTGTCATCGATGAACGCGGTGCGCCGGGGATCAAAATCCAGCGCCGCCTGCAGCGCAGGCCAGAAATCAGGGTGCTCCTTCGGCAGCCCGAAATCGTGGGAGCTGACGAAGCTGTCGAGGTAGCTGTCCAGGCCGGCGACCGCACGCTTGACCTCCAGCGTGCGGCGGTGGGCATTCGTCACCAGGACCAGGCGGCGGCCGCTGGCGACCGCGGCGGCGAGGAAATCCCGCGCGCCGGGGAGGTAGCGGATCCGCTGGCTGCTGGCGTGCTTCAGCGCGACCATGTCCAGCGAGAACTGCGCGGACCAGTAATCGAGGCAGTACCAGTCAAGGCTGCCCTCCTTGCTTGCATAGAGCGCCTCGATCCGGGCATGCGCACTGGCGACGGACTCACCACGGGCCCGGGCCACGGAGCGCGGCACCACCTCGCGCCAGAAGTAGTTGTCGAAGGCCAGGTCGAGGAGCGTGCCGTCCATGTCGAGCAGCGCGGTGTCGATCTGCTGCCAGCTTGCGATTTGGAAGCTCATCAGCGGTGCTGTGACCCAGCGGGCGCCCGGCCAGGAGCGGGCTTTGGCATGATACGCGTTTTCGTCACTGCCGGACCCCAGCATGTCACTTGATGCCGCCGCCCTGACCGAGCCGCTGCTGGCGCTGACGCGCCGGGCCGGCACCGAGATCCTGAAGATCTACCAGTCGGACTTCGAGGTCGACCTGAAGGCCGACGACTCGCCGCTTACGGCCGCTGACCGCGCCTCCCACGAGGTGCTGGTGGCCGGCCTCTCGAGTCTGGCGCCGGGCGTCCCGATCTGGTCCGAGGAATCGAAGACACTGCCCTTCGCCGAGCGCCGCCATTGGGAGCGATTCTGGCTGCTCGACCCGCTGGACGGCACCCGCGAATTCATCAAGCGCAACGGCGAGTTCACGGTCAACGTCGCGCTGGTCGAGGGCGGGGTGCCAGTCCTTGGCATCGTGCACGTCCCGGTCACGGGGATCGACTACCTCGGACTGCAGGGCCGCGGAGCGGAGCGGCTCGATCCAGGCGGCAGCCGGATGCCGATCCGGGTGCAGGTGCCATCCGCGCAGCCCGTGCGCGTGGTCGGCAGCCGCTCCCACCGCGGATCGTCGCTGGATGCGTTCCTGGCACGGCTGGGTCCGCACGAGATGGTGCCGATGGGCAGCTCGCTCAAGCTGTGCCTGGTAGCCGAGGGTGCAGCCGACCTGTACCCGCGTCTGGGTCCGACCTCCGAATGGGACACCGCTGCCGCACAGGCCGTGGTCGTGGCGGCTGGTGGACAGGTGCTTGGACTGGATGGCGAGCCGCTGCGCTACAACCAGCGCGACACGGCGCTGAACCCGAGTTTCATCGTCTTCGGGGACGGCAGCCGGGACTGGGCCGCGCTTGCGCGCGAAACGACGACGGGCTGATTCCGGATGGACGCGTTGCTACACTGCGCCATGCGGATTCGCCGCTGATCACGGGGCGCGCATGAAGGACAACGTGCACAGCGGAGCCTTCGCCCAGCGCGCCCTGCTGCGCGAGCTGCGCATCGCGCACCGCGATATCGACCAGGCCATCGGGGAACTGGCCGAAGACCCCTGCTCGGACCAGCTGCGTATCCGGCGACTGAAGAAGCAGCGGCTGCGGCTGAAGGACCAGATCACGCGTCTGGAGAGCGCGCTGATCCCGGACCTGAATGCTTGAAGGGCGCAGCGTCGGACTGTCTTACAACCCGGCGATTTCCACAAGTCACTGACTTTTCGGCCTCCTCCCGGAGAAGTGTGAACACGCCCACCAGATCCGGCCTCGGCGGGCGTCGGAAAACTATACAAATCGGCGTGTCGCCGGCGCTGCGGAGCATGCTGCGTTGCGTCCCTGCCCATCGGCGGCGGCTCGGGACGGGCGTATTCCTGTGACCGATCTCACAGAATGCCGACTATTGCACGGATTCTGTAAAACGGGCCCGGGGGTTTGCCCAGACTGGCACGGATGGTGCATAGAGTAGCTCGCAAGACGCACAACTCCTCAAGGAACAGAAACCCCATAAAGCCCATTACAAGAACAATAAAAACCCGAACATAACAATAAAAATAAAAGTCTCCTCATCCGCGCCCATCCCGCCCGGCTTTCCCCAAGGCCGGGCATTTTTTTGGTTCATCGCATAACTCCGGTGTAATGCCCTATCGTCAGGCTTTGTTTGGGAGGGCTGACGATGGGCGGTTCAGAGAGCTTGATCGAAGCGCTGGGCGGCTGGCCCGGCTTCCGGGTGGTGGGTGTCGAGCGCAAGGCGGGCCCGCCGCCTGAGGTGCGGATCCGGCTGGAACCCGAGGAGTCCGCCCCCTACCGCTGCAGCCGGTGCAACACGCCGACCCGGCGGATGCATGAGAAGACGGTACGGGAAGTCCGCGACCTGCCTTCGAGCTGGAGGTCCGTGCGCAATGCCCGCAGGCCACGATCGTGTTCGACCTGTTCCATGTCCTGGCCAAGTACAGCCGTGAGGTGCTAGACCGGGTGCGGGTCGATGAGGCGAACCGGCTGCGGGCGGACCAACCCGCTCGCCGGGTGGTGAAGTCATCCAAGTGGCTGCTGCTGTGCAACCGCGACAACGTCGCCGCTCGTGACCAGGTCCGCCTTGAAGAGCTGCTGGCGGCCAAACCAGCCGATCATGGCCGCCTATGTGCTTCGGGAGGAGCTCCAGTCCCTGTGGCGGGCGACTGATACCGAGCAGGCCGACATGTTCTTCCAGGTGGTGGCCAAGCGCTATGAGCAGGGCTCGGTGATCCTGACGTCGAACCTGTCGTTCGGCGACTGGGAGCGGACCTTCGATGGCAACGCGGCCCTGACCAGCGCGATGCTGGACCGGCTGCTGCACCATGCTCACGTGATCCAGATCCGAGGCGACAGATACCGGCTGCGCCAGGCCAGACAAAGCGGGCTGCTGGGAGGGCAACGACAAGGCGACTGAATCTGACAAATACCCACCAGGTGGGTCAAGAATAATGTCCGGAAGGTGGGTCAGTTATTTTTGTCCGTTGACACCGGCTGCACACCGGCCTGATCGAGGGTATCAACAACCGCATCAGGGTCATCAAGCGCATGGCCTGCGGCTATCGCGACCACGAGTACTTCTTCCTCAAGATCCGCGCCGCCTTCCCCGGACTTGCGCAATGAACCTAAAAAAAGCGCCCCGCAAAGCGGGGCGCCCTGAGGTCAGCTTGCCGGAGAAGATCAGGCGATCGCGCTGCGCCGGCGCAGGTACCCGAGCAGGCCCAGGCCCGAGAGGAACAGCCAGACTGCGGCCGGGACGGGGACGACCGTCACGCTGAAGTTGTCGATCGCCAAGCCCGAGCGCAGGCTGCCTGCGTCCCCGTCAATGTTCGAGAACTGCCAGCGGAGATAGGCCGTCTCGCCGGGCAGAAGCGCACCGAAAGCCGTGCCTGTGCCGTCATCGAGGAGCAGCAGGTCGACCAGCCCGCTGACCGTGACGCGGTTCTCGGCCAGCTTGCCGTCCAGGTCGGTACCCGCAGGCGTGTCCAGCGGGGCCGGATTGTCCGTCGAGAAGATATCGACCTCGAACGTATCGCGGCCAGCCTCGGCGGGATCGATCACGGTGTCGTACTTCAGCCGGATGCGGTTACGCCGGTCGCCGACGAACCAGGCCTCGACGTCATAGCTGACGAACAGCGCAGTGATCGGCCTGTCGGTGTCGTTGGTAAACTCAAAGAACAGCCGCGCATCGCGCAGGTCCGCAGGGTTGCGCTCGCGGATACCAAAGGAATAATCGACATCATCGCTGGTGTAGGCCGTGAACGCGCCACTGTTGATACCCTGGAAGGGCTCGCTCGTGCGCCCCTCGTCCCAGGAGACCGAGAAACTTGCTGGCAGAGTGGCCGCCGTGCCGCGGTAGCCATTGAAGTCTTCGGTGAAGGTCTGGCCAATGGCGGTGAACGAGAAGGCGGCGGCTGGCGCGCTGGCCAGTGCAAGGCTGCCGAGCATCGCCGTCGTAAGGGTTGCAGACAGTATTCTTGAATTCATCGTTGGGCTCCCCTGCGTGCTGCGTATTGAGTTATTTTGAGCTTGTCAGATTTAAACTATAGCAGCCGCGCTTGGCAATAATGTGAAACTTATGTTTCAGCACAATGACCCATGCCCGGCTGCCGCAAAGCAGCTTTCCTGGGCTGGAGCCTCCGCCGCATGAACACCAGGACCTGGCTGCTCGCCGACATGGGCGGGACTCATACGCGCTGCGCCCTGCTGCCGCCCTCCGGCCGACTGGCTGGGACGAAAGTCTTCGCCAACCGGGACTTCGCCGGGCCCATCGAGCTTTTCCGGGACTTTCTGGACGGGATTCCAGACGAATCACGGCCCACCTCGGCCCTGCTCGCGGTTGCGGCACCCGTAACCCGTCAGCAGCTGAGGATGGTCAACCTCGACTGGGAGATCGACAGCAAGGCGCTGGCCCGTGCCTTTGGCTGGGCGCGTGTGCAGCTGATGAACGACTTCGCTGCGCTGGCTCATGCCCTGCCGGCACTCGAGACCGAGGACCTCGCACCGGTCGGTGGTGGACGGCCCGTGGCCGGCGCGGCACGCGTCGTGCTTGGCCCTGGCACAGGACTGGGGACTGCTGCACTGCTGGAAGCCGACGGCCGCTGCATCGCGCTGGCCGGCGAGGGCGGACATACGACCCTGCCGGCAGCCACCGAAGAGGAGGCCCGCGTGATCGCGTTCGCGCGGGCGCTGCACGGGCACTGCTCCGCAGAGCGGCTGGTCTCGGGGCCTGGCCTGAGTCTGCTGCACGAGGCGCTGCACGGGCAGGCTGGCGTCGCGCCAGCGCAGATCGCGGCCCGCGCCGATGCCGGGGATGCAGAGGCCGCAGCCAGCCTCGAGATGCTTTTCCAGCTGCTGGGTACGGTTGCGAGCAACCTCGCGCTGGTGTTCGATGCGCGCGGCGGAGTCTACATCGGCGGCGGCATCGTGCCCCGCCACCTCGAACGCTTCGCGGCCTCCGGCTTCCGCAAGCGCTTCAGCGACAAGGGCCGCTACCGTCAGCGGCTGGAGGAGATCCCGACCTGCGTCATCACCGCGGCGCAGCCAGCCCTGGTCGGCCTCGCCCGCTACGCGCGCCAACAGGCTTCAGGCTGACCCGAAACTCTCGAGGACGCCGGCAAACAGCTGCCCGATCCGGGGCAGCGCCGCGGTCAGCCGGTGATCACCCGGCAGCAGCAGCAGCTCACCGCCAAGCTGCTCGCACAGCCTGAGGCTTCCCTGCCACGGGCACACGTCATCCTGCCAGCCATGCACGACGACCAGCGGGATGTCCGGCAGCCTTTCCGGTATGTCGTCGTAGCCCGGCAGCCATAGCGGGGGCGCCAGCAGGAACAGCCCGGCCACCGGCGCGACCCGCGCAACCTGCAGGGAGACATAGGCCCCCATGCTGCTGCCGGCCAGCAAGGGCGGCCCGTCCAGGGTGGCGATGTGTGCACGCAGGCGGGCGCAGCGCTCCTCGACCGTCGTCATGCCCTGGTAATCCAGCGATGAGGCCGAAAAACCGCGCGCTCTGGCCACGCGGGCCAGGGCCGTGATCTTCATGCCCCAGGGGCCGCTCTCCTGTCCGTGCGAAAACACGACCTCGCTGACTGACAACTCGCTCTCCCGACAGGCCTCGAGCGGCAAGATTAACAGGGCCGCTACAATGCCCGCCCGGAAACGCAACGGCCTCGGATGGAAGAGAACGAACAGCCCTGGGAATTCTGGGCCGACCGCGGCGGCACGTTCACCGATGTGATCGGCCGACGGCCGGATGGCCGCCTGCTGCCGGTCAAGGTGCTGTCGGAAGACCCGCTGCGACCGGGCGACGCCATCGTCCGCGGGATGCTTGCGATCCTCGGTGATTCGGCCGGACAGGCCCGCATTCGTGTCCTCAAGGTCGGCACCACGGTCGCGACCAATGCACTGCTCGAGCGGCGCGGTGCGCCCACTGCGCTGGCGATCACGCGAGGTTTCGGGGACGCGCTGCTGATCGGCAACCAGAGCCGGCCCGAACTCTTCGCGCTCGAAATCCGGCGCCCGGCACCACTGTACGGGGAGGTGATCGAGGTATACGAGCGCCTCGATGCACAGGGCGGTGTGCTCGAGCCGCTCGACGAGGCCCGACTGCTGGACGACCTTCGATCGCTGCATGCCGGGGGCGCCCGGTCGCTTGCGATCTGCCTGCTGCATGGCTGGCTCCACCCGGCACACGAGCGGCGCGCCGGCGAGCTCGCGAAGCAGATCGGCTTCACCCAGGTCTCGCTGTCGCACGAGGTGAGCCCGATGCTGCGACTGGTCGAGCGGGGCGACACGACAGTCGCCGACGCCTACCTGTCACCGGTGCTCGACCGCCATGTCGCGGGTCTGCGCAAGGCGCTCGATGCCGCTGGGCTCGCCGTGTCCGAGCTGCGCTTCATGCAGAGCAGCGGCGGCCTGGCATCGCCGGCCAGCTTCCGCGGCAGCAACAGCGTGCTGTCCGGGCCTGCGGGTGGCGTCGCCGGCATGGTGAGCGCGCTCGCCGGGCCGGGCCGCGAGCGGCTGATTGGTTTCGACATGGGCGGCACCTCCACCGACATCGCGCTCTGGGACGGCGAGTTCGAGGTCAGCTCGCGCAACGAAATCGCAGGCGTGCGGCTCAACCTGCCGATGCTCCGCGTCCACACGATTGCCGCGGGCGGCGGGTCGGTGCTGCACTTCACCGACGGCCGCTTCGTCGTCGGCCCGGACTCGGCAGGCGCCGACCCCGGGCCAGCCTGCTACCGGCGTGGCGGCCCTCTGGCCGTCACCGATGCCAACCTGGTCCTGGGCCGGCTCGTGCCCGCGCAGTTCCCCAGGGTCTTCGGCACCGGCAGCGAGGCCCTGGACTGTGAAGGGACACAGCGGCAGTTCAGCGCTCTGGCGGGGTCGGTCTCACGGGTGACCGGCCAAGCCCGGACCGCAGTCGAGGTGGCCGAGGGCTTCCTGCGCGTCGCTGTCGACAACATGGCCGGCGCCATCCGGCAGGTCGCCCTGCGCCGCGGCCAGGATGTTCGTGACTTCACGCTGTGCTGCTTCGGCGGAGCGGCAGGCCAGGTTGCCTGCCTGGTTGCTGCCGAGCTTGGCATAAGGCGCGTGCAGGTACACCCGCTCGCCGGCCTGCTCTCGGCCTATGGCATAGGGCTTGCCCCCCTGCGTGCGCTGCGCCAGCACAGCATCGAGCGCCCGCTCGACGACGATATGGTCGCCGAACTGCCCGTGCTGGCGGCGCAGCTGACCAGGGACTGCCGCGCGGAACTGGCTGCCCAGGGCGTGGCGGACAGCGAGACAAGGCTGCGGACGCTGGCCGGGATCCGGCTCGCCGGCAGCGACAGCTGCCTCGAGATCCCGGTGGACGACCCGGCGCAGCTGGCCCTGAGCTTCCGCCAGCGCCATGAGCAGGTCTATGGCTTCCGGCCCGAGTGTGACGGCCTGGTGGTGGCCACGCTGCGGGTCGAGGCTGACGGGCAGGCCGGTGACGAGGGCTGGCTGGAGCAGAGCAGAGGCACGGATACCGTCACCACGACCTGCCAGCCGCTCTGGAGTGCGGGCAGCTGGCACCAGGCCATCGTCCTTCCAGCCGCCACGCTGCCGCCCGGCCAGCTGCTCGCCGGGCCCGCCATCCTGACTGGCGAGCACACGACCATCGTCGTCGATCCCGGCTGGAGTGCGCGACGCGACACCAGAGGCGTCATCGAACTCGAGGCGCCCCCGGCCCGGGCCCCGTCGCAGGACGGGCACCAGGCCGCCGACCCCGTGCTGCTGGAGATCCTGAACAACCGCTTCATGCATGTCGCCACCGAGATGGGCGTTGTCCTCGAGCAGACGGCGAGCTCGGTCAACATCAAGGAGCGCCTCGATTTTTCCTGTGCGGTATTCGATGACGCCGGCCGCCTGATCGCGAATGCCCCGCATATCCCGGTGCACCTCGGCTCGATGGGCGAAAGCGTCCGCCACGTGCTGGCTTGCGACCAGCTGCAGCCGGGGCATGCGGTGCTACTCAACTCGCCCTATGCCGGCGGCACCCACCTGCCCGACATGACTATGGTGTCCGGACTGTTCGACGGGTCCCGGCTGCGCTACATCGTCGCCAGCCGCGCGCACCACACCGACATCGGCGGCCTGACGCCAGGCTCGATGCCGGCGCGCAGCCAGTCGATCGACCAGGAGGGCATCCTGTTCGACGGCTTCATCCTCCTTCGTGACGGCGAGCTGGACGAGACGGGCCTGCTGGGACTGCTGGGCGCCGGCCGCTTCCCGGCTCGCGACCCGGCACGCAACCTGGCGGACCTGCGCGCCCAGCTGGCGGCAAACGGGCGCGGCATCGCGCAGCTCCGGGCCATGCTGCGGCAGTTCGGCAACGAGACTGTCGACCTGTACACCCGGCTGATCCGGGAGAATGCGGCTGAACTGGTGCGCCGGAGGATCGCCTCGCTGGAAGGCGGCCGCCACGAACTCAGGCTGGATGGCGGTGAGCGGCTGGCGGTGAGGATCGCACCGGACCCCAGTGCGCGACGCCTGCTGATCGACTTCACCGGTTCGGCCGCCCAGTCTGCAGGCAACCTCAACGCCCCTGCGGCCGTGACACGCGCCTGCGTTCTCTACGTGCTTCGCTGCCTGCTCGGCAAGCCAGTGCCACTCAACGAAGGCTGCTTCGAGCCGATCGATATCATGATTCCGCACGGCTCGATGCTGGACCCTCAGGCACCTGCGGCAGTGGTCGGCGGCAACGTGGAGACCGCGCAGGCGGTCGCCAACCTGCTGTTCGGCGCGCTGGGCCTGCTGGCTGCCGGACAGGGCACGATGAACAACCTGAGCTTCGGCAACCGGCACAGCCAATACTACGAGACCATCGGGGGCGGTGCCGGGGCCGGCCACGGTTTCGACGGCGCGAGCGGCATCCACACGCACATGACGAACTCGCGCATCACCGACCCTGAGGTGCTGGAAATGCGCCTGCCCGTGCGGGTGCGCGCGTTCGGATTCCACCGCGGCAGCGGGGGTTCGGGATTCTGGCGTGGAGGGGACGGCCTGCACCGCTCCCTGGAGTTCCTTGCCCCATGCACGCTGTCCCTGCTGACCGGCAGCCGCCGCATAGCCCCCTTTGGACTCTCAGGTGGGCAGCCCGGACGCTGTGGGCTGAACCTGCTTCACCGTGCCGGCCAGGCGACAACAACGCTGCCAGGCATCTGCGAAACGGAGGTCGCAGCGGGCGACGTGCTCGAGATCCGCACGCCAGGCGGCGGCGGTTTCGGCATCCCCGCGAGTTGAGCCATCCTCCAGGCTCAGCGAGCACGTCGCGAGCACTGTCCCAGCTTCTGTTTGGCTGGCTCATCCATTACAGTGCGGTGATTAAAGACTGGCCTGCCTGACGACACGACGCCCGTGACCTTCGAGATCGCCCTGGTGCTGGCAATCCTGCTGATTGCCATGGCGCTGTTCATCAGCGAGATACTGCGGGCAGACCTGGTTGCCCTGCTCGTCCTGGTGACGCTCGCGATTACGGGGCTGGTCACGCCTGAATCGGCCATCTCCGGGTTCAGCAATCCTGCCGTCGTGACGATCTGGGCGATGTACATCCTGAGCGAGGGGCTCACGCGCACCGGGATCGGCAACATCATCGGACGCCAGGTGATTGCAATCGCGGGCAGGCGCGAAGTCGCTCTGATCTTCGTCATCATGCTGACGGGTGGGCTGCTCTCCGCCTTCATGAACAATATCGGCGTGGCGGCGCTGATGCTGCCCGTGGTCGTCGAGATTGCCCGCCGCACCGAGGTCCCCCCGTCGAGACTGCTGATGCCGCTGGCCTTCTCGACCCTGCTTGGCGGCCTGATCACGCTGATCGGCACACCACCCAACCTGCTGATCAGCAACGCGCTGGGCCAGGCGGGGCATGCGCCCTTCCAGTTGTTCGACTTCGCGCCGGTGGGCCTGGGCGTGCTGCTGGTCGCCACGCTGTTCATCGCGCTGGTCGGCCGCTTCCTGCTGCCACGGCGCGACCCTGGCGCGGACCAGCAGCGCAGCCAGCGCAACCTGCGCGCACAGTACGGGCTGCAGGAATGGACCTTCACGATGCGGATCCCGGAGGAATCGGTGCTGGTCGGCCGGACTCTGGCCCAGACCCGGATCGGCTCGGCCGTCGGCCTGATCGTGATTGCACTGGAGCGTCGCGGCCGGGTAGACGCGCTCCCCTCGCGCAACGTCGAGCTGCGGGCCGGCGACCGGCTCGTCGTGCAGGGACGCCTAGACCGCTTCAATGAGCTGCGCCGCTGGAGCGAGCTCGTTATCGAGCGTGAAGCTCCGGTGCTGCAGGACCTGATGTCGGAGAAGATCCGGCTCGCCGAGGCCGCCGTGGCCGACGACTCGAAGCTGGTCAAGGCACTGCTGCGGCACGCCGAGTTCCGCAGCGAGTTCAGCGTCAACGTACTCGCGATCAGGCGCAAGGACCTGGTCCGGCGGGTCAACCTGAACTACGTGCCGCTGCGGGCCGGTGACAGGCTGCTGATACAGGGCAGCGTCGAAGCACTCGAACGCCTGTCATCCAGCGGCGAGTTCTCGGAAATTGCGCCGGTCTCCGAGAGCGAGCTGCGCGACACCTACCGCATGCAGGAGCGGACCTTCGTCGTGCGGGTGCCCAAGGAGTCGCAGCTGAGCGGCTCCACGCTGGCCCAGAGCCGCCTCGGCGATGCCTTCGACTTTAGGCTGCTGGGTTTTTTCCGCGAGGGGCGGCTGCAGCTGATGCCGGAGTCCGACGAGGTCATTCTTGGTGGCGACCTGCTGCTGATTCAGGGTAGACCCGAGGACCTGGACGTGTTGCGCGGCCTCCAGGAGCTCGAGATCCAGAATCGCGTCGCACCGAACATCAAGATCTTCGAGTCGGACCGCCTGGCGACGGTCGAGTCCACGCTGGCCCCCAATTCTCCGCTGGCCGGGCGCCGGGTCGACGAGCTCAACCTGCGCGAGAAGTACGGCCTGGAGCTGGTTGCGATCTGGCGCTCGGGGGGCGCGATACGGGCCGACATCGAGCGCCAGACCCTGCAGTTCGGTGACGCGCTGCTGCTGGTCGGACCGCGCCAGAAGCTCGCCCTGCTGCGCGACGACCCGGACCTGCTGCTGCTGACGCAGGTCGGGCCGGCCACCGGGGTCGCGGCGATCACGAAGCAGGCCCCATATGCCGCGCTTATCATGCTGGGCGTCGTACTGTCGGTGCTGGCCGGGTTCCTGCCGATCTTCATCGCCGCGATCCTCGGCGCCTCGCTGATGATCATCTCGGGCTGTCTGAACATCGAGCAGGCCTACCGGGCCATCGAATGGCGCGCGGTCTTCCTGATCGCCGGGATGCTGCCGCTTGGCATCGCGATAGAAAGCAGTGGCGCCGCACTGTGGGTCGCCTCGCTGATCATGGACTCGCTGGGCCAGTACGGCCCATGGCCGGTGATCATCGGTCTCTACCTGATGACGGCCATCGGGACGATCGCAGTGCCGGCAACGGTGCTGGCGGTACTGATGTCGCCGATCGTGATCTCGGCCAGCGTGGAGCTCGGCTTCTCGCCGCAGACAGCGATGATGGCCCTGGCGGTGGCCTGCACCAGCCTGATCAGCCCGATCTCGCACCCGGCCAACATCCTGGTGATGGGCCCGGGCGGATACCGCTTCGTGGACTACTTCCGGCTCGGCATACCGCTCAGCATCATCGTGTTCATCACGGCGATGCTGCTGCTGCCCATCACCTGGCCGCTGGACCCGCTCATCGACTGACCGCCGCGCCTCCGGATCAGGGCAGGAGCACGCTGGCGCCGACGGTGCGCCGGGCCTCGAGCTCACGATGGGCGGTCGCCGCCTGGCGCAGCGGCCAGCGCTGGTGGATCGCGATGCTGGTGTGGCCCGCGGCCAGCGCGGCAAACAGCGCGCCGCTGGCATCGGCCAGGCTCTCCGGCGTGGCGATGAAGTCGAACAGCACCGGCCGCGTCAGGAACAGCGAGCCGCGCCTGGCCAGCTCCATCGGCGAGAAGGGCTCGACCGGACCGGAAGCATTGCCGTAGGTCACCATCGTGCCGTGCCGGCGCAGGCAGTCGAGCGACTGGAAGAAGGTCGCCTGGCCCACCGAGTCGTAGACTGCCGCAACGCCACCACCGGAGAGGTCGCGCACGCGGCTGACCAGATCGGGATCGGAAGACAGTACCGTCTCGTCGCAGCCATGCCGGCGGGCCAGTTCGCCCTTCTCGGGCGTCCCGACCACGCCGATCACACGCGCGCCAAGGGCACGGGCCCACTGGCACAGGATGAGTCCGACGCCACCCGCCGCGGCATGGACCAGCACCGGGTCTCCAGCCTGCAGGCGGTAGCTCCGGTGCAGCAGGTACCAAGCGGTCAGGCCCTTCAGCATCGCCGCTGCGGCCACCTCGTCGCCGATAGCCTCTGGCAGCTTCACCAGCCGGTCGACGGGCAGCACACGGCGTTCGGCATAGGCGCCCGGCGGCAGGCAGACATAGGCCACCCTGTCGCCCGGGGCCAGGCCGCCCACGGCAGCACCCACAGCCTCGACCACGCCAGCGGCCTCGGTGCCCAGGCCCGCCGGCAGCTCAAGCGGATAGAGTCCGGAACGATGGTAGGTGTCGATGAAGTTGAGCCCCACCGCTGTATGCCGGACCAGCACCTCGGCCGGACCGGGCTCCGGCAGCTGGCGCTGCACCCAGCGCAGTTTGTCCGGACCGCCAAAGGACTCGACGACGATCGCACCTGTTTCCGGCATCTCTACTGGCCCTCGTGGCAGGCCCGCGCCAGACTGGCCCGGGATGCGTGCGAGTATAATGCCTCGCCCGTCGCACGCAGCCGGCGTGGCCGAACTACCCCGGGGGGACGCTCCAGATGACTGCCTGCATTGCCATCGCCGGCGCTGGCCACGCTGCCGGCCAGCTGATCGCCTCCCTTAGACAGGGCGGATTCGACGGCCGTATCGTACTGGCTGGCGAGGAGCCCTGGCTCCCGTACCAGCGCCCGCCGCTGTCGAAGAAGTTCCTGTCGGGCGAGCTGGCGCTGGACAGACTGCTGCTGCGCCACCAGGCCTGGTATGCCGATCACCGGGTAGACCTGCATCTCGAAACACGCGTGACCGGAATCGACCGGGCGGCCAGGCGGATATTTCTCGACGGCGGCAAGACCGTCGACTATTCGAGCCTGGTGCTGGCCACAGGGAGCCGCGTCCGGCGCCTGGCGCTGCCCGGTGCCGAGCTCGACGGGATTCATTACCTGCGCACCATCGACGACGTGCACGCTATCCAGCATGACTTCAAGCCGGGCGCGAGGCTCGCGGTGGTCGGAGGCGGTTATATCGGGCTGGAGGTCGCGGCAGTCGCCGTCACCCACGGCCTGGAGGTGACGGTACTGGAAGCCGCGCCCCGGGTAATGAGCCGCGTAGTCAGCGAACCCGTCTCGAGCTTCTACGAGGATGAGCACCGCAAGGCCGGCGTCACTCTGCGGCTGGATTGCGGAGTACGGGGATTCTCCGGCACAGGCAGGATCGAATCGGTGATGCTGGCGGACGGCAGCAGTCTCCCGGCTGACCTCGCCGTCGTGGGCGTCGGCGTGGCCCCGGTCTGCGAGCTTGCCGAGGATGCAGGGCTCGCCTGCGACGACGGCATCGTCGTCGACGAGAACTGTATCACCAGCGATCCGGACATCCTGGCGATCGGCGACTGCACCCGGCACCCGAACCCGTTGCTCGGCCGGCGCCTGCGCCTTGAATCTGTGCACAACGCGCAGGAGCAGGGGAAGACCGCCGCGGCCTGGCTCTGCGGCAAACCGCGGCCTTACGCGGACATTCCCTGGTTCTGGTCGGACCAGTACGACCTCAAGCTGCAGATCGTCGGTCTCTCGGGTCCGGAGTACGAGGCCGTCGTGCGCGGCGACCCGGCAACGCGGTCGTTTGCGGTGTTCTACCTCGATGGTGACCGGCTGGTCGCCGTAGATGCCATCAACAGCGCACGCGAGTTCATGCTGTCGAAGAAGCTGATCGCTGCCGGCGCCCGTCTGGACACAGCCCGGCTCGCGGACCCGGGCAGTGACTTCAAGGCGCTGGCGGCGGCGGCGCTGGAGGCTGCAGCTGGATGACCCAGTGGGATGCCCGGCCCTGGCCCGGCTCCACCCACTCGCGCAGCGTCCCGCCTGCAAACGGGCTGCCTGCCGCCGCTATTTCAGGCAGCGTCCGTCCGCTGCCCAGGCTGCTCAACAGGTAGCGGGGGTACAGCACTACTCCGCTGCCATGCAGGCGGGACCATAATTCATCGCGCAGCATGAACCAGTGATTGCTGCTGGCCGTTGCGACCATCCCGGGCTCGCCCGGCCAGCCCAGCAGCCAGTGCTCCTCTGTGGCCAGCCGCCCCTGCAGCAGGCTGTTGTCCCGGGCGAGCGCTGACGTCCGGACCGCGAGCCCCAGCCGACCATCCTCCCGCCCGGTCAGCACCAGCATGGTCGTGCGCAGGTGGCGCAGGGCCGGATCGGGCAGCGGCATGCGATCCTCGGGATAGGGCGGGCGGCCGAGGAAGGCAGGCAGGGACGGATCGAAACCCCGGCTGTTGACCTGCTGGTAGCGCAGGGTCAGCACGTCATCCCCGGACAAAGGCTGCAGCAGGCCCCGATGCGGCACCGGGTTCAGCAGCAGCGCCACCACTGCAATGACGAGGCCCGTGAGCAGGCCGGCAAACGCGGCGATCCACCGCATCATTCGCTGCTCCTCTGCATCTCGGTCTCTATCAGGATACGACCGCGTGCGAAACCGTCCGGCAGACGCTCGTCCACGGTCCAGGTCTCGGTATGCCGCCCCGTCATGCCGCGGAACTCCCCGTTACCATGGAGCACGCTGCCACGCATGCCCGCCACCGGTCCGGCACTGGCCGTCATGCGGCTACGGCCAGCCCAGACCCTCGAGTCATCGAGTGCCGGGCTGGCCCAGCTGGCCCCGCCACGGCTGATCCTGCGGGCGGCCAGGTCCCTGCTGTCGAGCTGGCGAAGCGCCAGGCTGCCGCGGCTCGGTATCACGAGCAGCCAGTCAGTGGTGGAGCGTGCACCGGCAGGCGGTGCGATGGCCATGCGCGCGGCCACGCCGATGACGTTCCCGGCGCTGTCGCGCAGCCGGAAGAGCTCCGCAGATACACGGCCATCCCGCTCGTCCTCGAGCACCATCAGGCCAAGCGCAGCGGCGCGGGCGACGCGGTCGCCGACGAGGAAGTCTCCGGGCAGCTCCAGCCTGTCCTGCGGCCAGCGGATGACGAAAGTCTCTGCGCGCCCCCCGTTCGGGAGCACATCGATCAGCGAGCGGAAGCGGTGGTGTTCAGGCAGGGGCCACAGCAGCGCGGCAAGCGCCGCCAGCAACAGTCCGCCGATAAAGCCGCCGATGTAGTACCGCGCCATGGTCCGGGCCAGCATCGCGATGCGCCAGCCAGGATCATATCGACCGGCAGCGGAACCCGGCGTGGACCAGGTCGCAATCCCCGGCGATGGGCGAAGTCAGGCCGGCTGACCGAAATAGTCCGCGAGATACTGCTCGAAGGGCGGCTGGGGCCCAGCCTCTATCAGCGCCTGGCGCTCGAGCGAGCGGCGGCTTTCCTCTTCCAGCAGCCTGAGCGTGACGGGGTCTGCTTCGCCTGCGAGGAAATGGTCGCGGGTAGCCGCAGCCAGCGCCAGCCCGAAATCGGCCAGTTCCGCCCTGCGCGTCAGCAGTTCGTCTGTCAGGCGGGCGGAAGGTGTCAGCGCGGGGTCGGACAGCAGCGGGCGCTGGGCGCGCACGGCCATGGCAAAACCGTCCCCGCCCGCCTCGTCGAGCAGGCCAGCCAGTGCCAGCATGCAGTCGATCACCTCATCGCCCCAGCTTGCGGGCGTGACCAGCTGCCCGTCTCGCACCAGACGTGCCGCAGGGTTGCGCCCGTTCCGGGCGACCTCTGCATGGTTGCGCTCCAGGACCTCATGTTCCTGCAGCGAGATCGGCGGGGAATCCTGCAGCAGGCAGTAAAGCAGGAACACCTCGAGGAACTGCATCTGGCCCACACCGATGCCCCCAGGTTCGAAGGGACTGACGTCCAGGGCGCGGAGCTCGACATACTCGACGCCTCCGCGCCTGAGTGCATCGGTCGGCCGCTCCCCGGAGCGGGCGACGCGCTTGGGCCGGATCGTGCTGTAGTACTCATTCTCGATCTGCAGCGCGTTCGCGTTGAGCTGGCGGTAGTCGCCGTCGACACAAACCCCGATGGCGGCAAACTCGGGCCGCAGACGACTGGTCGCGCCGACCAGGTCATTGACGTATTCGTCAAGACTGTTGGCCGAGATCCTGAGGTCGGCCTGGTTGCGGTTCTGGTAGCCAAGATCACTCATGCGCAGCGATGTTGCCCACGGACCGTGCACGGTGCCCGGGTCCAGTTCATCCAGCTCCGGCCCGCGCCCCTGCAGGAAACAGCGGCAGACTGCGGGCGATGCCCCGAAGAGGTAAAGAAGCAGCCAGTCGAGCCGGCGCACGTTGCGCACCAGCCCGAGGTAGGCCGCCGACTGGAAGTCCAGCAGGTCCACTTCAACACCCTCCAGCGCGTGCCAGGCTGGCCAGAACTCGGGCGGTACCGAGTAATTGAAGTGAATCCCGGAGATTGCCTGCATGAACCGCCCGTAGCGGTAACCCAGTCCACGCCGGTAAGTGGTCTTCATTCGCGCCACGTTCGAGGACCCGTACTCGGCCAGCGGTATGTCTTCCTCGTCGCGGATCCGGCACGGCATGCTCAGCGGCCAGAGCAGCTCCTCGCCCAGGTTGTGATAGGTGAAGCGGTGGATTTCGTGCAGGAAGTGCAGCGCCGCCTCGTTGTCCTCCAGCGGCGGCGTCACGAACTCGAGCAGCGCCTCGGAAAAATCCGTGGTGATGTACTGGCTGGTCAGCGCCGAGCCGAGGCCCCGTGGGTGCGGCGTATGGGCAATGAAGCCCCGCGGCGTGATGCGCAGGCTTTCCTTCTCAACACCTCGCCGTCCACCGGGCAGCAGCTGCACGGCGCCGGCGGCCGAAAGGCGGCGAAGACGGGCCTCGAAAGGTTCAGACAAGCTCGGGTCCTGGCTGACGTTGACGGGACATGGACGGGTGGCCGGTCAGCCCGGGCACACCGCGGTTGCGGAAGGGTACACGCTAAACCGCCGGGAACATAAGCGTCGGCCTTGCCATCTTCAGCGTGGCCGCAGCCCGCTCGCCAGCGTCACGTACTCGTCCAGCCAGGAGCTGGCGCGCCAGTCCTGCAGGAAACCGCAGTGGCCACCGAAGCGTGTCCGGCGCACCGTGACCGCCCGCGGCCAGTCCACCCGTGCCGCAGCCGATACGGGGATCACGGGATCATCCTCAGCCAGCAGGACCTCGGTCGGCACCTCGATCTCCCCGAGCCTGCCCCCGGTCAGCGCATAGCCGCCGAGGTAGGTCCGCAGGTCGGGAAAACCGGCATAGCGGGTGACGAAATGTTCGGTCATGGTTTCCAGCTGGCGGAAGCGGCCCAGGTCCCCGAACTGGTACAGCTCCGGAAAGGCGGCTGCCTTGCGCTCCAGCGAGCGCCGCCACTTGCGCAGGAAGTACAGGCGGTACCCGAACCAGCCGCTGTCCAGCGCAGCCATGGTCTCGCCCGGGTCGAGCACCGGGCACAAGGCCGTCACCCTCGCAAGCGGCAGACCGCGGGCGCACGCCAGCGCGGCGACCCGCAGCGCGAAGTTGCCGCCCAGTGACCAGCCGGCCAGCGCCAGCGGTGCCGGAGCGACACGGCGGGCGAGCAGCTCGACCGCGCTGTACACCTCCTCGATCCGGCAGGAGTGGAATATCCCTGGATTCAGGTGTTCGCTGTTGCCGTGGTCGCGCAGGTTGAGACGGATCACGCGCCAGCCTGCCGCGTGGAACAGCTGACCGGCCGAAACCATGTAGTGGGAATCGGCGCTACCCTCCCAGCCGTGCATGAGTATCACGGCCGGGGCCTCATGATCCTCGCCGGCGCCGGGCGCATGCAGGGCCAGCAGGCGCACACCGTCACCGCAGTCGAGGGGTTCAGGCTGGCTCTTAGCCAGCAGCCCGGCCGCGGACTGCTGCACACGGCGTCGCCGCCAGCCCGAGGAGGCCAGCGTCGACTGCAGGTGCTGGTTGCGCAGCCAGGCGGGCGGGCGGAACTCGGGCAGCGGAAAGCTCATTGGACCTCATTCTAACCGAGGCGCGGTCCGGACACCCCCGGGCCAGGCCTAGTCGCCGTAGCCGACCAGCTCCATGTAACCCCTGCCGGCATCGACCCCGTCCGCATCGAGCAGGCGCACGGCGCCCTCCCAGTACCGCACTGCCAGGTTCTGTTCCTGGTCATCGAGCAGAGGCAGCACGTCGAGCACCAGCCCGGCCACGGGAACTTCCAGTCGCCAGTCGACCGGCCAGCTCACGCCGCTCGCCGGGCTGCGCCAGCGGCGGCCGGGCGTGAGCTGGAAATCGTCCCGTGAGAGGCGCAGCAGCGAGCCGTCCGGCCTCCTCAGCGTGCCCGCCGACTCGTCCTGCCAGCCACCGCCTGAACGCCGCAGGCCGTAGAGCATCAGGTCGCTGCCGTCAGAGAGAGTGAGACCAAACCAGTCCCATCCGGCCGTGCCCTCGCCGAGCGCGCTGGTGCCCCACTCCCGGTCCAGCCAGGCCAGGCCGGAAACGCGGGCGGAGCGCGTCCCCAACGACAGGCTGCCGGCCGCCGGCATACGCGTCAGCGTGTAGTAGTAGGACGCATTGCCGGGCTCCGGTCCCTTCTGGCTGAGGCCGTCCTCACCGTGCAGCAGCGGCGGGCGGCCAGCTTCGAGGATGAGATCGAGATGCATGCCCGATGCCGGGTCGCTCGCCTCGAGAGCCAGCGGAAAAAATTCCTCACCCAGACTCCGTGCGGACCAGTTGTCCAGCCACACCGCGAAGGGCAGCGTGCTCGCGCCCGCACCGCCGGGAGCAGGTCGACCAAAGCGTTCACGGGCCTCGTGGCGCCGTCCACCGGCATCGGTAATCGCAAAGTGCGCCATCCAGACCTCGTTGGTGGCCCAGCGGGAGTCGCGCTCCGGGGGCCGCGCCGAGAGTTCGAAGCGGAAGAACGTGAGCTGGAACCCCCATTCACTGCCGGTTTCGTCGACCAGGTTGCCAGTGAAGTACCACCACTCGTTGCGGAAGCCGGGATGCGGACCATGGTCGCGCGGAAATTCGAACCGGGCGGGACCCAGCGCACGCATGAAGCTTTCCGTCTCGGCAGTCTCGCCCATCAGTGCGGCCAGCGTGAACCGCTCCGGCGGCGGGGCCGCCCCCGGCCAGGAAAGCACGACGGCGACGAGCAGCGCGACGATGCCCGCGAGCAGCAGCAGGCTGCGCATCAGCCTGCTCATTCCCGGCTGAGCCTCCTGGTTTCCGCTGGCAGCGGTGCGCGCCAGCCAGCGAGCAGCGCGGCACCCAAGGCGAGCAGCATCGCCTCGACCATCAGCCGGGCATCGAGGACGAAGCGTGTCGACCAGCCGAAGGCGATCGGCGTCACCGTCCCGGTCAGCAGGCGCGCCAGCATGAGCCCCAGCGGAACGGCCAGCAGCGCGGCGAGCAGTCCCAGCAGCAGGTGCTGCAACCTGCCGAGTTGACGCAAGCCCGCCCGGTCGAGTCCCAGCGCATGCAGCACCGCCAGCTCGCGACCAGCATCCATCTGCAGCGCGCGCAGCGCGTTCAGCAGCGCCATGAAGGCGACGATACCGGCGATCAGCTGCAGCACGCGCGTCACGGTGAAGGTGCGGTCGAAGATGGCGAGACTGAACGCCCGCAGCTGCCTGCTGTCGGCCACGCGCAACGGCGGGAAATCATCCGCAAGGGACTCGAGCGCCGCCAGCAGCTCCTCAGACTCACCCGGGAGTGCGAACACGCCGACCGCGCCGACGACGTCGTCGTCGAACAGCGCCTGGTACCGGTCGAGCGCCATGGCCACGACGCCGGTCTCGCTGCTGTAGTCGACGAACAGGCCCTCGATGCGGAACTGGCGTGGTCCGTCGGGCGTCAGCAGCGTCAGCCTGTCGCCCGTGGACTGCTCGTGACGCCGGGACCAGGCCTCGGAGACCAGGACGACGTCCTGCCCAGCGCGCCAGGCCTCAGGCAGGCCGCCGCCCCCGCGCATCTGCGGCCAGCGGGCCAGGCCCGGCGGGCCGGGTTCGACCGCGAGCAGCACCGCCTGACCCGGCGCTCCCGGCAGCGGCACGCGCCGGCTCAGCGAGACCCCCGCAGCACCCGGCAAGGCTTCGACCTGTGCGCGCAGTTCAGGCAGCGAAAGCCCGGCCGGCAGGCCAGCATCGACCAGCAGGTAGGCATCGGCATCGAGGCTGTAGTCAAGCCAGCTGTCGACGCTGGCACGCAGGCCGGCAATCAGCAGTCCTACCGCAACGAAGCTGCCCAGCGCCAGCACCAGCGCGGCGAGGGCCGGGCCGGTACGGCTCAGCCGCGTCGCGAGGCTGCGCGCAGCCCAGGCCGGCAGCAGGCGCCCGCTGGCAGCCCAGACCCGCGCGAGGCCCAGGCACAGGAGGTACACGAGACCCGGCACCGCCAGGGCGGCGGCGCCCAGCAGCAGGAACATCGCCGGCAAAGCCTGCTCCAGCGCATCAGCCACGGCCAGCAGGCCCGCCCCGGCCGCCAGCAGCACGAGTGCCAGCCATCCGCAACGCGCCGCGAGCCCCCTCGCCCCTGCCTCGATCACCGTGCGCTGGCCCAGCATGCGCGGGGCCTCGCGCAGGACCTCGAGCACCGGCAGCACCGCGGCGGCGAGACTGGCGAACAGGCCGAGCGCGGCCCCTCGCAGCACGCCCCGCCAGGTGACCGCATAGTCAGCCACGGTGAGCGGGAAATAGAGGTCATCCAGAGTCCGCAGCACGAGACCGACCAGCCCTGCACCCAGCACTATGCCAAGGACCATCCCCATGGCCGCGGCAATGGCCGCGAACATCATCACCTCGATCAGCAGCAGGCCAGCGACCTGCAGCCGCGTCATGCCCAGGCAACGCAAGGTCGCGAAGAGAGCCCGGCGCCGCAGCAGCGTGAGCAGCATCGTGCTGTAGACGAGGAACGCGCCGAGCAGCAGCGCGAGCAGGCTGAACGCCTGCAGGTTCATCCGGAATGCGCGACTCAGGCCATCGAACCCGGCCAGGGTCTCCTGCAGCGTGACCAGCTGCCAGCCGTCCGGTGGAAGCAAGGCGGTGACGGCATCGATACCAGCCGCATCGAGCACCAGGTCGACCCGGTCCAGCACACCGGGCCGTCTAAGCAGCTCCTGGGCCGTAGCGATGTCGGCCAGCAGGAAATCGCCACCGCCGCCGCCCGCGGCGGCAGGCAGCAGCCCGGCCAGCACCAGCCGCTGGCCGCTGCCGGGAAACTCGACCAGGAGCGCGTCGCCGGGGGCTGCTCCCAGCGCAGCCGCCGCCCCCGGAGTCGCCAGCACGGCACCGGGGGTGGTCAGCAGCTGAGCGAAGGCCGCCTGGACTCCGGCCGCGGTCCGGCCGCCGGCCTCACCGCGGTCAAACAGCGCGACCGCGTCGGTGCCGACCAGTGGCAGCCTGGCCACATCACCACCCCGCACGACCAGGCGCCCCTCGATCACCGGGAACGCGCGCTCGAGGCCCGCGCCCCTTCGCAGCTTCGCGTAATAGCCCTCGTCCAGCGCGCGTCCTGCGGGCAGCAGGCGATGAGTGACCCCAGGCTCGAGAAGCCGGACGGAGTCCTCGACAGCGCGCTCCGCACTGCCAGTCGCGAGGTCGGTCGCAATCACGACGGCGACACCGAGCGCGAGGCCGAGCAGCGTCACCAGCAGCTGTGCGGGCTGGTCCCGGTAGTATCGCAGCCCGGCCCGCAGCGCCAGCCCCGAAAACCAGCGCGCGCTCACGGCGGCTGCCCGCCCTCGACCAGCCGGCCTCGCTCCATCCGGAGCACCCTCCGGGCCCGTCCGATCACTTCAGGGCTGTGGGTCACCATGACGAGCGTCCGCTGGCCATCGGCGGCAAAGCGCTGCAGCAGGTCCAGCACCTGCTGCGCGGTATCCAGGTCCAGGTTGCCGGTGGGCTCGTCAGCCAGCACGAGCTCTGGCTCGTGGACGACGGCCCTCAGCACGGCCAGGCGCTGCTGTTCGCCTCCGGAAAGCGTTTCGGGTGCGCGGGACGACAGCCCGGCGAGTCCAGCCTCGGCGAGCAGGGACTCGCAGCGGGCACGAGACTCCGGAAGCGGCCTGCCGGCCAGCTGCAGCGGCAGCAGCAGGTTCTCGAGGACGCTCAGCGTGGGCACGAGATTGAAGTCCTGGAAGACGAAGCCGATCCGGGAACGCCGCAGTGCCGCGCGCCCTGCATCCGGCAGGCGCGCAATGTCCTGGCCCGCCAGCAGGACCTGGCCGCTGTCCGGCACGTCCAGCCCGCCGAGCAAGTGCAGCAAGGTGGACTTCCCTGAACCGCTGCGGCCGACGATCGCGGCAAATTCACCGGCATCGAGGCGCAGATCCAGTTGATCCAGGACACTTCGCCGCGCGGGGCCCCGGCCGAAGGCGCGGGAGACACCCCGCAGCTCGACAAGCGGCCGCTCACTCATCGAAGGGTGCCGGGAAGGAACAGGGCGTTAGCTGCGCAGCCGTGCACTGGGGCATAATGTGGGCTAAACCTCCGCCGGCTGATCCGGCACCCTGCCGTAGGCCCGGAAGCGGAGACTGGCTACAAGGAGGCAAGCTTATGCGCATTCGTGAACCCCTCGCCCTGATTGCACTGTCCTTCGCCGCCGCCGCCCAGGCGGACTGCCTGATGCCGCCTGGCTCGGTCGAGATCCCGGACGGCGCGACCGCGAGCCTGGAACAGATGGTGGAGGCACGCGACGCAGCCATGGCCCACATCGGGGCACTGGAGGACTATATCGAATGCCTCGACGCACAGAACCAGCAGCTGGGCGACGACGCGGCAGCGGCTGAGCAGCGGGCGCTCAACATCACGCGACACAATGCCGCCGTCGAGTCGATCCAGGCCACGGCCGAAAGCTACAACCGGGAGAGCCGCGCGTTCAACGCCGCGAATACCGACGACTGACGTGCACGAAGCTGCCGCTCACCAGCGGTAGCGGCTGAAATTCTCCGGGTGCGCCCAGTCCTCGGCATTGTTCCATTCCCGTTCGGGGTTGTAGTGCCCGATATCGTACTCGTGCAGCGCGGGGCAGCCAGTAACCGGCTGGTAGCCCAGTGATCGCAAGCCGGTCCGGATACGCTCGTCAATGTCTGCCGGCCGGGGGTCCACCAGCACGCGGCGGGCCAGCTGATCGCGCAGGCGGGCCAGCACGTGCGTGATGCCCGGCGTCAGCAGGGCCGCCGGCGCCACCTGGAGCACCGCGCAGTCCGCAGCGGCAAGACCCTCGAGGTCCGCAAGCCCGGCGACGTTGGTCCTGCTTTCCAGTCGGCCGGACAGCAAGCCTTGTGCCGCCTGCAGTGGACCAGGCAACCCCGGCCCGACCAGCCAGATCACCCTCTCCCCACCGGCCGGACCGAGCCTCTGAAGGAGTGCGTCATCCAGCGTCTTCAATGTCCGTGAGCTCCGTGCCGCGACCCGGCCCCGGTGTTAGAATCGCGGCCCCGCGGGCAGCGCACCCCATGGCGCGTACCCCAGCCACACGTCAGACCAGGAACCAGATTCATGAGCAAAGCTGCGAGAGTAACGATTACCGGCGCTGCGGGCCAGATCGGCTATCAGCTGGCATTCCGGATTGCTTCCGGCCAGCTGCTCGGGCCGAACCAGCCAGTGATCCTGCAGCTGCTCGAGATCACGCCCGCCCTTGACGCACTGCGCGGCGTGGCGATGGAGCTGCAGGACTGCGCGTTCCCGTCGCTGCAGGACGTTGTCGTGACCGACAAGGCCGAGCTGGCCTTCAAGGACACCGAGTACGCACTGCTGGTGGGCGCCAAGCCACGTGGACCGGGGATGGAACGCGGCGACCTGCTCAAGGACAACGCGAAGATCTTCACGGCGCAGGGCAAGGCCCTCAACGATCACGCGAACCGCAACGTCCGGGTGCTCGTGGTCGGGAATCCGGCCAACACCAATGCGCTGATCGCCCAGAGCAACGCACCGGACCTGAACCCGGCCAACTTCACGGCGATGACCCGGCTGGATCACAACCGTGCGCTGGCCCAGCTGGCCGCGAAGCTTGGTAAACACGTGAGCCAGATCAGGCGTATGATCATTTGGGGTAACCACTCGGCGACACAGTACCCGGACATCTCGCATGCCGTGATCGATGACCAGAGTGCAGCCAAGCTTGTCGATGCGCAGTGGATCACGAGTGACTTCATCCCGACCGTGCAGCAGCGAGGCGCAGCCATCATCAAGGCGCGGGGCGCTTCCAGCGCCGCGTCCGCCGCCTCGGCCGCCATCGACCACATGCGCGACTGGGTCCTGGGCACTCCTGGTGACGACTGGGTCAGCATGGCAGTCCCGTCGGACGGCAGCTATGGCATCGGCGAGGGCGTGATCTATTCATTCCCCTGCCGTTGCACCAAGGGCCGTTACGAGATCGTCCAGGGGCTCTCGGTCAGTGACTTCAGCCGTGAGCGCATGACCCTGACGGAGCAGGAGCTGCGCGAGGAACGCGCGGCCATCGAGGACCTGCTTGGCTGACACCCGGGCCCTGCCCGGAGCGGTGTTATATTGCGGCCCATCGGGTTGACGCCCGCGCGCGGGGGCCACCCACCCGCCCTGGGGGGGGGGGCAAGGTGGCTTTGCGGCGTTGGGGGCTCCCGGCCCGCGGTGTGGTGGGGGGAGGGCGCCCCC
>JAFIFS010000074.1 GCA_020831895.1 Chromatiales bacterium
CCCCGGCCCCCCCCGCGGGGGCGGGGCGCGCCCCCCCCCCCCGCCCCGCCCCCCCCGCCGGGCGCCGCCCCCCCCCCCCGGGGGGGGCTGGACTGGGCTGGAGACGAGAGCCCCCCGGGTTCGACGGATTTGCAGAGCAAATCCGCACGGCCGCAGGCCGCCCCGCAGGCGCGAGTCAATCCCTCCCTCTCAAAACAACCTCCATCCCACCGAAGGCCCGCTGCCATTGCCGGCCAATCAACCCGCCGCCCCAAGGAGCCGACCATGCCCTGGCTGCTGCTGATCCTCGCCGGGGTCTTCGAGACCGTCTGGGCCTTCTACATGAAGCTGTCCGAAGGCTTCACGCGAGCAGGGCCGACGCTGGTGATGCTCGGTGCCATGCTGGTCAGTTTCGGTCTGCTGTCGCTGGCAATGCGGACCCTGCCCCTGGGCACCGCTTACGCGGTGTGGACCGGAATCGGTGCGCTGGGCGCATTCGTGCTCGGCATCGTGCTGCTGGGCGAGCAGGTCAGCGCCCTGCGGCTGATCGCCGCCGGAATGATCGTGTCCGGTATCGTGCTGATGAAGGTCGCCGACGTGCCCTGAGGCGGCGTCAGCCGGTCATCTTCCGGGCGTGGCATCCGTACCGTTGACAATGACGGCAAGAATGGCCGCGCGCAGCTCCGGGTCCTCGGGCGTGGTCCGGGAGCCGAACTCCGCGTGCACCTGCCCTGAGCGGTCGATCACGTACTTGTGAAAATTCCAGCGCGGCAGCATCGCGCCCTGCCGCTCGAGCTCGGCGAAGACCGGATTGAGCTCCCCGCGGGCTACGCTGCTGTGTGCCAGCATGGTGAACGTGACGCCATAGTTGATGAAACAGACCTCGGCGGTTACCGCCTCATCCGCATCCTCCTGGTTGAAGTCGTCCGAGGGAAAGCCGATCACGACCAGGCCGGCGTCCTGCTTTTCCTGCCAGAGGGCTTCCAGGCCCCGGAACTGGCCGGTGAACCCGCAGTAGCTTGCGGTGTTGACCATCAGCACCGGACGGCCCGCGAACTCGCACAGCCGCACCGTTTCGTCACTGTGCAGCCGGGGAAGCTCGTGGTCGAGCAGCGCGGGACAGTCTTCACCCGCCAGCGCCGTGCCGGCCAGGCCAAGTGCGGAAAGGGGCAGGAGCAGGGCGGTGCGCAGGCTCATCGGGAACTCCAGGTCTCTGGGCCGGGGACCTGCAGTCTAACCCGGATGCCGGTGGCCGGGGCGGCCTATACTCTGGTCGTGACGGAAAGAAACGGGTGTCCCATGACGAGCCTACGGATCCTGCTTGCGGCGGGACTGGGCGTGCTGCTCGCCGGGGGCTGCACGGGCCAGTCCCGGGAAGCGGCGCCGGTGGTCGCCGACGTGATCGTGATCGGGGCCGGCATTGCGGGTCTTTCGGCTGCCCTGGAGGCGGCTGCCGAGGGTGGCCGTGTGCTGGTCATCGAGGCGAACTCGGTGGGCGGCGGGCATGCGGTGATGGCTGGCGGGCTGGCGCTGGTCGGCACGCCGCTGCAGCATGCGCGGGGCTACGAGGACAGCGTCGAACGGGCGGTGGAGGACCTGATGGCCTGGAGCCCGGACGCGGATCGTGACTGGGTCACGCGCTACCTGCGGGCCTCCGGGCCCAAGGTTCACGACTGGCTGGCCGGCTTTGGCGTGCGCTTCGCGTTCATCCTCGATACGCCCCAGCACACCGTGCCACGTTTCCACTTCACCCCGCGCGGCGCCGTCAACGTCGTTCTGCCCCTGCTGGAGGCTGCCCTCGAGTCGCCGGAGATCAGCTTTCTCTGGAGCCATGAGGCAAGCCGCTTGCTGACCGAGCGCGGAAGAGTCACCGGCGTGGAGGCCCAGTCACTGCGCGACGGCCGGCTGATCCAACTGCGGGCCCCGGCCGTGATTGTCGCCACCGGGGGTGCGCAGGGCGACCTGGGCGAGGTCGCCCGGGTCTGGCGCGAGGATGTCCCGCTGCCCGGCCAGATGTTTGCCGGGGGTGGGGCGTTTGCCGACGGTGCGGGCCACAGGCTGGCCGAGGCAGCTGGCGCATACCTGGGCCGGCTGGAATGGCAGACCATCTTCACCAACGGCATCCCGGACCCCCGCGACCCCGCCGGCCGGCGGGGACTGCTGGCGCTCAATCCGGCCGGTATCTGGGTGAATGCAGCGGGAGAGCGCTTCATCAACGAGGCCGGACCCTCGAAGGACGCGGACCGCGCGGTGCTCGAGATGACGCCGGCGATGCACTGGCTGGTCTTCGACCAGGCCGGGCTCAAGGAGCTGCGGATCCGCGATGCGATCTGGCTGACCGACGAGGTGCTGGAGCGCGAGGTGCTCGGCAACCCCGCGCTCACGCACCGTGCGGATACGCTGGACGGACTCGAGGCGCTGGCGGGCCTGCCGCCGGCCAGCCTGCAGCGCACCGTCGCACGCTATAACGAACAGCTGGCTGCCGGCCGTGATGCCGATTTCAGCCGCTTTGGCGGCCCACGCAGTGATCCCTTCGCCAGGCCCCTGCTCGAGCCCCCCTTCTTCGCGCTCGCGCGGTTTCCCCTGACCCGCAAGAGTAATGGCGGCATCGCCGTCGACGCATTTGCGCGAGCGGTGGACAGCGAGGGCAGACCGGTGCCGGGTCTGTATGCGGCCGGCGAGGTGACTGGCGTCGCCGGGATCAATGGCAGCGCCAGCGGTGGCGAGGGAACCTACCTGGGCCCCGCGGTCTACATGGGGCGGCTCAGCGGTCGCGCCGCGATGCTGGATCAGCGGCCGACGCGCGCCAGTTCCGCAACGACCGCGGCTGTGGATGAACCGGTCCCGCACTACGGTGAGGCGCTGGACCCGGTCACGCTGAGTCGGCTGGTCGAGCAGCCACGGCGGGGCTACTGGCACTTCGGGAAGGTGCACCAGATCGTGCTCGAGCAGCGGCGCGACTGCGCCGCCTGCCATACCGCCGACTGGCCCGCAGCGCCGCCAGCGGGGCCGGCCGCGATGCTGGCGCAGCTTCCCAGCTGCACCCAGTGCCACTGAGGCCGGGTTTCGTTCTCAGGTCGGCCAGGTGTGCACGGGTTCGCCCTGCTGTTGCAGGCTGCAATAGCGTGCAACCAGGCCCGCCCAGTTGCGGCCATGGCGCCGCACCCAGGCGCGCTGCCAGGCGGCACCGTTCTGGCCATTCGAGACCCGGGCAGCAATGACGCCCAGGTAGTCGTCGATGTCGCTGGCCGTGATTCCGAGGCTTTCCAGTCCGCGACGGGCCAAGGGCAGCAGGTGGCTCGACAGCAGCGTGCGCAGCGGCGCCGGTCCCTGGCCGGTCCCCGGCCAGGTGAGCTCTGCCGCCAGGCCGTCGCGTGCCGCAGCATAGAAATTTGCCCTTGCCGCCTCGAAGTTCAGCAACTCTTCCACGGGAACCGGCTGTGTGCGCAGTGCAGCGACCATGCCGTAGTACAACGCGGCATTCGCGATACAGTCGCGCAGCGTCGGGCCTGCCGGGACCACGCGCTGCTCGATACGCAGGTGCAGCTGCCCGTCGAAGTCGAAGCCGAGCAGCGGCCGGTTCCAGCGCCACAGCGTGCCGTTGTGGAAGCGCACGTGGCTGAAGCGTTCCGGCGGCTCGTCGTGCACGGCCGGGATCAGGATGGCGTGGTCGGCCTGGTTCTGCTCGAAGATCTCGAGCAGCGACTCGCGCACATAGCCCCGGCCAAAGCTGACCCTCGGCCGGAAGCGTTCGCCCACCGCGACGCTCTGCTCGAACAGGGGGATGCGGGTCTCGTCCCACAGCGCGTGGCCGAAGAGGAAAGGGGAGTTGGCGCTCACCCCGACCAGCGGGCCGGCAATCGCCAGGCTGGCGTTGAAGCTGCGGACAGCCTCGTCGGGGCGGCACTGGAGGTGCAGCTGGAAGGACGTGGCCGCGGCCTCGAGCATCACGTCGTCATGCATGATCGACAGGGGATCCTCGCCGTCGATGTCGATCGCGAACGGCCGGCCGTCCCGCAGGGCCATAAGCCGGTCATTCAGGGACTGGTAGCGCACCATTCGTGACATGAAGGCCGAGTTCAGCATCGCCTCGTCGACAGTCGGCAGGATGCCGATCGCGACGAGGCCGGCGCCCAGCTCCCTTGCGGCTTCCGTGCAGCGACGCCAGGTGGTTGCGAGCTCCTCGTGCAGCCGGCTGAATGCACGTCCGCTGAGGCTGGTCGGGCTGCCGTTGAGCTCGATATTGAATGTGGCGAGCTCCGGCACAACCAGCGGGCTGCGCAGGGCGTTCAGCAGCCGCTCGTTCCCCGGCAGGGGCCGGCCGTCCCTGTCGATGATCCAGGCTTCCAGCTCGAACCCGGCCACGTCCCCGCGGGGGCTGAAGCGTCCACGGCGGAAGTACTCGCGCAGCAGCCCGGTCTCCTCGTCGAGCTTCTGGCGGAACAGCGTGAAGTCCCCGGCATCGAAGTAGCGGCGCTCGATCTCCTCGCCCATCCGTGAATCCATCGGCGGTTTGTGCTGCCAGCCTGCCGGTGTGCCCACAGTTGCGTCAAGGGTGAGTCACGCGGAATGGCCGCAGCCCGCTGCTGTCGTCATAATCGTCCGTCGTGACACGTAGAGGCGACATACCAGGATACTGGGCTGCTCGCGGGGCCTGCGGGTGACCGCACTCACCGTGATGCTGGCTTGCGCGCTGGGCGGAATTGCCCGTCATGTCGTCGGCAGCCTGAGTGGCCGGCTGGTGCGCGGGGCGCTGCCGTTTGGCACGCTGGTCGTCAACCTGAGCGGGGCGCTGCTCGCCGGCCTGCTGGCTGGCCTCGCGCTCAATCACCCGGTGCTGGCAACGCCGGCTGTCTGGCAGCCCTTGGTGATTGGTTTCCTCGGCAGCTATACCACGGTCTCAGCCTTCAGCCTTCAGCCTGCAGCTGCTCGACCTGTATCGCTCCGGGCAGCAGGCAGCCGCCCTGGCTTACATGGCATTGTCGCTGGCGCTGTGCCCGACCGCGGTGCTGGTGGGTATCGCCCTGGCCGGGGGTCCAGCCTGGTGAGACAGCCCCTGGTGACCTGGCTGGCCATCGGCACGGGCAGTGCGCTCGGCGGCGGCCTGCGCTGGCAGCTCTCACTGTGGCTGCCCGTCGCCGGCTTTCCCTGGGCGACCTTCATCGCCAATGCCAGTGGCGCCCTGTTGATCGGCCTGTATGCGGGGCTGTTGCGGGACGCTGCGGCTGATCCGCTGCGGCGCCAGTTCGTGATGACCGGCTTCTGCGGTGGCTATACGACGTTCTCGCTTTTCAGTCTCGAGACGGTCGCCTACCTGCAGTCCGGTGAGCTTGCGAGTGCGGGCACCTATGCGGGCCTGTCGCTGGTCTCATGGCTGGTCGGCATCAGTGCGGGTTTCGCGCTGGGCGGGGTGCTCGCACGGGAGGGCTGAGGCCTGAGCGGAGCACAAAAAGAGACGGGGGGGGGGGGGGGGGCGGGGCGCCCGGTGGTTGGGGTTGGGGGGGGGGGCGGGCGAGCGGAGGCCGGGCGGCCGCGGGGGGTGAGGGGGGCGGCCCGCGGGGGGGTGGGTCGCCGCCCC
>JAFIFS010000085.1 GCA_020831895.1 Chromatiales bacterium
GGGGCTGCGCGCCGCCCGCCCTAATCCCCCGGGGGGCCACGGGGCTAAATCCCAGCGGGGGGATGGGGTGCCCGCCCCGACGGTTATGCCCGGGGGCCGCGGTTTGTCGATGATCAGCCCGCAAAGCCTGCGGGCCTTTCAACTGCCTCGCTGATTACATCGATCTCCCGTCCACGGCCGCTCGTGCGGCCTGCCACCGGAGAGCGCGATGTATCGCCTGCCCAGCCTCTGCCTTGCCCTGCTCACCTGCCTGCCGATAGGCCACAGCGCTGCCGCCATCGGCCGGATAGACGCCGAGCCAGTGGTCGGCCCGCACGGAAACCTGCGCTACCGCGTGCCAATCCCGGTAGCCGCCGGGGTGAACGGCCTGCAGCCAGGAATCGCCCTGGAGTATGACAGCGGTCGCCCCGGCGGGGATGCGGGACCGGGCTGGCAGCTCACGGGTTTTCCTGTCATCAGCCGCTGTGGCAGCCGGATGGATCTGGATGGGCGCAGGCGCGGCCTGCGCTTCGACACCGGTGACCGGTTCTGCCTCGACGGCATGCGGCTCAGGTTGGTGGCTGGCGAGCATGGCCGGCCCGGGTCCGAATACAGGGCCGTCGTGCACCGCGAGCAGCGCATCAAGGTTCATGGCACCGCGGGCAGCGGGCCGGCGGCGGGGCCCGCCTGGTTCGAGCTGCAGCATCCGGACGGCCTCGTCTACCGTTTCGGTCATCAGCAGGATGCCCGGGTGGTCGCCCCCGGGCGAGCTGACGGCGCGATACTGGCCTGGGCGCTGGACGAGATCCGGGATCCTTTCGGCAACCGGATTCATTTCAGCTATAGCCAGGACCCGGCCAGTGGCGAACATCTGCCGCTTGATGTCCGCTGGACGACCAGCGGTGGACAGGGCCCGGCGGCAGCGCGCTACCGGCTGCGTTTCACCTGGGAGCCCCGGACCGAGCACGACGTCCGCACAGGCTATCGTGCCGGAAGCCACTTCACCCGGGCACAGCGGCTCAGGTCGATCCACTACGAGTATCGCAAGGCATCCGGGTTCGAGGAGGTCCAGCGCCATGAGCTGGGTTACAGCCCCGCCACTCTGCCGGGAAGCACAGCGGCAATCCTGACCTCCATACGGCACTGCGCGGGAGGCAGCTGCCTGGAACCTGTACAGTTCAACTGGAGCACGCGGGTGACCGGATGGTCAGGGGAGACGAGCGCAGCCAGCACCATACGCGACAGCCGCCTGCTGTTCGGCAACTTCACCGGCCAGGGAACCACTGACCTGCTGCGCGTCGAGTCCGGCCAGTGGCGGCTGCGGGCCGGCCTGGCCTCCGGGTCCGGCTTCAGCCAGCCCAAGGCGACGGGGATTCCTGACCTGGGTGGTCCCGTCGTCGCGCTGGACAAGACAGGCAACGGCCTCGCGGATCTGCTGGTGCAGGAGCCCGGATCGGGAGAGTGGCGCTACTGGCGCAACACGGGCGGTGGCTTCGTTGCAGAGCACAGCTACCCACTTGGCAGCGATGCCCGTGCGCTCGTGCCACTCGACATGAACGGCGATGGTCTCGACGACCTCGTCTACGTGACGGGGAGCGGCGGGGCGCAGCGGCTGATCATCCGGTCAAACGACGGCGGCCAGTTCGGGCCAGCACGCGAGAGTGTGCTGGCCATCGGGCCCTGGGGAGGACAGCCGGACAGCAGTGCGCTGCCCGCCCGGGCCGGGCAGCGACCGGATTTCGATGGTGACGGACGCCAGGATCTGCTGTTCAGGATCAGCAGCGGCAACGGCAGCGTCTACATGGGCTTTCGCTCCACCGGCGACGACTTCGAGACCGTTGCCCGGATAAATACCACGGCAGCGGCTACGGCAGCCCTCGTGGCCGATATCAATGGTGACGGCCTGACGGACCTGGTGTTCCAGCAGCAAGGTTCGCTGCTCTGGCACGTGGTGCTGAGCGACGGGAGCGACCGCCCTCAGGCCTTCCAGGTCCCGTCCTGCGACGGCCAGCTTCTGGCCGGCGGTTCAGCGGCGCTCGCGCGTGCATTCGACTACAGCGGAGATGGCCGCAGCGATCTGTTGCTGCCCCACGCGACGGGATGGCGAATCTACCATGCCCGAGGGGGCTGTTTCCGGCCAGAGGGGCTGCTCTCCTCGGTGACCGGCGGCAGCAGTCCGGAAACACTCACCACCATCGTGGCCGCAGACGTCGGCGGCAACGGGCTGACTGACCTGATGCTGCTGCGCGAGGACGGCGCTGTGCGGCTGCGCCAGGGGCAGGGCAGCGGCGCGCAGCTGCCGTGGCGCATCGTCGATAGCCACGGCAACGTCGCGGTCATCGGCTGGACCACGCTGGGAGATGCCACGACCTACGGCGTCAGCGGCGGGAACGCGGAAGTGCCTGGCAGCCGGCTGCTGCTCGGCGGTTCGCGGCGTGTCGTCGGGAGCATCTGGTACGGTGATCCAGCCGGAGTGAGTCACGGCAGGCACTGGCGTTACCTCGACGCACGGCTGCAGCCCGGCGGCGTCGGCTTCCTCGGCTTCGGAGTGGTCCGCGAGCTGGACGACCGCGATGGCAGCTGCAGCGAGTACCAGTACCTGCAGGCACCCCCCTTCAGCGGCAGACTCCTGCGCCATGCAGTACACCCTTCGGGCAGCGACTGCTCGAGCGACGCGGCACCGGCCACGCGGCCGCTGCGCGAGTATCTGGCGCACTGGGTGGAGCTGCCGGATGCGGCGCCCGGCCTCGTCGTGCTTGGCCAGGAGACGGAGCGCTGGTTCGATATCCCCGGTACCGGCACGGACCAGCCGTTCCGCCGGCGTGAACGCAACCTGGAGTACGACACTGCCCACGCGGCCATCCTGCGCGAGACGATCGAAGCCTCCGCAGCCGGATTGGGTGGCGGCAGCTGGCGGACCACGGTGGAATACGAGTACGAGGACGGGCTCCGCTCAGGGTTTTGGTGCCTCGGGGCACCATCCCGGATCACGTTCACCCGACAGGCACCGGACGGCATGAGGGCGAGCCGCAGTCTGCGGTACACCTATGACGCCCAGAGTCGCTGCACGCCGGCGAGCGAAACCCGCGGGCCAGAGGACGACCCGGCAGCGCAGCTGGTCACGCGCTGGAGCCGCGACGGGGCCGGCCGCATCCTCGGTATCGTACGCGCACCGGTGGCCGGCGAGGATGACCAGCGTGAGGCGGTGATCCACTGGGACGACGCCGGGCTGAGGCCGGCCAGCATAAGGCTCGTGATTCCGGGTCAGCCGGACCCCCTGACCCAGCTGTCCTGGAATCATGCGCTCGGGCTGCCGCTGCGCGAAATCAGCCCGCAGGGACATCTCCTCGAATGGGAGCATGACGGTTTCGGCCGCGAGACGCGGCGAAGCGGGCCCGGAGCAATCGCGGTCGTCACGACGCGCGTCGACTGCTCGGCCGGCTGCTGGACCGGTGGCATGACAGCACACCACCGTGTCCGGGAACAGCATGCCGATGGCTTCTGGACCGAGCGACTGCTCGACCGGCGTGGCCGGGTGATCGGGATCGTGGCCGCCCTGCCTGGGGGCCAGGCCGGATACCAGCAGTTCGAGTATGACGCGCTAAACCGGCTGCGGCGGGCATCACGCCCCTACCTGGCGGGGGCACCACAGTCCTGGTCGATACTTGAGCACGATGCGCATGGCCGGTTGATAAGACAACGCGACCCCGGGCCCGACGACAGCGGCGGCGAGCAGGTCACGGTATGGTCTTGGTCGGGCAATAGATTGACCGTCGTGGATCCCGAGCAGCGCCAAGTGAGCTACTGGCACGACGCCGAGGGCCGCCACTGGCTGGTGCAGGCACCCCTGGGTGGCAGCGCGCTCTACCAGTACGCGCCGTTCGGCGAGCTGCGGACCATCATCGACCCGGGTTACGGTCAAACCACTCTGGAACATGACGAGGCGGGCCGCCCCGTCAGGATCACCCGGCCGGACTCGGGCACGCGGCTGCTCAGCTGGAACGTGTTCGGGGAACTGGCTGCCCTGCGCGATGACCAGGCCCCTGAGCGCATGACCCGGTGGTACCGGGATGCGCTGGGGCGGGTGGTGCGCCGCAGTGAGCCGGAGGGCGAGACGCGCTGGCACTGGCAGCAGCAGCAGGGCGGCGGCTTTGGTCTTCTGCAGCAGGTGACGGGACCTGGCTTTTCCGGACCGGACGGCTACCGCCGCACGGTCAGCTACGACGCGCTCTCGCGGCCGAGGGAAATCACCATGGTGATCGACGGACGCAGCTACCAGACGAGCCTCGAGCACGATGCGCTGGGCCGGCGCACGGGAATGACCCTGCCCGCCGCCGCCTTCGGCGCCCGGATGTCATTCGGCTGGGAGTACGCCGACAGTGGCCACCTGGCACGCGCAGGCCAGCGCTTCGGCAGCATGCTGCTGCCGACGTGGGAAGCCATGGCGCGCGATGCCGCCGGTCGGGTCAAGCAGGCGAGACTCGGCCATGGCGGACTGGTCCAGGAGCAACAGTTCGACCGCGCCAGCGGCCGTATCAAGCTGATCCGCACCTTGCGGAACGGCGAGGTGGTGCAGGGTCAGCGCTATGCATGGGATGGCAGCGGCAACCTGACGCAGCGGCAGGACCTGGTCGATGGCAGCATCGATGCCTATACCCACGATGCCCTGAACCGCCTGGTCGCCGTCACACGCGATGGCAGCGCCATCATGCAGTTCGGCTATTCGCCAGCGGGCAACCTCGTCTACCGCTCCGATGCCGGGCATCTCGCCTACCTTGGCCAGGGGCCCCATGCGGTGAGCAGCCTGACGGGTGGGCCGGCGGGAAACCGTCACTACAGCTATGATCACCGCGGCAACATGAGCTGGCGCGCTGGAGGCCGGATCCACTGGACCTCCTTCGACCTGCCGCGCGAGATCAACCGTCTCGGAGATGGCTGCACCGGTGACTGCAGCCGGTTCAGCCATGGCCCGGCCCGGGAGCGTACGGCACAGTGGCTGCGGCGGGACGGGCAGGTGTCCGAGATCCATTACGTAGGACCCCACTTCGAGGTCGAGTACCTGCCGGGCGGCGAGCAGCGCTTCCGGCTCAACCTCGAGGCAGAGGGACGCACGGTCCACACGCAGACGCTGGACAGCCAGCTGAACTGGGAGGCCTGGTTCATGCTCCGCGACCACCTCGGAAGCGTGACCGGCCTGGTGCGCGACTTCGGAAGCCAGGCCGAGGACCAGATCGCTGCCAGCTATGCGCCCTTTGGCCAGCGCCAGGCAACCGGAACCCGGCTTGGGCGCGAGGGCTTCACCGGGCACGAGCACCTCGATCACCTGGGGCTTGTCCACATGCGCGGCCGGCTGATGGATCCGCTGATCGGGCGCATGCTTTCCGCGGATCCCTTCCCTGGCGAACCCGGATGGCCACAGTCACTCAACCCGTACAGCTACGCCTGGAATGCGCCGTTGCGCATGGTGGACCCGAACGGTTTCCAGGCCGTGGACCTCGCGAACTTCCAGCCGGATCCGGTCAGCTTCGACTTCAGGAGCGTCCGGGACCCGCTGGCCGACGCGGCCGAGACCTGGACCGTGGCCTGGGGCTCGCTCGCGCTGGGCGCCGGCATCGGCCAGTTTGCAGCACAGCTCTACCGCGGCTGGACAGCGATCAACCTGTCATCCCGGCAGCTGGGCTGGAACGTGACGCTGGAGATCGCCCAGGGACTGATAGTGGCCAGCATGCCGCTGGGCGAGGAACGGCCTGCTGTCCCGGTGCTGCCGGAAACCACCGAGTTCGAACAGGTAGGCGCACGTGATCCGGTGGCGGTCAGCGGGATCACTGGCGGCGACGCCACCGGCGCAACTGGCCGCGGGATCGGGGCAAACCCGGAACTGCCCGGCATTCCGACAGCGATGCTGCCGCTGAGCCTCCCGTCGCCCATATACGCGCCGCCCCGGTTGCCGGACAGGATCCAGTACTCCTTCCTCGACGGTCCCTCCAACCTGGTCACTCGCAACGTCAGCGCCGATACCGCCTGCCTGGACTGTCACGCCGGGGCCACTCCGCGGGTACGGGCTGGACAGGAGTACCAGGGCAGCCGCTACGGTCACCTCCGCGCACGACTCGGCGTCGGGCAGGGAGCGGGGCGTTGATCCACCGGCTTCCGCTGCCCCGGCACCCGCTGGCGTTCACCGTGCTGGTCGCGCTGCTCACCGGCATGCTGATCAGCCTGATCCTGCGGACGCTGACCGGGCGCTGGCCAGCAGCCGCGCTGGCTCCGCACCTGCCCGGACAGAGTGAAGCCCTGGCTGGTGTCCTGCTGCTCGGGCTGGTTCTGGCGGCCGGCCTGGTCAGCGGCTGGCATCTGATGCGCCAGCAGCGTGCAGCCTGGAAATGGGTGCTGACCCTGACTGAGGAGGCCAGCCTGCAGCAGGCCGGTCCGGAACAGTCAGGACCCGTCAGCGCAGGGCCCCTGGTGGTCGGTGAGGAGGCCATACCTCTGGTACGCACGAGCACCAGCGAGGACGGCCTGCTGCTCTGGCGCCCCGGCGAACCAGCGCGGCTGCTGCGCTGGCGGCAGCTTTTGCGACTCTGGCCCATGTCGGACAGTGACGGCGTCGTGCGTGCGGTGATTGTGGAGCTGGCGGGCAGGCGCTGGGGTCCGGACCGGTTCACGGCACCGTGGAACGACGAGCTGAACGCACGGCTGCTGCGGGAGCAGAACGTCCGCGTGCGGCAGGTCAGGCCGAGGAATCTTCGGGATGGTTGACTGACGCCCGGGCCGGCAGCATCACGCGGGCCAGCAGGAGTCCAGCCTCATAGAGCAGGTACACGGGAACCGCGAGCAGCGTCTGCGAGATCATATCTGGCGGCGTCAGCAGCATGCCCATCACGAAGGCGCCAAGGAATACGTAGGGCCGGTAGCGCGCCAGCGACTCGGCAGTGGTCAGCCCGGAGGCTACCAGCATCACGGTCGCTATCGGGACCTCGAAGGCTATGCCGAAGGCAAAGAAGATCACGATGACGAAGTCGAGGTACGCATTGATGTCGGTCATCACGGTCACGCCCTGCGGGGCAGCGGCAGTGAAGAATGCGAACATCAGCGGGAAGACGACGAAATAGGCAAACGCGACGCCGACATAGAACAGGATGATGCTCGATATCACCAGCGGTATCGCAAAGCGCTTCTCGCGCCGGTAGAGCCCGGGCGCGACGAACGCCCAGACCTGGTAGAGCACGACCGGCATGGCGAGCATCAGGGCGACGAAAAAGGTGGTCTTGAAAGGGGTCAGGAACGGCGAGGCGACCTGGGTCGCGATCATGCTCGAACCTTCGGGCAGTTTCTCCATGAGCGGCCTGGCCACCGCGGTGAACACCTGCTGGGCGAACGGCAGCAAGGCAATGAACACCGCGAGCACCGCGAGACCGGCCCGCATGAGCCGGTTTCGCAGCTCGACAAGGTGGGAGACGAGACTGGCCTCCTCGAGTTCCTCCTCCTCGTCGGCGGGCGGAGGTGCCTTCTTCCAGAAACTCATGCTGTGCGGTGGCCGGGTTCAGCGCGGAGGGCCGCCGGCCGGATCATCGGCAGCGGTGTCTTGAGCCGGACTGGAGCCGGCCCCCTCTTCCCCGGCTTGCGCGGTTTGCACCTTGCTGTTGCCGGGCTTCAGGTCATCGACCCCGGGCCGGTTCCAGCTGCGGGGCTCGGGCCTCGGTGGGGGGCCGCTGCGGCCGCGCTCCTCGAGATCGATCTCGGTGCGCAGCTGTGTCATCAGCATGTTGGCCATGCGCCGTGCCTGGCCGGCCCAGTTGCCAATCTGCGCGGCCACGCGCGGCAGGCGCTCCGGCCCCAGGATCACGAGGCCGAGGCTGAATATCAGCAGCAGTTCCCAGAATCCGATGTCAAACACGGACGGTGGTGCCGGTCAGCTGTGCCGATGGGATTCCTGCTCGGACTTGCTTGACTCGCCAAACTCGGCGTCGGGCTGCTCGATCTGGCGCCGTACCTCCTGCTCGGTGTCCTCGGCGTCTGACATCGCCTTGCGGAAACCCTTCAGGGCTCCGCCCAGGTCCGTGCCCAGGCCCTTGAGACGCTTGGTGCCAAAGATCAGCAGTACGATCAGCAGTACGATCAGTAGCTGCCAGATGCTGATGCCGCTAATACCCATTTGCACTCACTCCACGGGGAAGGCCCCGAAACGAAACCGGTTGCAATTCCGACTCATGATACGCGATTTGCTCCGCGCGGCCGGACAGACGCATCACGCTGTCGCCCGGCAGGCCGGACGCACCTGCAGCCAGAACGTGACCGGGCCCTCGTTGCAGAGGCTCACGCGCATCTCGGCGCCAAACCGCCCGCAGGCTACGCGTGGATGCCGGAGCGCAGCGGACCGGGCCAGCTCCTCGAACAGTTCGCGGCCCTGCTCTGGGAGTGCCGCCGGTTCGAAGCCCGGCCGGTTGCCGCGGCGCGTGTCCGCCGCGAGCGTGAATTGAGGCACCAGCAGCAGCTCGCCGGCCGTATCCACAAGACTCAGGTTCATGCGCCCTTCTGCGTCGGGGAAAACGCGGTAGGCCAGCACCCGCTCGGCTAGGCGCCCGGCCTCGCGGCGGGTGTCGCCACGCTCAACGCCGACCAGGACCAGCAGCCCAGCATCGATAGTCGCGATGCGCTCCCCGGCCACCTCGACCACTGCGCTCGAAACGCGTTGCAGCAAGGCGATCATCGAAGCTCCCAGTGGCCCGCGCGCATTGTAGCCAGCTGCTGCGGCTGGCGCATTGTGATCAGCGTCATTACAGTGCATTTATAAAGATCCACTTTTTGTCCGTATAGTAATTTTTTGATCTCCATGATCCCCACTTGGCCCGAATCCCGGGGCCGTCTGCCAGCGCAAATTCCTTCCAGTCATGCACCACGGCATGACTGCTTCTTGTTGGCCTCGTCCGGATGTGTTTCTAATATGGCGCGCTTTCACGACAGAGCGATGAAAGGTTGACTATGAAACGCCGCGATATCCTCACGGGGGCCGGAGCCTTGGCCCTGGCCGGCTGCGCTGGATCCCAGGAAGACCAGGCGCCGGGCGCCGGGGACGGACGCCGCTTCAGCTGGCGCATGGTCACCACCTGGCCCCCGAACTTCCCCGGCGTGGGCACGGGCGCGAATGAACTGGCGCGCCTGATCGAGCGCACCTCCGGGGGGCGGATCCGGATCCGGGTCTATGCGGCCGGCGAGCTGGTCCCCGCTTTCGAGGTGTTCGACGCGGTCTCGCGCGGCAACGCCGAGATGGGCCACGGAGCCGGCTACTACTGGCGCGGCAAGACCGAGGCCGCCCAGTTCTTCACCGCGATCCCGTTTGGACTGACCGCGGTGGAGATGAACGGCTGGCTGTATTTCGGTGGCGGGCTGGACCTGTACCGCGAGGTGTACGAGGCCTTCAACCTGGTGCCGTTCCCTGCCGGAAACACCGGCGTGCAGATGGGCGGCTGGTTCAACCGCGAGATCAACAGCCTGTCGGACCTGCGCGGCCTGCGAATGCGCATCCCGGGTCTCGGCGGGGAAGTGCTCCAGCGGGCCGGTGGCACACCGGTCAACCTGCCCGGCGGCGAGATATTCACGGCAATGCAGACGCGTACGATTGACGCTGTCGAGTGGGTCGGGCCCTATAACGACATCGCCTTCGGGCTACACCGCGTCGCCCGCTACTACTACTATCCCGGCTGGCAGGAGCCCGGTCCGACGCTCGAATGCATCATCGGCAAGCGTGCCTGGGACAGTCTGCCCGAGGACCTGCAGCAGATCGTCGCCACCTGCTGTAGCGCTGTGAACGACCAGCTGACTGCGGAGTACTATGCGCGCAACAGCCGTTCGCTGCGCCAGCTTCGGGAAGAAGGCCGGATCGAGCTCCGGCAGTTTCCGGACGATGTGCTGATCGAGCTGAAGCGGATCAGCAAGGAAATGGTCGACGAACTGGCGGGCGCCGATCCCGTGGTGGCGCGCGTGAACCAGTCGTACAGGGACTATCTCGACATCAGCAGCGACTGGATGCGGATCTCGGAGCAGGCCATGCTGCGCGCCCGCGACCTGTAGCGACCTGCGCCTGCAGATCCACCCGCCGCTGCGCGCTGGCCGACAGCGGTATCCACGTCGGACAGCGCCGCTGGGTCGGCAAGTGTCCGGCACCCCGGGCTCTGGCCGCGGCGCCGGACACCTGTCCCGAGTTCAGTCGGCTACCGTTACCCGCTGCATCACGTCGCCCTGCCGGATGCTGTCGACCACGTCCTGGCCCGACACGACCTTGCCGAACACCGTATGCCGCCCGTCCAGATGGGGCTGGGGGCCGTGGGTGATGAAAAACTGGCTGCCATTGGTGCCAGGGCCGGCATTGGCCATCGAAATCACGCCGCGCTCGTGGCGCAGCGGGTTGCCCTCGAACTCGTCCTCGAAACGGTAGCCGGGGCCGCCACGACCGGTGCCGGTGGGATCACCGCCCTGGATCATGAAGTTGCTGATCACGCGGTGGAAGCTCACGCCATCATAGAACCCTTCGCGGGCGAGGAAGACGAAGTTGTTCACCGTGAGCGGCGCATACTCGGGAAACAGCTCGAGTTCGATGTTGCCACGGCTGGTCTCGATCGTCACCTTGTAGGTGCGGTCGGTCTCGATCGTCATCGGCGGCGGGGCCGCATATTGCTTCTGGCTCATGGTCTGCTCCTGAAATGAAGGCCGAATTCTGGACGAAGGCTGGCGAGCATGCCAGAGCCGTGCGCACGCGGCATCAGTCGCCGTAGACGAGACCCGGCAGCCAGGTTACCAGCCCCGGCCAGTAGGCCAGCATGCCAAGCGCCAGCAGCTGTATCGCCACGAACGGGATCACGCCGCGATAGATGGTGGCGGTCGCCACCTCGGGCGGGGCTACGCCGCGCAGGTAGAACAGCGCGAAACCGAACGGCGGGGTGAGGAAGGAAGTCTGCAGGTTGATGGCGATCATGATACCCAGCCAGATCGGATCCACGCCCATCATCAGCAGCACGGGCCCCACGATCGGCACGACGACGAACGTGATCTCGATAAAGTCGAGCACGAAGCCCAGCAGGAACATCAGCAGCATCACGGCCAGCACGGCGCCGAAGACACCGCCCGGCAGGCCGGTCAGCAGCTCGTGCACGACATCCTCGCCGCCGTAGCCACGGAACACGAGCGAAAAGACCGAGGCGCCGATCAGGATCAGGAATACCATGCTGGACAGTCGGGCTGTCGTGCCGACAACCTCGAAAAGACGCCGGCGGTCGAGCTGACGCCGCACCAGCGCCAGGAACATCGCGCCCATGGCACCCACGGCGGCGGCCTCCGTCGGCGTTGCCAGTCCGCCGATGATGGAGCCCAGGACCGCAGTGATCAGCGCGAGCGGCGGCAGGAGCGCGCGCAGCAGCTTCCATAAGGGCGGGCGGCTGGCGAGATCGGCAGCGGAGAGCGGGGGCATCGTCGCCGGCTGCAGCACCGCCCGCAGCAGAAGGTAAACAATGTAGAGTCCGACCAGCATCAGCCCGGGCACGAGGGCACCCACGAAAAGGTCGCCTACCGAGATGCTGCGCGGTGCGAAGTTGCCCTGTGCGAGCTGGGCCTGCTGGTAGGCCGATGACATCACGTCGCCGAGCAGGACGAGGATCACCGAGGGCGGGATGATCTGGCCCAGCGTGCCGGCAGCGTTGATGGTGCCGGTAGCCAGCGCGGGGTCATACCCCCGACGCAGCATGGTCGGCAGCGAGATCAGGCCCATCGTGACGACCGTGGCGCCGACGATGCCGGTGCTGGCTGCCAGCAGCATGCCGACCAGCATGACGGCGATCGCCAGACCCCCGCGCACCCGGCCGAGCACCTGCCCCATGGTCTCCAGCAAGTCTTCGGCAATACGCGCGCGCTCAAGCGTCACCCCCATGAACACGAACAGCGGGACGGCAATGAGCGTCTCGTTGCTCATGATGCCGAACAACCGGTTCGGCATGGTGAGCAGGTAGGTGAGATCGAAGCCGCCCAGCGCGATGCCGGCGAACGCGAACAGCAGCGAGACGCCGGCCAGCGTGAACGCCACCGGGAAGCCGGCCATCAGCACGAGGATCACCGCGAGGAAAAGAAGCAGCGCAATCATTGCGCGGGTTCCGCCACCATCCGCCCGGCCCGGCACATTGCGCTCACAGGCCCGGGTGTCCGTCTTGGGCAGCCGGAGCTGCATCCGGCTCGCGCAGGCGCTGCACAGACCGGGACAGCAGCACGATGGCCTGCAGCAGGAGCAGCGCCGCCATGGCCAGGATCATCGACTTCTGCAGGGACGGCCACGGGTAGCGCAAGCCCCCGGCCTCGCGCGAGGCCTCGCGGATCGCAAACGAGTTGCTCACGTAGTCCCAGCCGGTCCAGAGCAGGAACACGCAGAAGGGCAGGAGGAAGAGCAGCGTTCCACCGATGTCCACCAGTGCCTGTCGACGGGGCGCGAGGCGGCGGTAGAACACGTCGACACGGACATGGTCGCCCCTGGAGAGGGTCCAGGCCGCGGCCAGCATGAACACGGCCGCATGCATGAACGTCACCGACTCCTGAAGCCAGATCCAGCCCAGGCCAAAACCGTAGCGGAGCACCACGATGGTGAAGGTCAGCAGCACCATCAGCAGCGTGAGCCATGCAACAGCGCGACCGACCAGCCCCGTGATGCCGTCCAGCAGTGCCGCCAGCCTCTCCATGCCACGCTCACCGATTGGAAAGTCCCACATTGTACCAGCCGCGTCAGCCCGGCCGCTGCGGAGGATATACTCGGCGGACAGCCTTGGGGGGGCCAGAATGTATTCCGCAGTGATACTGCTGCTCGCGCTGGCGAATGCCGCCGTGCTGGCGCTGGTCTTCCGCGAATGGTGGCGCCAGCGCAGCACCCTGCTGCTGATTCTGCAGCTGGCCCTCGCGGGCCTGGTGCTGGACACGGCCGTGGTTGGATCCGGCGCGCTGCTGGGCCCCGGTGAGCCGCTGGCCACGCTGAGCGTACTGCGCTTCTTCTGGCTCTACATGAGCATGCCACTGCTGCTGATCGTGTTCGCCTCGATGGCCCGGTCAGCCGGCCTTCCCGGCTTCTCGCGGGACTGGCTGCACGGCGCCTTCTGCCTGGCCGCGGTCGGCGGTCTTGTCTGGGCCCTGACCCTGTCCTCCCGGCTGGCCCGGATCTACCCCGCCTGCTGGCAGGACAGCTTCCGCTATGTGCTCAGCGTCCGGCCGGACCAGGTCTGCTTCCCGGGCCAGGAGGGTGTCGGGCTTGGCGCGCCGTTTCCGTGGTTCGCCGTGATCGCATTCCTGCTGTTCCTGCTGCTGGGCCTCGCGCTGTGGTGGCGCCAGCGCTGGCCCTGGCTCGCTCTCGGCATCGTCGCCGGAATCGGGATTTCGCAGGTTCCGGCGGCGGTCGCCGGGCCGCTGGCCGGATATGCCGGGGAGGCTCTGTGCCTGTGGGCGGTCGCGGCTGCCGCGTTGTGGCTCACCCCCGTCCGGCCTTCAGCGCCGCCAGAACGCGGGTGAGACCAGCACCAGCAGGGTGAAGATCTCCAGCCGGCCGAGCAGCATGCCGAGGATGCCGACCCACTTGGCGCGGTCGCTCAGCTCGCCGAAGCCTGCCGCCACTTCGCCAAGGCCGGGGCCAAGATTGTTCAGCGTGGCCGCAACAGCCGAGAACGCGGTCACCTGGTCCAGCCCATCGGCCAGCAGCAGCGTCATCATCAGCGCGAAGACGACGACGTAGACGGAGAAGAAACCCCAGACGCTCTCAACGATGCGGGGCGGCACCGGCGTCCTGCCAATGCGCACCGGGAGCTCTGCGCTCGGGTGGACCAGGCGCAGCACCTCACGGATCCCCTGATTGTAGAGCAGGATCCAGCGCATCACCTTCATGCCACCGGTCGTCGCTCCGGCACAGCCACCGACGAAACTCGCGAGCAGCAGCACGACCGGCAGCGCACCGGGCCAGGCGGCAAAACCGGCGCTGGTGTAGCCAGTCGTCGTCATGATCGAGATGGACTGGAACAGACCCTTCGTGGCCGCTTCCTCCCAGGTGGTGAAGACTTCCTGGTACCAGAGGTAGAGGACGACGAAGACGACTAGCCAGAACAGCAGCAGGACGAAGGCGCGCAGCTCGGGATCAGCCCAGTAGCGCTGCGGCTGCAGCGTCCTGAACGCGAGGAAATGCATCGCGAAGCTGACCGCCCCCATGAACATGAAGAAACTGGCGATCAGCTCAATGCGCACGCTGTCAAAGGCAGCGATGCTGTCATCGTAGTTGGAAAAACCCGCCGTCGAGACGGTGGTGAAGGCATGGCAGATCGCATCGAAGACGCTCATGCCTGCCCACCAGTAGGCTGTCGCACAGGCAACCGTCAACCCCAGATAGACGATCCAGAGCACCCGCGCGGTTTCGGTGATGCGTGGAGTCAGCCTTGACTCCTTAATCGGACCCGGCATCTCGGCCTTGTACAGCTGCATGCCGCCGACACCCAGCATCGGCAGCACCGCAACCGCGAGCACGACGAGGCCAAGACCGCCGAACCACTGCAGCTGGGCCCGGTACCAGAGAATCGACGGGGGCAGGTACTCGAGGCCTGAGAGCACGGTGGCGCCGGTGGTCGTGAGCCCGGAGATGGCCTCGAAGAGCGCGTCGGTCAGGCGCATGGACGGCTCGGTTGAAAACAGCAGCGGGGCCGAGGCAAAGATGCCAACCCCGATCCAGAACGCGGCGACGACCAGGAAGCCATCCCGCAGCCTGAGATCCCGGCCGCGGTTGCGTACCGGCAGCCAGAGCAGCAGGCCGGTCGCCGCCGTAATCAGGAATCCGGCGACAAAGGCCAGGTGCTCGCCGTCCGCGTACCACAGCGAAACGCTGAAGGGCACCACCAGCGTGGTGCTGAAGAGCATCAGCAGTATGCCGAGGATGCGTTGTACCGTCGTCAGGTGCATCCGGAGCCGCCGCCAGCCAGCCTCAGCCAGCCGCGCCCTGGAACAGGCGCTCGACCTGCTCGATCTGGCGGCGGTCGGCGAGGAACAGGATGATGTGGTCCTCATCCTTGACCACGGTGTCGTGATGGGCCTGCATCACGCGGCCGTCGCGCAGGATCGCGCTGATGCTGGCCCCGGGCGGCAGCTTGATCTGGTCGACCTGGCGTCCCACCACCTTCGAGTGGCCCTCGGTGCCGTGCACGACGGCCTCCAGTGCCTCGGCGCGCCCGCGGCGCAGCGTATGGACACGAACCATGTCGCCACGGCGCACATGGGTAAGCAGGGCGCCGATGGTGATCTGGGGGGGTGAGATACCGACGTCGATGGTTCCGCTCTCGATCAGGTCGGCATACGACGGCCGGTTGATCAGCGCCATGACCTTGCGGCAGCCAAGCTGCTTGGCCAGCATGGCCGACAGGATGTTTACCTCCTCGGCATTGGTGAGGGCGACAAACACGTCGGTACTGTCAATGTTCTCCTCGAGCAGCAGCTCCTCGTCGGCGGCGTCACCATGCAGCACAATCGCCCGCTCGAGGCGCTCGGCGATCATCTGTGCACGCTCGCGCGAACGCTCGATGATCTTGACGTGGTTGGTCTGCTCGAGGGCCGCGGCCAGTCGCAGGCCGATGTTGCCACCCCCGGCGATGATCACCGAGCGCACGGGCTCGTCCAGGCGGCGCAGCTCGCTCATGACCAGCCGGATATCCTGCCTGGCCGCGATGAAGAACACCTCGTCGTTCTCCTCGATGACGGCATTACCTTCCGGAGACACCGGCTGGCCCTGGCGGTAGATCGCAGCGATGCGCGTCTCGATGTCGGGTATGTCCCGGGCGATCTGGCGCAGCTCGCGGCCGACCAGGGGTCCGCCTCGGCGCGCCCGGGCACCGACCAGCCTGACCTGGCCATCGGCGAAATCCAGCACCTGGAAGGCCCCGGGATAGTGGATCAGCTGCTCGATATAGCGGGTGACCAGTTCTTCCGGGCTCACGCAGAAATCGACCGGGATACCCTCGTCCATGAACAGACCCTCGGCCCGGGTGTAGGCCGCTGCGCGCACGCGTGCGATGCGGGTCATCCGGTGCCCGGTGCGCGCTTCGTCCCCATCGCGGCGCTTCTTGCGCTCGAACAGCGAGTAGGCGACCTGGCAGGCCACCATGTTGATCTCGTCACTGCTGGTCAACGCGATCAGCATGTCGGCTGTGGCGGCGCCGGCCCGCTCGAGCACGTCCGGGTAGGACGCATCACCGATCAGCGTACGGACATCGAGCCGGTCCTGCAGCTCGCGGAGGATAGCCGGATCACGGTCGACGATCGTCACGTCGTTGGCTTCCTCGCGCGCGAGGTGCCAGGCGGCCGTGGAGCCCACCTGCCCGGCGCCGAGAATGATGATTTTCATGACTGCTCGTCAGCCTGCGGCCTGCGGCCTGCGCGCGGGCAGTTTAGCGCAACTGCGCCAGGGCGCTGCACTCAGGGTACTGCCGGGACCCGGGAAACAGGTCCTACGGCGCACGCTGGGCCTCGAACCAGGCCTTTAGCCGCCCGATCTCCGCGGGAGACCAGCCCGGCGGATCAGTCACGGCGACCCAGGCATCGATGTAGTGCTCGGGCGCGTAGACATGGCCATGGCCCATCGGCGCCTTGTCACCGGCCGCAATGTCGATCGCGAGCTGAAGCATGGTCACGACCGGAAACCAGCGCAGTTCCGGCGACACGTCGTGCCCGCGCGGCTCAGCCATCCATTCCGGCTCGCGGAACAGCGCGTCACGCTCGAAGAAGGTGATCGGATCGCTCGCGTACTGCAGGAACACGATCCGGATCGGGCCCCAGCTGGCTCCTGGCAGGTCCAGCCCGCCGTGCTGGTTCGCGAAGCGGACGATCGAGCCATCGCGAAAGCGCGGCAGCCAGGCCGGCGAGCCAGGCTCACGGAGCGTGGTGAACGTGCGCCAGGTCTCGCTGCGAAACGGCGGACCGCTCCACAGCGCACCATGGAACGGGTCGGCAATCACATCGTACAGGTCGGCGGCCAGGGCCGAGTTCAGTGCCCCCAGGCTCAGCCCATGCAGGTACAGCCGCGGGCGAAGGTCCGGCGGCAGCATGGTCCAGTAGCGGTAGATCTCGGCGAACACCGCGCGCGCGGTCTCCGCGCCGTGGTCGGCCTCGGCGAGCAGTGAAAGCCAGCTCGGCAGGTAGGAGTACTGCACGGCCACGCTGGCCACGTTGCCCCGGTGCAGGTACTCGAGCGTGTCCGCGGCCGAAGGGTCGATCCAGCCCGTGCCGGTCGGCGTCATCAGCACCAGCAAAGGGCGCTCGAACGCGCCGACACGCTTGAGCTCCGCCAGCGCGAGTCTCGCACGTGCCGCCGGCTCCTCAGCCGAGTTCAGCCCCACGTAGACCCGGATGGGCGAATGCACCTCATCACCGAGGTAATCAGCGAGCGCCGCGCTGTCGGGTCCGCGCGAGACGAAGGCCCGTCCAGTCCGACCAAGGTCCCCCCAGCGGATCAGCGAGGCCTCGCTGCCGGTGCGCTGCGGGTCCTCCGGAGGCGCGAGGTCTGGCTCGAGCAGCGCATCGAACTGGGCAAACGAGGCATCAAAGCTGCGCAGGGCCTGACGGATCAGCAGGCCGTCGACCAGCGACCAGAAAAACACGAGGGCAATCAGGAGCCCGGCGACATTGGCGATGCGGCGGGGAATGAAGCGCCGCAGCCGTCCGGCGATCTGCTGGAATACGAGCCGAAACAGCCGCGCAAGGGTCAGCAGCAGAACGGCGACCAGCGCCGCGATGGCACCTACCCTGAACGGATGGGCAGTGTCGACCGGATCCAGCGTCATCAGTGCCCGGATCGAGTTCTGCCAGTCGGCGGCCTGGCGCAGGAAGAGCAGCGCGGTGACCAGCAGCACGGCGGCCGCCAGCAGTGTCGCCAGGCGCTGCAGGGCTGGACGTGGCACCGGCAGCTCGAGGTACCGCCACAGCCAGCGGCCGAACACACCGACGCCATAGCCGGCGGCCAGAGAACAGCCGGACAGCACCCCCTGCATGAGGAACGGGCGCGGCAGCAGGCTGGGCGTCAGGGAGGCGGCGAAGAACAGCGTCGCCACCAGCAGGCCGGCCGTGCACAGCGAGGCCGTGAAGCGACGGAATCCACCTATCACCGGCAGCACCGCCGGATGGCGCCGGAGGAAGCGCCACCAGTCCGTCATTTCAGGCGTTGCCCTCTCACATGAGCTCCAGGTTCGCGTAGGACATGACCAGCCACTTGGCGCCGGCGCCCTCGAAGTTCACCTGCACCCGCGCGTGCGCACCGGAACCCTCGTAGTTCAGCACGATGCCCTCGCCGAACTTGCCATGGCGCACGCGCTGGCCCAGCGTGATGCCCTGCGGGGACTCAGGCTCCAGCCGGGGGGAATTGCGCCAGGCCGGGCGCGAGACCTGCACGCGCGGGCGCACCTCCTCAACAAGCTCGGCCGGAATCTCGGCAATGAAGCGCGAGGGCTGCGCGTAGCTGTCCATGCCGTGCAGGCGCCGCTGCTCCGCGAAGCTGAGGTAAAGCTCGCTCATCGCCCGCGTAGCCCCGACGTAGCACAGGCGCCGCTCTTCCTCGAGTCCATCGGCATCGTTGAGCGAGCGCCGGTGGGGAAACAGGCCGTCCTCCATCCCGGTCAGGAACACGACCGGGAATTCCAGGCCCTTGGCCGTGTGCAGCGTCATCAGCTGTACGCAGTCTTCCCAGGTGTCGCCCTGGCCTTCCCCGGATTCCAGAGCCGCATGTGAGAGGAAGGCGGGCAGCACGCCGATCTCGTCGGCGAGCTCGCCCACGTCGAAGCTGCGCGCGGCGCTGACGAGCTCGTCCAGGTTCTCGAGCCGGGTCTCGGCACGGTCGCGCGGCTCCTTGCGATAGTGCCCGACAAGGCCACTGTGACGGATCACGTGATCGACCTGCTCATGCAGCGGCAGGCCCGCAGTCGCCTCGTCCAGCGCCTCGATCAGCTGCAGGAAGCCCGTAACCGCACGGCCGGTGCGCCCGCCGGCGTCGGCCGCCAGCACCTGCGCCGCTCGCCAGAGCGGCATGGCATTGGCGCGTGCATACTCGCGGATGCTGTCGACGCTGCGCGCGCCGATCCCGCGCGTGGGCACGTTGACGACGCGGTCGAATGCGGCGTCGTCGCTGCGATTGGCGACGAGGCGCAGGTAGGCCAGCGCATCCTTGATCTCGGCACGCTCGAAGAAGCGCTGGCCCCCGTAGACCCGGTAAGGGATCCGTACCTGCATCAGCGCCTCCTCGAAGACCCGGGATTGCGCGTTGGAACGGTAGAGCACGGCGGCCTCGCGGCGCATGTTGCCCTGGCTGACCCATTCCTGGATCCGGCCGATGACGAAATCGGCCTCCTCGCGCTCGTTCCAGGCCCGGAACAGCCGGATCGGGCTGCCCTCGCTGCCGGCTGTCCAGAGCTCCTTGCCCATGCGGGCGCTGTTGCGCGCGATGATCGCGTTGGCCGCGCGCAGGATGTTCTGCGTGGACCGGTAGTTCTGCTCGAGCTTGACCAGCCTGGCTCCCGGGAAGTCGCGGCGGAAGCGGTCCATGTTCTCGACCCGGGCCCCGCGCCAGCGGTAGATGGACTGGTCGTCGTCGCCAACGACGAACGGTATCCCGCTGTGGCCGGTCAGCAGGCGCAGCCACGCATACTGGATCCCGTTGGTGTCCTGGAATTCGTCCACCAGCACATGGGCAAAGCGCCGGCGGTAGCGCTCCAGCAGCTCCGGGTTGTGCTGCCACAGTTCCCAGGCACGCAGCAGGAGCTCGGCGAAATCCACCAGCCCGGACTGGTCGCAGACCGACTGGTAAAGCTCATACAGGTGGATCAGCTGGCGGCGGTTGGGGTCACCCTGGTCCGGGATCTGCTCCGGGCGCAGGCCGTCATCCTTCTGGTTGTTGATGAACCACTGGACCTCGCGCGGCACCCAGGTCGACTCGTCGAGCTCACGGTCACGGATCAGGCGCCTGAGCAGGCGCTGCTGGTCCTCGGCATCAATGATCTGGAAGCCCTCCGGCAGGCCCGCCTCCCGCCAGTGACGACGCAGGAGCCGATGGGCAAGCCCATGGAAGGTGCCGATCCACAGGTGGTCCACCGGCTGGTCCAGCAGCTGGCTGACGCGGCTGCGCATTTCGGCAGCCGCCTTGTTGGTGAAGGTGACCGCGAGGATGCCTGTAGGGGAAACCTGGCACACGTCGATGAGCCAGGCCATCCGGTGCACCAGCACCCGCGTCTTGCCGCTGCCCGCACCGGCGATCACCATCACCGGCTCGGACGGCGCACTGACCGCATCGCGCTGGGCCGGGTTCAGCTCATCGAGAAGATTGGAGACGTCCATCCTGCGTACACATGGTAGCACCGGCTTTCCGGCCGGGTGACCGGCAAAACGGCGCAGATCACGGGAACAGCGCCGCCGGACAGATCCACAGGTCCATCTGACGCGCACTGCCATCGACTACGGGCTCGGCGGCACACTGCGCGAGCTCCAGCACGCGCCCCAGTGGCGTCGCGGTTGCCCGGCATGGATCGCGCGCATCGATGCCGCGAGCGGCGACGAACAGCGGAGGAGGCGCCTGGCGCACCGGCGTGAATCCGGCAGCCCGTCGCGGGGCTCCCATCTGCAGGAACAGGGTCGCCGAACGGCTGCAGACGGCACTGCGCCTCTGCGGCTCCAGCGAGGCTGCCAGCTGCTCGGCCCAGTCCAGGCGCTCGGGGGTAGCCAGCGCCTCGCCACCGTCACGCAGCGCGGCCAGCAGCCAGGCCAGTGACTCCTCGTGCAGGTCGCGGCCGGGTGCGGGACCGGACAGCCCGGCCAGCACGTCAGGATCCGGGGGCGGACCCGGCCAGTCCTCGGCAGCCATACGGGCCACTGTGTCGTACAGGGCCGAGAGCTCGATCATCGCCGCGACGGACCCCGCCTCGGCGGCGCGGCGGTAAAGCTGCATTGCCGTTACGGGGTCGTCCCGGCGCTGGCGTTCGGCCAGGTGCTGCAGGGCGCCGGCATCGGACTGGGCGGCCAGCGCCGCCAGGGCCTCGTCGTCCAGATGATCATAAAAGCGGGCACGGGCACGTTCGGAGCCGATCCCCAGCAGCGGCTGTGCGCCAAGAAACCCGCGCTGCGCGAGCCAGTCGCGCCAGCCCTGCAGTGGCACTTCACTGTCGATCCCGCGCGCGTCCAGCGCAGCGACCAGTTCCTCGTGCGAGGCAATGCGCGTGACGCCTGGTGGCGGCGGAAGCGGCCCCTCGGAGAGGGGCGGCGCTTCGCGGGGGCCGGCCGCAAACTCACCGACGATCTCCAGCACGACCCACAGCAGCACACCCAGCAGGACAGTCGCCGCCAGAACGCCAGTCACGAAGCGGTTCATCGCTGCGGCCGCCCGCCGGTCAGGCGGGCAGCCTCGAAGCGGCGTGGTACAGGTTGAGAGTGGCCAGCAGCAGCAGCGCAGCGAAACCATTATGCGCGGCAGCCAGCGTCAGCGGGACACCGTACCAGACCACGCCCAGCCCGATCAGCACCTGCAGCCCGACCGCCGCGATGACGAGGCCTGCGGCCTGGCCGACCTGTCGCCGTCGTGGCTCGCGCAGCAGGTACCAGCAGGCGACGCCGATCAGGAACAGAAAGGTGATGAGGCCACCAAGCCGGTGCGTGAAGTGGATGGCCAGGCGTGCATCGGACTCGAGCACACCGAACTCGTAGTCGATGCCGATGCCGCGCCACATGATGAAGCCTTCCCGGAAGTCCATCCCCTCGGGCCACCACTGGCCCATGCAGGTCGGCAAGTCCGGGCAGGCCAGCGCGGCGTAGTTGGTGCTGGTCCAGCCACCCAGCGAAATCTGCCCCAGCAGCACGATGATGGCGGCGACGGCCGGAGCCGCCGCAACACGTCGCCAGCGCCCGTCCGGCGGGCGGCGCCTTTCGGTCAGCAGCAGCCAGAACAGCAGCGAGAGCGTCGCCAGGCCGCCCAGCAGGTGGGCCATGACGATCAGCGGCTTCAGCAGGAGGGTGACCGTCCACATGCCGAGGATGCCCTGGAAAATCACCAGCGCGACCAGGGCCAGCGGCATCTTTACCGGCTGGCCTGGCCTGCGGCGGTTGAGCCAGGCGAGCGCGGCGATGCCGATGATGCACAAACCGAGGATGCTGGCGAGGTAGCGGTGGATCATCTCCCGCCAGGCTGCCCCCGGATCCAGCGCGCGCTCGGGAAAGGCCTCCTGCAGTTCCGCCCTGACGGCCTCGTCGGCGGGCAGCACAAGGCGGCCGTAGCAACCCGGCCAGTCCGGACAGCCAAGCCCGGCATCCGTCAGCCGGACCCAGGCGCCGATTACTATGACGCAGAGGCAGATCAGCGTGGTGATGTACAGGAGGCGGCGATACCAGAGCGTCGTGTTCATGAGATCAGCTTCATCCGATCTGCGAGGCCCGCAGCAGCTTCTTCAGGTCGTCGTGGAGTCCGGCCATGCCGGTGTCCTCCGGAAAATGAATGATGAGGTTGCCCAGGGGGTCGATCAGCAGCAGGTTGCCCGAGATGGCCGGGCCTATCGCGGCGCGGATCCGGGCTGCTTCGTCTGCTGACGGGGCAGCCTGGAGCAGGCCGCTGTGCTCGCGCGCCAGGCTTTCCGGGTCGGGGTGCGCACCGTCCAGCCATAGCACTCGCTGGATCCGGGTCATGTCGCGCCCCAGCGCGCGGCGGACCTGCCGCGAGGCGACCAGCGCATCGGCACAGGCGACGTCGCAGTCACGGTCGACGACATGCACCAGCTGCCACTTGCCGGCAAGCTCGACCGCCCCGCCCTCCGGGGTGACCCAGGCCCCAGTGTCCAGGACCAGCGGTTCCGCCAGCAGGATGCCGTGGGCCGTGCTGCCCTCGGGACGCCAGCCGTCCGCCGAGAAATACATCCACATGGAGACCGCCATGGGCCCGAAGAACAGCAACGCGAGCGCAGCCAGCGTCCACATGGGACGACCAGGGCGAGGGGTGTTTTCGGCACTCACTTTGTTTGGTTCCTCAGGAAACGGACCAGCAACAGCAGGTAGACCACGATCACCGCAACCAGCAGGCCGAACCACTGGACGGCATAGCCGAGATGGGTCTCGGGTGACATCAGCGCCGGCCGCCACTCGCGCAGGTATCCGTCAGGCTCGCCGGGCAGGAGGAGCAGCTGGGCCGCAGGCACCGTGTAGCCCAGCTGGCCGCTAAGCACGCTGGCATCCGGCCAGGAGAGCCGGCGGGGCCAGGGCGCATCGGGCGTGGGCAGCGGGGCCTGCAGCGCGATGCCTGGACGTGGCAGCGTGTCCATCATACCGGTGATCGTCCGTGCACGTTCATCCACATCGATCTCCGGCAGAACTCTCCGGTCCGGGTCTGCGCGCACGAAGCCGCGGTTGACCATCACGGCACCGGCCTCGGTCAGCAGCGGCGTCAGCACGTAGTACCCGACCTGTCCGCCGACGATCACGCTGTCGAGCAGCACCTGGCGGGAGGCGTCATAGCGCCCGGACAGCCGCAACGGCTGATAGCGATTTCCGGCGAGCAGCGCCAGATCAGGCATACCCTCGAGGGGGCTGGCCTGCGCGGCCCGGTCGAAATCGGCGAAGAGTGCGCGCTTTTCTGCAGCGCGGCCCAGCTGCCAGCTGCCGGCGCTGGCGAACAGCGCGCCGAACAGCAGCGCACCGATAGTGCCCCAGAGCAGCGTCACCCGGCTTGAGTGGCGCCTGCTCACGCGCTAGGGTAGGCCATCATGAAGATCATCATCCTGCTCATCTTCGCCGGCATCCTGACGAGCCTCGCTTCGAGCCTCTTCTATCTGCTGCGCGACGATGGCGACTCCAGGCGCACGGTGCGTGCGCTGACGGTCCGGGTCGCGCTGTCTGTTGCGCTTTTCGTGCTGCTCATGGTCGCCGGGGCAGCCGGGCTCATCGAGCCCACCGGCCTCCCGCGCTAGGGCGGCTGGCGGCGCGCACACCCACCGCCTTGAGCCACCTGCTGGCTCAGAGCCAGTAGACGAATATGAACAGCGCCAGCCAGACTACGTCGACGAAATGCCAGTACCATGCGACTGCCTCGAAGGCGAAGTGGCGCTCTGGCGTGAAGTGGCCCTTGAGGCAGCGCAGCCAGATCACCACCAGCATGGTCGCACCCAGCAGCACGTGCAGCCCGTGGAAGCCGGACAGCATGAACAGCGTGTTGCCGTAGATGCCCGTGGCCAGCGTCAGGTTCAGCTGGGTGTACAGGTAAGTGTACTCGTAGGCCTGGAGGCCCAGGAACAGGAAGCCGAGCGCGAAGGTCAGGAACAGGGACCAGTTCAGCGCCTGCCGGTTGCCGTCCTTGAGCGCATGGTGGGCTACAGTGATCGTCACGCCGCTGAGCAGCAGGATACCGGTCATGATCGCCGGCAGGCCCCACGGCCCGATCACGTCGAAGTCGCCGCCGATGCGCTCCGGCCCGCTGGACGGCCACCCGCTTTCGAAACCGGGCCAGAGAAAGGCGTTGGTCACGCTGTCGCTGCCCTCGCCACCCAGCCAGGGCTGCACCAGCAGACGCGCATAGAAAAGCGCGCCGAAGAAGCAGGCGAAGAAAGTGACCTCGGAGAAGATGAACCAGGTCATCCCCATCCTGAAGGATTTGTCGACCTGGGCGTTGTACAGGCCCGATTCGCTCTCGCGGATCACTTCGGCAAACCAGGCCACCACCATGTAGATCACGATCGCCGCACCGAGCAGCACGACAATCGGCCCGCCAGCCGTCTCGTTCAGCCAGAGCGAAACTCCGAGGAACAGGACGAACAGGCCCACCGAGCCGATGAGCGGCCAGCGGGTGTCATGCGGAACGTAGTACTTGGCTTCGGCTTGGGTCTGCGCCATGGGCTGGGTTCCTTCAGCGGGCGTTGCCGGCAGCGGCAGCCCGAGGGGTTTCGATGAACGTATATGAGAGTGTCACACGATCGAGGTGTGCGGGCAGCGCCGGATCGACGATGAACATCACGTCCATGTCGCGACCCTCACTGGCTGCAAAGGCCTGCTCCGTGAAACAGAAGCACTCGATCTTGAGGAAATGCCTCGCGGCTTCGCCCGGGGAGACGCTGGGGACGGCCGTGCCGACCAGGCCTCGTTCAGTCAGGTTACGGGCAAAGTAGGCCGTATTGTAGAGCTCACCGGGCACGACCTCCATGGTGACCACGTTGGGGCGGAACTCCCACGGGGCCTGCTGGTTCACGCTGGCCACGAACTCGACGGTGATGCGACGGTCCGGGTCCACTGGCGTACCGGAGAGCTGGGCCAGCGAGGCAGGCTCGTCGTTCACGCGGCCGCCGATTCCGGTGATCTCGCAGAAGATGTCATAGAGCGGGACGAGCAGATAGCCGAAGCCGAACATCGCGACCGCCATGGCGGCAAGCCTGACGATGAGCCCCGCATGCCTGCGGGTATTTCCCTGTGTCCTGCTCATATCCTTTCTCTCGGTCAGTTGCGGATCACGTTGATCACGAAAAAAGCCAGATAGAAGGCCAGCGCCAGCCCACCCAGCAGCCACGCAGCGAGCAGCACGCGTCGGCGACGGCCGGCCGGGTCCTCACTCACTTGACGACCGGTGCCGTATCAAAGGTGTGATACGGCGCCGGCGACGGCACAGTCCACTCCAGTCCCTCGGGGTTGTCCCAGACCTGGTCGGTGGCCTTCTGGCCGCCCTTGACACACTTGATGATCACATAGACGAACAGCAGCTGCGAGAAGCCGAAGCCGAACGCGCCGATGCTCGAGATCATGTTGAAGTCGGCAAACTGCGTTGCATAGTCCGGAATCCGCCGAGGCATGCCGGCCAGGCCGACGAAATGCTGCGGGAAGAAGGTGATGTTGACGAAGATGGCCGACAGCCAGAAATGCACCTTGCCCAGCGTCTCGTCATACATGTGGCCGGTCCACTTCGGCAGCCAGTAGTAGGCACCGGCGATCGCACCGAACAGGGCACCCGGGACCAGCACGTAGTGGAAGTGGGCCACGACGAAGTAGGAGTCGTGGTACTGGAAGTCGGCCGGCACGATCGCGAGCATCAGGCCGGAGAAGCCGCCAATCGTGAACAGGAACAGGAACGCCACCGAGAACAGCATCGGGGTTTCGAAGGAGATCGAGCCCCGCCACATCGTTGCCGTCCAGTTGAAAATCTTCACGCCGGTCGGGATCGCGATCAGCATCGTCGACATCATGAAGAAGAGCTGGCCGGCCAGCGGCATGCCTACGGTGAACATGTGGTGTGCCCACACGATGAACGACAGGAACGCAATCGCAGCCACCGCGTAGACCATCGACTCGTAGCCGAACAGCGGCTTGCGGGAGAAGGTCGGCAGGATCTGCGAAATGATGCCGAAGGCAGGCAGGATGATGATGTACACCTCCGGGTGCCCGAAGAACCAGAAGATATGCTGGAACAGCACCGGATCACCGCCGCCGGCAATCTGGAAGAAGCTGGTGCCGAAATACTGGTCGGTTAGCAGCATGGTAACGCCACCCGCGAGCACCGGCATTACGGCGATCAGCAGGTAGGCGGTGATCAGCCAGGTCCAGCAGAACATCGGCATCTTGAGCAGGGTCATGCCCGGCGCGCGCATGTTCATGATGGTGACGATGATGTTGATCGCGCCGAGGATCGACGACATGCCGAGCAGGTGGACCGAGAAGATCAGGAACGGGAACGCGTCGCCGGTCTGCAGGACCAGCGGTGGATACATGGTCCAGCCGGAGGCCGGCGCGCCGCCCGGCATGAAGAGCGTCGAGAGCAGCAGCAGGCTGGCGAAAGGCAGGATCCAGAACGACCAGTTGTTGAGACGCGGCAGGGCCATGTCGGGCGCGCCGATCATCATCGGGATCATCCAGTTCGCGAAACCGACGAACGCGGGCATGATCATGCCGAAGACCATGATCAGGGCGTGCATCGTCGTCATCTGGTTGAAAAAGTCCGGATGCACGAACTGCATGCCGGGCTGGAACAGCTCGGCGCGGATCACCAGGCTCATCGCGCCGCCGACGAACAGCATGATCAACGCGAACACCAGGTACATCGTGCCGATGTCCTTGTGGTTCGTGGTGAACAGCCAGCGCTTGATGCCCTTGGGCGGCCCGTGATCGTGGTCGTCGTGGTGCTCGTGGGTGCCGGCGTGGGTGGTCTGGCTCATCGGGGTTGGCTCCGTGGAATCTGGTGCGCTGTTCGGGCGATACGGTGGCGTCGGGGGGTCAGTTCACCGCCCCGAGGCGGGGGGCCTGCTCTTCTCGGCCGGCGTACTGGACGTCTCGCCGCTCATCCAGCCAGGCGGTGAACTGCTCGGGTGGCACGGCGACGACGACGATCGGCATGAAGCCGTGGTCCTTGCCGCAGAGCTCCGCACACTGGCCACGGTAGGTGCCAGGCTCCTCGACGAGGAACCAGCCCTCGTTGATGCGGCCCGGGATCGCGTCCCGTTTCACGGCAAAGTCCGGGACCCACCAAGCGTGCAGCACGTCGTTGGAGGTCAGCAGGTAGCGGATCTTTGTGTTGGTCGGCACCACGAGCGGCTCGTCGACGTCGAGCAGGTAGTTCTCGACCGTGAACGGGTCGATGCCGGAGCGCAGGCGGCGCGCCGCGTTGCTCTCCTCGGCAAGCACGCTGAAGAAGCGCACGTCATGACCGATGTATTCATACTCCCACATCCACTGGTAGCCCGTGATCTTCACAGTGAGCTCGGCGCCGCGGGTGTCCTCGATCTTGATGAGCAGGGGCGTGGCCACGTAGGCCATCCAGACGACGATGATCGTCGGGATGACGGTCCAGATGACCTCGGCCGTCGTACTGTGCGACCAGCGTGCGGGAACAGCGCCCTTGGAATGCCGGAACTTGACCAGCGCGTAGGTCATCGCGCCAAAGACGATCACGCCGATCACGACGCAGACCCAGAGGATCAGCATGTGAAGCTCGTAGGTTTCGCGGCTGATCGGCGTCACGCCAACCGGCATGTTGACCTGCCACCGGGGCGCTTCGGCCTGGGCGGCGGCAATTCCGGCGAGCGGCAGCACGACGAACAGGCGGTGGAGCAGCTTCGCAATCCGTGACGGCATCTGTGAGTCCTCAGGTTTTCCTCAGCCAGCGGACGGCCCACGCCGTCCCGGCATCACTGCGGGGCCAGGACCTCCGCCAGGCGCCGCTTCAGGCTGCGCCGCTCACCCTCGGTGAGACAGGCGCCCACTTCCACGCGCTCGCCCCGACTGCTCAGCAGCAGCCGGCTGGGCCAGTGCGCCACCCGCGAGCGCACCAGCTGCACGCGGGTCCAGGTCCGGGTGAAACGATGCTCACGCACGTCCGCCCCGTCCTCACTCCGGATCACGACCTCGTGGGTGTCGATCCGGATCGATTCGCGCCGCCGTGCCCGACGGCGTACCGTCCGCAGCGCGAGGCCTAGGATCGCCAGCTCCAGCCCGGCAAAGGGCAGGATCGGCCAGAAACCGGCAGCGGCAAAGCCCAACGCTATGGTCAGGGTCACCACGACTATGGAGAGATAGAAGAATGCCGCCTGACCGCTGGTCAGGGAGGAATTCGGGCTGATCTCAAACAGGTGCATGGCCAATTGCCCCGGTTCCGGGCTCCGCCGCGACGTTCGGCCACCGGGCCTCCCTGCCGCGGGCCGCCGAATGGTACTTGAAGCGTCCGGGGCACGCAATTCACTGGCGGCATTAGCGCAGTATCATATCCGCTCGAAAACAGGCACTTGGCAGATCAACTGCATCAACCTCGGAGGCCGAGCCGGGAGATCGGGAAGCTCTGCTCCTCCGGGCCAGCGCGCCGCGCCGCAGGGTCCGGGACCCAGGCGACGGCGAACAGCACCTCGATGGTCGCCGGCAGCCGGCCCTCGGGCGTGCGGAAACGCTCGTAGGCCGCAGCCATCCGGGCCCAGGTGCGCGGGCTGGTGAGGCCGCGGTTGCGCCCGGCGGTCGCGTTGCCCGTACCGGTCACGCGCAGGTCCCGGACCAGCGCGGGCAGGTCAGGATAGGTCAGCGTCAGGTGCTCGGTCGCCAGCACTGGTTCAGCGAAACCCGCGCGCACCAGCGCATCGCCCAGATTATGCATCTCCGGAAAGGCCAGGACGTGGCTGTAGCGGTCGGCCTCGGCCCAGGCGCTGCGCAGTTCGCCATAGGAGTCCGGGCCCAGGGTGGCGAGGCAGAACAGGCCAGGGTGGCGAAGCACGCGCCTGGCTTCGGTCACTGCCCTGGCGATATCGGGTGCCCAATGCAGCACCAGGCTGGAAAAAACGAGGTCGACGCTCTGACCGGCCAGCGGCAGGCAGGCGGCATCGGCGCAGACCAGCCCAGCCCCGGGGACACGCTCACGCGCGCGGGCCAGCATTTCAGGCACAAGGTCGAGTGCGAGCAGCCACGCCTGCGGAAAACGCGCCGCCAGGGCCGGCAGTGCCTTGCCGGTGCCGCTGCCGAGGTCGAGAACGGCCTGCGGCGACAGGCTGACCGGGTCCAGGCGTTCGAGCAGCCGCTCGCGGACCTCGGTCTGCAGGATGTCCGCGCTGTCGTAGCCTCCGGCCGCCCGGGCAAAGCTGCTGCGCACCCGGGCCTGATCGATGCTTAAATGATCGCCCATGATCCAGCTCGGGGGGGACTGCGATGGACGGGCTTCGAGGTGCATGGCTCTCGCTGCTGCTGCTGACGAGCCTGGCTTACGGCGGACCTGTACCGGAAGATCAGCAGGTCCCGATCGACCTGCGCCGCACGACGCTGATCGTCGCCGACATGGCCGTCTCCCTGGCGTTTTACCAGGAAGCGCTTGGGCTCACGGTGGCCTATGACCAGGTGATCCGCACGCCGCGCGAGGCCCTGGATGACGAGAGCGCCGATCGCTCGCTGCGCCTGGTCCTGCTTCAGGCCAACGATGACTTCATCGGCATGATCGGTCTCATCGAGTATCTGAAGCCACGCAGACCCGCGCGGATCGACCCGATCGGCCCATTCAGCATCGGCAGTACGGTGCTGCTGTTCAACACGCCCGAGCTGGACCGGATTTTCGCGGCGGCCCGCGCGACACCCGGCGTACGCGTGCTGAGCGAGCCCGCGCAGACCAGCTTTCCGGGCTATGGCGAAGGCCCGGCGATCCCGGTAAGGGTCAGCATCCTGACCGACCCGGACGGCTATGTCGTCGAGCTGAACGAGCTGCTGGTCGAGCGCCTGCGCTGAGTCCGCCCACGCGCACCGGGCGGCCATGACTCAGGCTGTCGCCGGGCGCGCGCCCAGCCGCGATAGCAGCGCACGGTCGCGATCCGCTGCCGGGTTCGGCGTCGTCAGCAGCTGCTCGCCGTAAAACAGGGAATTGGCGCCAGCAAAGAAGCACAGCGCCTGCATTTCGTCGCTCATCTGCTTGCGACCGGCCGACAGCCGCACCCGGGACCTGGGCATCAGGATGCGGGCTACGGCGATCACCCGGACAAAATCCAGCGGATCAACGGCATCCGCCCCTGCCAGCGGCGTGCCCTGGACCTGTACCAGCTGGTTGACCGGCACGCTCTCCGGGTGTGCCGGCAGCGTGGCCAGCGTGTGCAGCAGGTCGATACGGTCCTCGGGGCCCTCCCCCAGGCCGATGATGCCCCCGCAGCAGACCTTGAGACCGGCCTCACGCACGGCAGAAAGCGTATCGAGCCGGTCTTGGTAGGTGCGCGTCGAGATCACGTTCGGGTAGTGCGCCGGCGAGGTATCCAGATTGTGGTTGTAGTAATCCAGCCCTGCCGCCTTGAGCTCCCGCGCCTGCGCCTCGTCCAGCATGCCCAGCGTCGCGCAGGTCTCGAGGCCAAGCTCGTGCACCGCTGCGACCATTTCGGTGATCCTGGCGAGCTGGCTCGGCTTCGGATTCCGGTAAGCGGCACCCATGCAGAAGCGGGTTGCCCCTCGCGCCCTGGCCTTGCGCGCGTGTGCGAGCACGTCCTCCAGCGGCATCAGGGCTTCCGGTCCGAGGCCGGTACTGAAGTGCACGCTCTGGGGGCAGTAGCCGCAGTCCTCGGGGCAACCCCCGGTCTTGATGCTCAGCAGCGTGCTGATCTGCACCTCGGCAGGATCGAAGTGCTGGCGGTGCACGGAGTGTGCCTGCCAGAGGAGCTCGTTGAACGGCAGCGCGAACAGCGCTGCCACCTCCTCGCGCGTCCAGTCCGTGCGCACGCCGTCCATGTCGACCCCCGGTAAATCAGAAGAAAGCTGGGAAATTGCGCCGTTTTGCTGCTGTCAGGGCAGCCGGCGCAGCGGTAGAAACAAGTATCCCGAGGGCCCATGGAGGCTGTCAACCCAATGCGCCCGGCCAGAGTTGACGGATGGATCGCCCGGCTGTTCCCGCCGGCCTGCGTGCTCTGCGGGGCGCCGGAGCAAGGCCACGACCTGTGCGGGCCATGCAGCGATGACCTGCCCTGGATCCGTCACGGCTGCAGCCGCTGCGGCCGCCCGGTGCCACTGCAGGCGCCGACCGGGCCCTGCGGCGCATGCCGCTGGCCGTCCGCTGCGTTTTCTCGCGTCGTCGCCGCGCTGGTCTACGAGTACCCGCTCGATCGCCTGGTCAGCCTCTGCAAGTACCAGCAGCGCATCGATCTGGGCCGGCTGCTGGGCGAGCTGCTTGCCGCCCGGATCGCGCTGCTGGCGGCGGCACCTGCGTGGACGATGCCCGACCTGCTGCTGCCGGTGCCACTGCATCCGCGGCGCGAAGCGGCGCGCGGCTTCAACCAGGCGGCCGAGATTGCCAGTGTCGCCGGCCGGCGCCTGGGCCTCAGGGCCGACGCCCGGCTGGCCTCCCGGGTGCGCGAAACAGGCGCCCAGGCGGGACTCCCGGCCGCGCAGCGGGCACGCAACCTTCGCGGTGCCTTCCTGGCCAGCCCCGACTGCGCTGGCTTGAGGGTCGCGGTGATCGACGACGTGATCACGACCGGGGCGACCGCGATGGCCCTGGCCAGCGCCGCAAGGGCAGCCGGAGCCTTAGAGGTGGAGTGCTGGGCCGTGGCCCTGACCTGGTAACGGACGAGGCGCAGGCTCAGCCCCCGGGGTGCATTGACCCGGCGCAGATCAGAAAGCAAGGTATCCGGGTGAACTGCCTCCATCCGCCCAGGAGGGCCCCATGAAACTCTATTTCTCTCCCGCCGCCTGCTCGCTCGCGCCCCATATCTGCCTGCACGAGGCAGGGCTTGCGCATACTGCAGAGAAAGTCGACATGCGCAAACGCGAAGTCAGCGACGGCCGGAGCTACCGGAGCGTCAACCCTAAGGGCTATGTCCCTGCGCTGGAGCTTGACGACGGCCAGGTCCTTACCGAGGTGGCGGCCATCGTCCAGTACATTGCCGACCTGGCGCCTGGGTCCGGTCTCGCGCCCCCTCCCGGGGACATGGCGCGTTATCGTATGCAGGAGTGGCTGAGCTTCATCGGCACCGAGCTGCACAAGGGGTTCGGACCGCTGGTTCGCCCCGGCGCCCCGGAAGAATTCCGAGCCTCTGCAAGAAACAAGCTCGAGGGACGGCTGCAGCTGGTGGCGGCGGAGCTCGACTCGCGCGACTTCCTGCTCGGCGACCGGTTCAGCGCCGCCGACAGCTACCTGTACACTGTGCTCAGCTGGGCACCTTTCGCGAAGCTGGACCTGTCGACGTGGCCGCGGCTCGAGCGCTACGTCAGTGAAATCGGCGCAAGGCCCGCCGTGCAGGCTGCGCGCAAGGCAGAGGGCCTGCCCGCATGAGCGCAGGCAACCAGCAAGTCGAGTGAGCCGCCCTCTGAGCGGCTGAAACGAGAGGTTTCCGTGACCGATCCATTCAAGGCCGGACTGGCACAGGCCCGGCGCGGTGATTATGCCGCAGCGCGTCGGGCCTGGGCCCCGCTGGCCGAGGCCGGTGACCCGCGCGCGCAGTACAACCTCGGCGTGCTGCACGCAAACGGTCTCGGCACGGCCAGCGACCGGCAGGCTGCGCTCGACTGGTACGAGAAGGCCGCCCGACAGGGCTTCAGGGCCGCCCAGTTCAACCTGGGCGTACTGCACGCCACGGCCGAAGGGGCCGAGCAGGATCTCGGCAAGGCCCTGCACTGGTACCGGGAGGCGGCCAGGCAGGGTGATGCCGATGCGCAGTACAACCTCGGTATCCTCTACGCTAACGGCGAGGGCGTGGAGCAGGACCTTGTCCGCGCCTGCGTGTGGTACAGCCGAGCCGCTGCAGGTGGCTCCGAGCAGGCCGTCCGGACGCGGGATACCCTCATGGAAGAACTGACTCCGGCGCAAGTCGAGGAAGTCAGGCTACTCACGGAGCGAGGAGCGGAGGAAAGTGGCAAACGCAGGAACGGCTGAAAGCCAGCAGCTCGACCAGCTGCCGGGCATCCGGCAGGTCATCGCCATCGGCAGCGGCAAGGGTGGCGTAGGCAAGTCCACGGTCAGCGTCAACCTGGCCACCGCGCTGGCGCGGGGCGGCCTGAAAGTCGGTTTGCTCGATGCCGACATCCTCGGACCCAGCATACCGGGCATGCTCGGCGTGGCATCAGGCCAGAAGCCGGCAAGCACGCCTGAGGGCAAGGCGCTCCCAGCCGAGGCCCACGGCGTGAAGATGATCTCAATGGGCCTGCTGACCGGTGACGACAACCCGGCGGTCATGCGCGGTCCGATGGTCACCAAGTACCTGCGCATGTTCCTCGGCGCCGTCGAGTGGGGCGAACTCGATTACCTGCTGCTCGATCTTCCCCCGGGCACCGGCGACATCCAGCTGACGCTGGTCCAGAGCGTGCCGCTGTCCGGGGCTATCGTCGTGACCACGCCCCAGGACGTGAGCCTGAGAATCGCCCGCCGCGGGCTGCGCATGTTCGAGCGGGTGCAGGTGCCAATCCTCGGCATCATCGAGAACATGAGCAGCTTCTGCTGCCCGCACTGCGGCAAAACCACCGACGTGTTCAGCCGGGGCGGCGGCCGTCGTATGAGCGAGGAGCTCGGCGTGCCGTTTCTCGGCTCCCTGCCGCTGGATGCCGCGGTGGTCGTCAGCGGGGACGAGGGCCGGCCGGTCATGGTCGATCACCCGGACGGAGCCAGCGCGCAGGCCTTCTCTGCGCTGGCTGCCGAGCTTGTGGGCGTCCTGGCGGGGCGGCGCCGGCGCGGCCTCAAGCCGTTCCTGTGGGACTGGAACACGGGCGAGGGCGCACCGCAGTGGCTGGAGTCGGAGGCAGGCCCGGGGGGAGACCCTCTGACGCCGGTTGGCCTGCGCCGGCGCGATGACCGCACGCTTCAGGTCCTGTGGGCAGACGGAGCGCTGCATTCGGTGGATGTCCGGGATCTTCGGCTGGCCTGCCGATGTGCCCTGTGTGTCGAGGAGATGAGCGGCCGGCCGCTGCTGGATCCGGCCACCGTGCCGCTGGACGTGGCACCGCAGAGGCTGGCGAGCGTCGGCAACTACGCGATCAGCCTGACCTGGAGCGATGGCCACGACTCGGGTCTCGGCAGCTTCGTCCGCCTGCGCGAACTCGGGGAGCAGGCCGCATGCCAGGGCGGTGAGGATGTCTGAGAGCCCGGCAGCAAGTCAGCCGGTCGCCATCCGCGCCGAGCCGGCACTGTCCGACCCGGACAGCTGCCGCTTCACCGTGAGTCGCGAGGTCCATCCGGGCGGGCCCTGGCACTATGCTTCCGCGGCCGAGGCTGCCGGCTCGCCGCTGCCCGAGCGGCTGTTCGCCCTTGAAGGCGTGCGCCGGGTGCTGGTGTCCGGGACGGTTGTCACCGTCGGCAAGGGCGCCGGTGTGGAATGGTCATCGCTCAAGCGCGCCATTGGCAGTGCGATCCGTGCACAGCTGGCGACCGGGATACCCGCGGTCCTCGAGAGCCGGGCATCAGAAACCGGCAAAGCTGCGGACGATGATGCGATTCGTGCGCGGGTGCAGCAGCTGCTGGACGGGGAGGTGAACCGCAGCATCGCCGCCCACGGGGGACGTATCGTGCTCGTACGGGTGCAGCAGGGCGTCCTGTATATCCGCATGGAGGGCGGATGCCAGGGCTGCGCATCCTCGCAGTTCACGCTGAGGCAGGGGTTCGAGGTCATGGTGCGCCGTGCCGTGCCCGTGGTGGCGGGCATCGTCGACACCACCGACCACCAGGCGGGACGCAACCCGTTCTATCGCGCCGCCAGCGGAAGCTGACCGCGCTCGACCGGTAAATCCCCCAGGGGTATGCTCGACCCCCTCGCTGACTTCCACTGCACACGCGCGGAGGCCCCCGCATGAGACCAGGCATCAACCGTCGCCGCTTCATCGCCGGCGCCTCGGCCGTAGTGGCCGGGACCACGCTGGCCGGCTGCCGCAACCCCGATGTCCAGACCGATGAGCGCCCGCCCGGCGTTCCGGTAGGGCCGTTCGACGCCCGGTCAACGGCCATGGAGGTGACGGACGGCCTCGACCTGCGCGGACGCACCGCGTTCATCACGGGCTGCAATTCCGGCCTCGGCTTCGAGACGATGCGGGTGCTGGCACTGCGCGGCGCCCGCGTGATCGGCGCGGCCCGCACTCTGGAAGGCGCCACCGAGGCGGTGGCGAGGATTCAGGGTGACGCGGTGCCGGTGGCCTGTGAGTTGAGCAGCCTGGAGTCGGTCGCCAGCTGCGGTCAGACCGTGCGCGACATGGGGATGCCGATCGACATTCTGATCCTGAATGCCGGCATCATGGCGCTGCCCGAGCTGCGTCAGGTCAACGGGATCGAGCAGCAGTTCTTCGTCAACCACATCGGCCACTTCGTGCTAACGAGCCACCTGCTTGACCAGGTGATCGCAGCCGAGCAGGGTCGCGTCGTCGTCGTCGCAAGCAGTGGTTACAGCTTCGCACCGGAGGCCGGGATAGAGTTCGACAATCTCTCCGGCGAGCGAGACTACTCGCCGTGGACCATGTACGGGGTTTCCAAGCTGGCCAACGGCCTGTTCTCGCTGGAGCTGGCACGGCGGCTGGCCGACACGCGTGCGACCTCCAACAGCATTCACCCGGGCATCATCAACACCAACCTGGGACGCCACTTCCCACGCTGGCAGCAGATCAGCGCGAACCTGATCGGCTGGACCTTCATGAAGACTGTCGAGCAGGGCGCGGCGACGCAAACCTACGTCGCAACTGCGCCCGCCCTGGCCGGCTACAGCGGCTACTACTTCGCCGACTGCAACCCGATACTGCCGGGCGAGCGGATGCGTGACCTGGCTCAGGCCGAGGAACTCTGGCGGGTCTCGGAGCAGATCGCCGATGGCTACCTGGCCTGAGACCCCGCCCGGGCGTTCCGGCTACTGGGCGTTGCCGCCCGGCACGACCTTCGGGGAGTCGCCGTCCGGCGTCCAGATCTGACGCGGCGCGTAGCCATACTTGCGGTTCAGGTGCTCGGTGAACACGATGCGCTCGGGTTCGATGCGTGCGAGCTGACCCTGCGGCGGCCTGTCGAGAGGCCGCCCGAGTTCGGTCGAAGAAGCCTGCCACTTGAACACCTTCATGCCGTGCTCCCATTCCGCCGTGCCCACGTCGAGCAGGGTGGCCGTACCGAAGATCTGGCATCCCATCACGCAGGCCCAGCCGGCCATTGGATTGGCGATGGCGATCGAGACCCGCGGGTCGCGGCGCATGGCCTTGATCTTCGGACTGTTGGGCTGGGGGAAGATGTACAGGGTGAAGCCGTCAGCGTAGAACTCCAGCGGACTGACGATCGGGGAGCCGTCCTTGCGCACGGTGCCTAAGTAACCGATGTTGGTCATCGTCAGCACGCGCTCGATGCGCTGTTCCAGCAGCTCGCGCGGCATGGGGGCGGTAGGCCAGGGCTCCTGGGCCAGCCAGGGATGCGCAACACTCATTAGATCTTTTCCTTTCCAGCCATCTCAAGCCCCGCCCGGGGGCGAAGCCTGAAAGGTACCGGAAGTGAAGCGCGCATGCATCAACGCGAAGCGGGACCCTCGCCGGCAGCTCAGACGTCGATGTTCTCCGCCGTCAGCGCGTTGCGCTCGATGAACTCACGCCGGGGCTCGACATGGTCACCCATCAGTGTCGTGAAGATCTCGTCGGCGGCGACTGCATCCTCTATGCGCACCTGCATCAGCCGGCGAGTCTCCGGATTCACCGTGGTTTCCCACAGCTGATCAGGGTTCATCTCGCCGAGACCCTTGTAACGCTGGATGGTCTGGCCCTTGCGCGCCTCGGCCATCAGCCAGGTGACAGCCTCGGCGAAGCTGGCGACCTCATGGCGCTGCTCGCCACGCTGCACGTAGCCGCCGGCGCTGATCAGCCCGCGCAGGCTGGCGCCGAGCTCGGCGAGCTTGCGGTACTCGGCCGATGCGAAGAAGCGGATCGGCAGCTCCTGCGTTTCGCTGACACCGTGACGGGTGCGGATCACGCGGATGCCAGCGGGCGCTGTCTCCGTGCGGACAAGCTCGAGGCGGTAACGATAGCCGCCATCGCTGGCCGCGGCGTTCAACGCCTGCTCGAGGCCGGACAGCCAGCCATCAAGCCATGCGGCATCCTCGATGCGGCTCGCGGTGACCTCGTCCTGGTACAGCAGCTGGACCAGCAGCTGTTCGTCGTAGCGCCGGGAAAGCCTGCGGGTGATGCCCTCGACAGCGATATAGCGGCCCGCAAGGTCGGCGAGAGCCTCGCCCTCCAGAGTGGCGCCGTCGGCGGCCAGGTGCAGCACGGCCTTGTCCAGCGCGGAGCTCAGCAGCCAGGTGTTCAGCTCGGCATCGTCCTTCACGTAGTGCTCGGCCTTGCCGCGCTTGATCTTGTACAGCGGCGGCTGGGCGATATAGACGTGTCCCCGCTCGATCAGCTCCGGCATCTGCCTGTAGAAGAAGGTCAGGAGCAAGGTCCGGATATGGGAACCGTCGACGTCCGCGTCGGTCATGATGATGATCCGGTGGTAGCGCAGCTTGTCCGGATTGAAGTCGTCGCGGCCTATTCCGCAGCCGAGTGCCGTGATCAGCGTGCCAACCTCGGCCGACTGCAGCATCTTGTCGAAGCGGGCCTTCTCCACGTTCAGGATCTTTCCCTTCAGCGGCAGCACGGCCTGGGTGCGCCGGTCGCGACCCTGCTTGGCCGAGCCGCCGGCCGAGTCGCCCTCGACGAGGAAGAGTTCGGACAGCGCCGGGTCCTTCTCCTGGCAGTCCGCAAGCTTGCCGGGCAGGCCGGCCACGTCGAGCGCGCCCTTTCTCCGGGTCATCTCGCGGGCCTTGCGGGCGGCCTCACGCGCGCGGGCAGCATCGATGATCTTGGCGACGATGGCCTTGGCTTCCTGCGGATGTTCGAGCAGGAACTCCTCGAGGTACTGGTTGACCGCCGCCTCGACTGCAGGCTTGACCTCGGAGGAGACGAGCTTGTCCTTCGTCTGCGATGAGAACTTCGGGTCGCCCACCTTGACCGAGAGCACCGCGGTAAGTCCCTCGCGCGCATCGTCTCCGGTGGTTGGAACCTTGTCCTTTCGCGCGCTGAACTCTTTTTCAATGTAGCCGTTCAGCGTGCGTGTGAGGGCGCTGCGGAATCCCGCGAGATGGGTACCACCGTCCTTCTGCGGAATAGTGTTCGTGTAGCAGAACATGTTTTCCTGGTAGCCATCGTTCCACTGCAGCGCGCACTCGACCAGCGTGCCCTCGTGCTCGCGGCTGAAGTGGAGCACCGTCGGGTGGATCGGCGTCTTGTTCCGGTTGAGGTGCTCGACAAAGGCCCGTATGCCGCCATCGAACTGGAACAGGTCCTCGCGCCCGTCGCGCTCATCGATCAGGTGGATACGTACACCTTGGTTCAGGAACGAGAGTTCGCGCAGGCGCTTGGCGAGGATGTCGTAGTGAAACTCAATATTCGTGAAAATCTTCGAACTGGGGTGAAAACGCACGATCGTGCCGCGTTTTTCCGTTTCCCCGGTGACTTGCAGCGGTGTACTGGGCTCGCCGAGCACGTACCTCTGTTCGTGTACCTTCCCATTCCTGTAAATGATTAGGTGCAGCGCGTCGGACAGTGCGTTGACCACCGAGACACCTACGCCGTGCAGGCCGCCGGAAACCTTGTAGGAGCTGCTGTCGAATTTTCCGCCCGCATGAAGCACCGTCATGATCACCTCGGCGGCGGACTTGCCTTCTTCCGGGTGGATGTCGACAGGTATACCGCGGCCGTCGTCGGCCACGGTGACGGAGTTGTCCTCGTGCAGCCGGATCGTGATCGCCGAGCAGTGACCCGCCAGCGCCTCATCGATCGAGTTGTCGACCACCTCGAACACCATGTGATGCAGACCGGTTCCGTCATCGGTGTCTCCGATGTACATGCCGGGGCGCTTGCGGACCGCATCCAGGCCTTTCAACACCTTGATATTGCTTGAGTCGTAGGTGGTTTCTTCGGTCATGCCAGTTTTTCCCCCATAACCTTGTAATTATACCCCAGTAGAGACCGGCGACGGCCGCCTGCAGGCCCAAGCCGACCGATAAGGCAAAAACTATCCACAGGGTCATCCACAGGCGGCGGGATGTTCCACGTGAAGCACTAAACCGCTGAAGAAGCCGCATCCGCAGCAGCTTTCGGTTGTTCCAACTCCCGTGACGGTATTGGCTCCTGTTTAAGACATGAGGCTTATCCACAGCGGCCCGGGCCTGCACTGCGCAAAGAACAAGCGTGGCAGCCACGGCTTCACGCCGAAGGTCCCTGGCCGAAACGGGACACCCAGGAATTTCCTGCCGGTTGGCGGGCGCCGGGATGACTTAATCAGGCTCCCAGGTTTTTCTGGCCGTTACGCTAGCTTGCGGGTCGAGGGATCGCTTCAGCGGGAAGCGGGGCAGCCGGCGTTTCCGGCGAAACCTGGGCCCGACCGCCGCGGCAAGGGACAGCCCTGTCATGGCCAGGCGAAAACTGGGGGCCTGGCTTGCCCTTGGGTGGGCACCGGGAGCAGACAATTCTAAAGCCTTGGGCTCAAGCGAGCCTGACGGACAACGCATCCGGGACACCCTTGGTTGCGCCAGAAGGGAATCAGGCTCCGGATCAGTCCCGGACCGCGTCTGGAAATCCACCTCAGCCAAACGTTCCACGTGAAACATGATGATTGAGGGGCCGAACCACCCTGCTGGGCGCACGCCGCGAAACCCTGGTAATCAGGGCCGGCGACGATAGTTTCACGTGAAATATCGGGCTCTGGAGCGCCAATGCGGCGCCCTACACTCCAGAAAGCACCGAGTTCGCGGATCCGAGTAATCTGGAGGCTACGACTACCCGTTCACGCCAGCCATGACACCACCCCGTTGAGGGAAGGCCCGCTTGTAATTGCCGTGATGTTCCACGTGGAACATGCGGGCCGCCACATCCACGCGCCAAGGCATGCTGGCACAGTCAGCTGCTCGACGTGTCAGACGCCGAGCGAGCCCTGTTCCACGTGAAACACCCTGGGCTCACCCAAAAAAGGCAGGGCATCCCGCGACAGACTGGTGATGAACAGCTGGGCCGGCGTCTCCTCGAGCTCCCTGACCAGCCGGCCCAGGCGCTCCGGGTCCAGGTCGGCTGCCGGCTCATCAACAAGCAGCACGATGTTTTCCCCCCTGTGCTCGGCGACCAGCTCGCCTTGGGCCAGCATAAGCGCCGCCACCAGCAGTTTCTCCTGTCCTCTAGACACAGTATCGCGGGCTCGGCGTTCGGCAATGGACACCCTGAGATCGGCCCGATGGGGTCCGCTACCAGTAACCCCGCTTGAAAGATCCGACCCAAGGTTGCGGGTGAGCACCTCCGCGAAACTGAACCCCTGCGCCCAACCGGGCCAGTACGCCAGTTCGACGGGCTTTTCCAGCAGGCGAGCGGCGATCGACGTGACCCTGGGCAGCAGTCTCTCCACCAGGTCCCGCCTGGCTGAGTCGATGATCTCCGCGACCTCGATAAGCTGGGGATCCCATGCAGTTGCGGAAGCCCGCTGACCCAAGCGCAGCGCCGCATTCCTCTGCTGGATTCCGCGGCGATAGACCTGCCAGGCAGGGAGAAAGGAAGGTTCCACGTGAAACACCGCCCAGTCCAGAAACTTTCGGCGGGTCTCCGGGCCGCCCTGGATCATCTCGTGACCCATCGGATCCAGCAGCTGCACAGCCAGCAGCTGGGCGAGGTCGGCCCTGGATCCGCGCGGCTGGCCATCGATCTGGATATCCAGCGTCCCCGATCCGGCCTTCAGGCCCAGGCGGTGCTCCAGATCGCCCTTGCGCCAACGCCCGAACACCGTAAAGGCAGACTCACCGTGCTGGATCAGCGGACCCAGCCTCGCGGAGCGGAACGACACACCGCGACCAAGCAGGAAAATCGCTTCAAGCACGCTGGTCTTGCCGGATCCGTTAGCCCCGAGCAGCAGGTTCAGCTTCTGATCGGCCTGCAGTTTTGCGCTGGCAAAGCAGCGGAACCCCTGCAGGCGCAGCTCGGCAAGGCCCGCCTTCAAAGGCGCATCGGCATCACGACGTACTTGACGCCCGGGGACGCCTCCGACTCGATAAGGCAGCTGCTGTTGGGATCGATCAGACCCAGCGTCACCTGTTCCCCATCCACGGCCCCCAGCGCGTCGAGCAGATAGTTGACGTTGAAGCCGATCTCCATCCGCTCACCCTTGTACGCCACAGCCACCTCGTCCCGCGCCTCTTCCTGGTCAGGGTTGTTGGCCTGGATACGCACAGCGTCGTCACAGAGCTCCAGCCGGATGCCCCGATACTTCTCGTTCGAAAGAATCGCAGCACGTTGCAGCGCCGCACGAAAACTGTCCCGGTCCGCCTCGAGCCGGTTGCCGTCCGGCTTCGGTATGACACGCTCGTAGTCCGGGAAACGGCCGTCAATGAGCTTCGAAGTGAAGCGAATATCACCGATCGTGGCACGAACGTGATTCGATCCTATAGCCAGGCGCACGGGCTCGCTGCCTCCCAGCAACCGCTGCAGCTCCAGTACGCCCTTGCGCGGGATGATCACCTGCTGCGGCGGCAGATCCTGACCGGTGATCGGCAGCTCGCAAAGCGCCAGCCTGTGACCGTCCGTGGCGACAGCCCTGATCCGTTTCTGACCGGTCTCAAGCATCAAGCCGTTCAGGTAGTAACGGACATCCTGCTGGGCCATGGCAAAGTGGGTTTTCTCCAGCAGCCTGAGCAACTCGTCCTGGCTGAGCTCCAGCGTGTGCGCCGTCTTCAGGTCTTCGATCACGGGGAAGTCCGCCGCCGGCAGCGTCGAGAGCACGAACTGTGTCCGCCCCGAGCGCAGCTTCAGGCGGTCACCCTCCAGAACGACGCGGATGTCCGCCCCGTCAGGCAGCGCCTTGCAGATATCGAGCAGCTTGCGACCAGGCACCGTGATCTCGCCTTCGACTTCCTGCTTGTCTATGCCACCGTGCGCGACCAGCTCGACCTCAAGGTCCGTGCCGGTAATCTCCAGGCCTTTCTGGCTGGCCGCCAACAGCACGTTGGCCAGCACGGGCATGGTCTGGCGACGTTCGACGACGCCGATGACGGCCTGCAGAGGCTTAAGCAGTGCAGCCCGGGAAGTGGTGAATTTCATCTGCCGTCCCGTCCGTCCAATTAGATAAAGATAGATCTATTCTGAAATACAGTTGTTGTTACTAGCCCGGACAGTTTCCGGGGATAAAAAATCTTTTCCTTCCGGAATCAAGACCTTCCATGGCCACAGCCCTGTGCACAGACAGGCCCGTGTCTGCAGGTACGAGCTGTGGACAAACTGTGCAGCTTTCGCCATGCACCGTTTTTCCACAGGCTGTTGCATGCCTTGTGCGCCAGTTTTCCCGACCCTCACCCGGTCAGAACCCGGAGCAGGTTCTGGTAGTCCTCGCTGACACGGCTCTCGGATTCACGCAGCAGCTTGACCCGTCGGCAGGCATGCAGCACGGTCGTATGGTCCCGACCACCGAACGCATCGCCGATCTCCGGCAGGCTGTGGCTGGTCAGCTCTTTGGCCAGCGCCATCGCAATCTGGCGCGGCCGCGTCACCGAGCGGTTGCGCCGCTTGGAGAGCAGGTCGGCCACGCGGATCTTGAAGTACTCTGCCACGGTCTTCTGGATGTTCTCCACCGTGACCAGGCGGTCCTGAAGGGCCAGCAGGTCACGCAGTGCCTCCCGCGCGAAGTCGAGCGTGATCGGGCGGCCTGTGAACGCGGAGTTGGCCATCACCCGGCGCAACGCGCCCTCGAGCTCACGCACGTTTGACCGGATCCGCTGCGCGATGAAGAACGCAACTTCCTCCGGCAGGTCGACATGCTCGGCCGCGGCCTTGCTCATCAGGATGGCCGCGCTGGTCTCGAGCTCAGGCGGCTCTACGGCTACCGTCAGTCCCCAGCCGAAGCGGGATTTCAGGCGCTCCTCGAGACCGTTGACCTCCTTCGGGTACCGGTCACAAGTCAACACCACCTGGCGCTGGCCTTCGAGCAGCGCGTTGAAGGTGTGGAAGAATTCTTCCTGCGAGCGCTCCTTGCCGGCGAAAAACTGGATATCGTCGATCAGCAGCGCATCCAGCGAGCGATACGCGGCCTTGAACTCGTTGATCGTGTTGTGCTGCAGGGCGCGGACCATGTCGCCGACGAACTGCTCGGAATGCACATAGGCGACGCGTGCGTTCGGATCTCCGGCCAGCACCTGGTTGCCGATGCTCTGCATCAGGTGGGTCTTGCCCAGCCCGACGCCTCCGTAAATGAACAGCGGGTTGTAGGCCTTGCCGGGATTCAGGCCCACCTGGTATCCGGCTGCCCGCGCCAGCTGGTTGCTCTTGCCCTCGACGAAGCTCGCAAACGTGTAGTCGGGGTTGAGCTTGCCGCCCAGCCTCGCGGACGGGACCCCCTGCCGGCCAGCGGCGGCTGTACCGGTCGCCGGGATGGCAGGCCTCGCGTCTGCGATCGGCCGGCTGCCCACCTCCAGCCTCGCGGCCGTGAGCCCAGCCGAGTCGTTTTCCAGCAACTCGTTGATCCGACTGAGACAATGGTTGCTCACCCAGTCCACGACGAAGCGGTTCGGCGCGAGCAGGCGCAGCACCGGGCTGTCTTCCACGGCCTGCAGTGGGCGGATCCAGGTATTGAACTGCTGCTCGGGCAGGTCTGCGCGAAGCTGTTCGAGACAGCGGTTCCAGACAGGCGTGGGCAAGGTTCGACTCGCGGCGCTCGGTTGGGGTGACGGGGAGGTTCCGCAGTCTATACTGGCCCCGGGGAGTTATCCACAGGCTGTGCTCTATTGACAAGGCCCCTGCGCCTGTCTAACCTTCCGCCTCCCGAGATTCGCCATCCTTTTGTTTTCCGTCAGGTTTTTCCAGCCATGAAACGTACCTACCAGCCCAGCAAGATCAAGCGTCGCCGTTGCCACGGGTTCCGTGCGCGCACCGCCACCCGCGGCGGCCGCCTTGTCCTCAAGCGTCGCCGGGCCAAGGGCCGCGCGCGACTGGCCGTCTGACGCACCTCGTGCCGGTACAGGACAACGGTCAGGCCTGATCACAGCTTCGCCCGCCGCCACCGTCTCTGCACCGCAGCCGAATTCGACAGGGTTTTCCGGGAGGGCCAACGGTCCGCTGACCGTCTGTTCACCGTGCTCTACAGCCCAAACATGCTGCCCGAACCGAGGCTCGGCTTCGCCTTCTCACGCCGGCGCATTCGTTCGGCTGTCGAGCGCAACCGCGTGCGCCGGCAGGTGCGCGAGAGCTTCCGCGTCAGTCGCGCTCAGCTGCCCTGCTGTGATCTGGTGCTGCTTGCGCGCGATGGCGTCGCTGACGCCAGCAACGAGGAGATCCGGGCGAGCCTTGCACGGCACTGGCAGCGCATTGCCCGCAACCTGACCGGGGCGGTCCCTATCAATGGATAACCTGCGCATCGTTCTCTGGGTCGGCGTTGCGCTGATGCTGTGGATCACCTGGGAAACCTGGCGGGCCGACCAGGCCCGTGCGCCCGCAGAGCGGGCCGCCATCACCGAGGCGGACGAGGATGCCGCGCTCGACGCGCTGCTGGAGCTCCCGGAGCTGCCCCGCGCGGATACCGCCCAAGCCGCCGATCCTGATCTACCCGCCGTCCCGGGCGCAGTCGCAGAGCCGGCAGCACCGGAGGCCATCGTGCGCATCGTGACCGATGTGCTCGATCTCGAGCTCAACCTCAACGGCGGGGACCTGCGCGGCGCGACGCTGCCGAAGTTCCCGGTCCGCAAGGATGACCCGGACAACCTCGTCAGGCTGCTCAATCGTGACCCGGCGACACTCTACATATTCCGTACGGGACTGCGCGCCGGCGACGACCAGCCCGAACCGAACCACCGCGCGCTCTTCACCGCGGAGCGCAGCGAGTTTCGCCTGGAGCCCGGCGCGACTGAACTGGTCGTGCCGCTGCGCTGGGAAAGCAATACCGGCATCTCCGTGACCAAGACCTGGACGTTCCGTCCGGGGCGTTACGACGTCCAGCTCGAGTACCTGGTTGAAAACCGCTCGGCCGAAGCCTGGCGCGCCGCGAGCTACCTGCAGATCCAGCGCCGGCATATCCCGCCGGCGCGCTCGCTGTTCAACGTCGAATCCTATTCCTTCCGGGGGCCGGTGATCTCCGACGGGCGAGCCTTCGACAAGCTCAATGTAGACGATCTGGCGCGCAACCCCGTGACCGAGGTGCTGGCCGGTGGCTGGCTCGCTGCACTGGAACACCATTTCCTGACAGCTATCGTGCCGCCCAGGGATGAGGTACATACGCTGGAGGCGCGGGCCCGTGAAGGCGTTTTCCTCCTGACCGCGATCGGCCCGGTCCGCACTGTTGCGCCCGGCGACCAGAGCCGCTTCGAGGCCCAGCTGTTCGTCGGCCCGAAGCTTCAGGCTCAGCTGGCCGAGGTCGCGCCCGGCCTGGAGCGGACGGTCGACTACGGAATGCTGGCAATCCTCGCCCAGCCGCTGTTCTGGCTGCTCGACAACATCAACCGCTATGTCGGCAACTGGGGCTGGTCCATCATCATCGTCACGGTGATCATCAAGCTGGTCTTCTACAAGCTCACCGAGATCAGCGGCCGCTCGATGGCGAAGATGCGCAAGCTGCAGCCGCGCCTCAAGGCGCTGCAGGAGCGCTACAAGGATGACCGCCAGGCCATGAGCCAGGCCCTGATGGAGATGTACAAGCGCGAGAAGATCAATCCTGCGGCCGGCTGCCTGCCCATGCTGGTGCAGATTCCATTCTTCATCGCCTTCTACTGGGTGCTGCTGGAAAGTGTCGAGATGCGCCAGGCGCCCTTCATGCTCTGGATCACCGACCTCTCGGCGCGGGACCCGTTCTTCATCCTGCCACTGTGCATGGGCGCGGCCATGTACGTGCAGCAGAAGCTCAATCCGGCCCCGCCCGACCCGATCCAGGCCAAGGTGATGGCCGTGCTGCCCTGGGTGTTCACCGTGTTCTTCGCCTTCTTCCCCGCCGGCCTCGTGCTCTACTGGCTGACCAACTCGCTGCTCTCGATCCTGCAGCAGTGGCGGATCAACAAGGTCGTCGGCGCGGACTGAGCGCGCCGCCGCGGCCATGAGCCAGGCAGACACCATCTGCGCCCGTGCCACCGCGTCCGGCCGGGCTGGCGTCGCCATCGTCCGCGTATCGGGTGCCGCGGTGCCGGCGATCGCCGCCGGGCTGTTCGGCAGCCTGCCGCCGGCACGCCAGGCGGTGCTGCGCGCTTTCCGCGATGGCAGCGGCGAGGCGATCGACACCGGCATCGCGCTTTATTTTGCAGCGCCCCACTCGTTCACCGGCGAGGACGTGCTTGAGCTGCAGGGCCATGGCGGAATCATCGTCAGCGACCTGCTGATCGAGAGGGTTCTCGAGCTGGGTGCGCGCCTGGCCCGGCCTGGGGAGTTCTCCGAGCGTGCGTTCCTCAACGATCGCATCGACCTGTTCCAGGCCGAGGCCATCGCCGACCTGATCGACAGCGGCTCCCGGGCCGCTGTGCGCGCCGCGCAGCGTTCGCTGAGCGGCGAATTCTCCCGGCGCGTGCACGCGCTGGACGAGGAACTCACGCAGCTGCGGATATTCGTCGAGGCGGCGATCGACTTTCCCGACGAGGAGATCGACTTCCTGGCCGACGATGAGCTGACGGCCCGGCTGGACAGGCTCGGAAGCAGTTTCGATGCGCTGGACGAGACCTGCCGCCAGGGCTGTCTGCTGGGTGAAGGTGTGCAGCTCGTGCTGGCCGGCCGTCCGAACGCCGGCAAGTCCAGCCTGCTCAACGCGCTGGCCGGCTACGATGCCGCAATCGTGACGCCAGTGCCCGGCACTACCCGGGATCTGGTGCGCGAGGCCATCGATCTCGACGGGCTGCCCGTGCACATCATCGATACCGCGGGCCTGCGTGAGAGCGCGGACCTCGTCGAGCAGGAGGGGCTGCGGCGCACGCACAGCCAGCTCGCGCAGGCCGACCACGCGCTGCTGCTGGTCGACGCCAGCGAACCGGTGGACGCCACGCTGGCCGGACTGCGCCGGGAGCTGCCCGCCGGCCTTGCCACGACGGTTGTGCACAACAAGATCGACCTGACGGGAGACCCTCCCGGCCTGGTGGACGGCGCAGAGGATACCGTCCGGGTGTCGGCGCTGACCGGCGCCGGTCTGCCGATGCTGCGCAAGCTGCTGGCCACCCGGCTGGGCTATGCCGGTATCCAGGAGGGCAGCATCACCGCCAGGCGCCGCCACCTCGAGAGCCTGCGCCAGGCGCGGGCCCGTTTCGAGACGGGGCGCCGGCTGCTGGCCGAGCAGCGGGCCGGGGAGCTCCTGGCCGAGGAGCTGCGGCTGGCCCAGCAGGACCTCGCTGACATCACGGGCGAGTTCACCAGCGATGACCTGCTCGGGCGCATCTTCGCGAGCTTCTGCATCGGCAAATGACTGCGGTGTCGGCCGGGGCCGACTTGACTTATGCTGAACGCTGGTCCGAAAAACGGGCGCACAGTCACGCCGATGCAAGCAGACCGATGATAGCGTGTAGTGGCAGGCGAGCAGATGCCCCGCCGGTTCGCCGGATCGCGGCATCCGTAGCCAGGGATGGCACGCCTGCACCTGATTACCCTGGGGAGTAAATACAAGATGATCCCGAATCGTGTTCCCTACGTTGGCTTCTGGCTGCTGCTCGTCACGCTGTTCGTCGCCGGCTGCGGGAGCAGCAGCGGGGGCGGCACGCCGCCGGTCGCTGCCCTGAGCGGCCTGACGCTGTCGGCTGGCAGCCTGAGCCCGGCTTTCCAGGCGGCGACCACCAGCTACACGAGCGTGCAGCCGTTCACGATCGAGAGCCTCACCGTGATGCCGACCGCGACACTGGCCGGCGCCCAGATACAGGTCAACGGTGCAGTGGTCGCCTCCGGCAGCGCGAGCGCGCCCATTGCTCTGGACGTCGGTGAGAACACGATCACCATCGCAGTCACGGCGCCGGGCGCCACCACGCGCAGCTACAGCGTCGTCGTCACGCGCGCGCCGCCGCCGGTGGCCGCGCTTTCCGGGCTGGCGCTATCCAGCGGGACTCTGGTGCCTGCCTTCAGTCCCTCGCAGCTCGAATACACCACTGCCCAGGGTTTCCTCGTCACCAGCCTCAGTGTGACGCCCACCGAGGCGCTGGCCGGTTCGACGATCGAGGTCGACGGTGATGTGGTCGCCTCTGGCACGGCAAGCGCGCCGATTGCCCTCGCCGTTGGTCAAACGCAGCTCGGCATCGATGTGAGTGCGGCCGCCCAGTCTGCCGCCCCGAGCAGCTACGAGATCACGGTCACGCGCGCCGACCTCCAGTCCTTCCAGGCCGCTGCCCAGACGCCGCTGGATTTCGCCCCGCTGGCGCCCGAGGAGGCGGTGCTCTTCGGCCGGGCTATGGCCATCGAGGGTGACACGCTGGTCATCGGTGTCCCGAGCGACGCGACCGACCCGGCCGATCCGCAGGGGACGCTGGCCGGCAGTGGCGCAGTCTGGGTCTACACCTTCGACGGATCGGCCTGGGGTGAACCACAGCAGCTGAAAGCCTCGGACGCTGGCGAGAGCCACGATTTCGGCTGGAGCGTGGCGCTCAGTGGCGACACGCTGGTGGTGGGTGCGCCGAACGTCGACGGGCCGGCGGGCGTCAGCATCGGCGCAGCCTACGTGTTCCAGCCCGGCCCCGACGGCTGGGAAGAGGTGGCGAAGCTCCAGGCTTCCAACGCTGCACCAGGCTACCTGTTTGGCACCAGCGTTGCGGTCAGCGTTGGGCGGATAGCGGTCGGCTCCCCGCAGGAGGACAGCGACGGCACCGGCGTCAATCAGCCGGTCGGCGGCGGACAGGCCATCCTGTCAGGGGCTGTCTACCTCTTCAGCGACGACGCTGGCAGCTGGACCGAGGAGGCCTACATCAAGGCCTCGAACACGAGCGCGGGCGCCCGCTTCGGCGACCAGGTCGCGCTGGACGGCGACACGCTGGTCGTCGGGGCCTACGGCGAGTCGCGTGACGCCGCTGGCAATCTGAGCCCGGGTTCGTTCGGGAACAGCGGCGCCGCCTACATCTTCTCGCGCGCAAGCGGCGACTGGCTGGAGGAGGCGTATCTGAAGGCTCCCGTGGTCCAGCAGGGCACGTGGTTCGGCAGCGCGGTGGCCGTATCCGGCGACACCATCGCCATCGGCAGTCATCAGCCCGAAACGCCCACGGCCGGTCCTGGCAACGTGTTCATCCTGCGCAACGCCGCGGGTGGCTGGATCGTGGACCAGGTGGTGACTGGAGTGCAGGACGACAGCTGGACTGGAGTCTCACTGGCGCTGGATGGCGATGTGCTGGTCGTCGGTGCACCGCGGGAAGACGGCACCGCGGCCGGTGCGGGCGTCGTACGCGTGATCACGCGCAATGCCGGCGTCTGGGGCCAGGTGACGGCAATCCAGTCCCCGGACCAGACCGCCGGTGCCGGCTTCGGCACTGAGCTGGCCCTGTCGGGCGGCCGGCTTGGCATTGCAGCTTCGGGGATCGGCTCTCTGGGAACGGTTTACCTGGTCGACTGATCCCCGGCAGATCCGCCTGACATCGCCGCCCGGTCCCGGTATGGACCGGGCGGCGTTTTTCATGGCCCGACTACCAGGGCAGGCGTGCACCGTCGTGCGAGATGAAGGTGCCGCTCATGTCGAACCCGTACTGGTCGATGACGTTGATGACCGCCTCGGCGCTTTCCGCCGGCGTCAGCAGCCGCATCTGGAAGTCTGCGCCGCCCAGCGCCAGCGCCATCATGTCGGTGTCGACCGCTCCAGGCGAGACCAGCGCGACCGTGATCCCCTTGTCCCGGACTGCAAACGACAGGGCGCGGTAGCTCATGTTGAGCGCGGTCTTGCTGGCGTTGTAGAACTGGATCGTGTCGCTGCGTATCAGGGTCAGTGACCCCTGCGCGCTGGTGATGCCGACGATCTTCTTCTGCTCGCTCCGCGCCACGTTGTCCAGGAACGCTTCGGCCAGGCGCAGCGGTCCGCCGACGTTGGTGTCCATCACGCCGAGCAGCACTTCAAAATTGTAGTTGCCCAGCCGCTGATCAGCCGGGTCTCCCAGCCAGGCGGCATTGTTCAGCAGCACGTCGATGGGCTGGTCACGGTATTTCTGCGCAAGCGCCGCAACCTCGGCATCGCTGGTCACATCGAGCCGCTCGACGCTGACACCCGGGTTGTCTGCGGCCAGCGCGTTCAGTTCGTCGGCCCGGTCGGGGTTACGCGCAGTCGCTATGACCGTCCACCCGCGCTCGGCATAGTTGCGCGCCATCTCCAGGCCGATACCGCGATTGGCACCGGTGATCAGCACCGTGCCGGTGATATCGCTGCGCTTGCCGGGGTCGACCAGAAGGTCCTGGGCACGCGGCGGGCCGGTATGGGCACCCGCAATCGCGGTATCCGGCAACACAATGCTCAGCGTGGCCAGTACGGCGGCGGCAGCGGAAAATACGGTGGTCTTGTTCATCGGCAGATCCTTGGATTGATCGAGTCAGTCGGGCGCACAATGTACCAGCGACCCGCGCCCGAGTCCGCTCCGGGGACCGTCCCTGACCGCTGGCGGCGCGCAGGCTACGATTCCCGGGTGATTTCCGCCGCCACAGCTTCCCGACAGCTGCTCGCTGCCGATGCTCGAGGACCTGCTGGCCGAGCCGCCAGCCCGTAACGGAGAATCCTGATGCCCTCATTCGATGTCGTCTCCGAGGTGGACCTGCACGAGGTGCGCAATGCGGTCGACCAGGCCAACCGTGAGGTCGGCACCCGCTTCGACTTCCAGGGCAGCGATGCGAAGTTCACGCTGGAGGAGCAGCTGATCAGGCTCAAGGCCTCGTCGGAGTTCCAGCTGCAGCCAGATGATGGACATCCTGCTGCCGCTGCAGTACGGGAACTTCAGGGGCCAGCTACAGGGCCCGAGGGATTACTCTGTGAGAGAGAGTCACGCTGTGGGAGCTGTCCACCCTGTGGGAGCGGATTCATCCGCGAATCTTTTCTCTTTTCTTCCCTTTGGGGCCTGGAAGAGAAATGCATTCGCGGATGAATCCGCTCCCACAGTGTAACGGGCTCCCACAGCGTAATGGCCTAGATCGTATTGCGCAGGTCCGGCATCACGATCGTGTCGGGCCGCCCGGGCGCGGTGCTGCAGTTGACGCGGTTGCGTCCGGCGCGCTTGGCGGCATAGAGCGCCTCGTCGCAGCGGCGCAGCAGCTGCTCCAGCGATTCACCCTGCTGGTGTTCCGCGATGCCGATCGAGGTCGTCACGTGGTGCAGCCCGCCGAAAGGACGTCGGACGATCGCCTGGCGCAGCCGCTCGGCACAGCGCAGCGCGCCCTGCAGCCCGGTGCCGGGCAGCACGACCAGGAACTCCTCGCCACCGAAACGGCCCAGCGCGCGCGGCATACCGCCGGCGTTGATGCTGTCCATGCCGCGCAGCTCGCGCCGCAGCCGGCGCACGAAGCTGGTCAGGATCCTGTCGCCGGTCAGGTGGCCGAAGCGGTCGTTCACCGCCTTGAAGTGGTCGATGTCGAGCAGGCAGATGCTGAAACCCTCGCCCGAGCGGTCGCTGCGGCTTTTTTCCCGCCGCAGCATGTCCATCATGTAGCGGCGACTGTAGGAGTGGGTCAGCTCGTCGCGCTCGCTGTTGTGGCGCGCCTCCTTCAGCGCGAACTCCAGCCGTCCGAGCGCCTCCCGGGTGCGTTTGCGCTGGGCCTTGAGCTCACTGGCGAACAGCAGCAGCACGCACAGCATCATCGTCAATGCGACCAGCCCGATCAGCCAGGCGCTGCTCCGCGGCTCGGGCAGGGTCATCTGCAGCGCGGCCATGCCGGCATAGCAGGCGAAGGCGAGCAGCGCGATGCGGAACAGGCCCGCGGGGGACAGGTACAGCGCCGGCAGCGCGACTGCACTCAGAACCATCCCCGCCAGCACTGCGGGCGCGCCATCGGCGAAGTGCGCGTACAGTGTCGCCCAGATGATGCCCATGACGGCGTGGCTGGTGGCCACTGTCCCGGCCTGCTCGCCGGGCCACTGTCCGGCCTGGCTGGCCAGCAGCCTGAGCAGCAGCAGCGTGGCCAGGATGCCGCTGCCCAACAGCAGGCCGGCGCGCAGCTCCAGCGTGAACAGTCCCAGGCCGCTGGCCATGGCGGCAACGAGGGCCCAGCCGGCATAGAGCAGCGTGGCCAGCAGGCCGGCCTGGCGCGGATCGGCTCCGGCTGCGGTGTCGTCTTCGGGACCCGGGGTGGCGCGGGGGCTTTGCATCGGCGCGGTCACCTTGATTACTGTTGTTGTTTTTATCGGTGCGGCCATCGCGATGACGGCTGGCGAACATGCTCGCATGCGGGTCCGGCCCTGACCGTGAACCGCATCACAGGCGCGAGCCCGCTGAACTGACATAAGGGCAGCAGGACGATGGAAGACTTTGACGTGATCGTGGTCGGTGGCGGCCATGCGGGCACCGAGGCGGCCGCCGCCTCGGCCCGTGCCGGCGCGCGCACGCTGCTGCTCACGCAGAACCTCGACACCATCGGCCAGATGAGCTGCAACCCCGCGATCGGCGGCATCGGCAAGGGGCATCTTGCCCGCGAGGTGGATGCGATGGGCGGGCTGATCGCTCGTGCGGCCGACCAGGCCGGCATCCACTTCCGCATCCTGAACGCGAGCAAGGGCCCGGCCGTGCGTGCGACGCGCGCCCAGGCCGACCGCGTGCTCTACCGTCAGGCCATCCGCCGGCTGCTCGATGCCGAGCCGGGCCTCACGCTGTTCCAGCAGGGTGTCGACGACATCCTCGTCGAGCACGGCCGCGTGACCGGCGTCGTCACTCAGCTTGGGCTGACCATCAGGGCGCGCGCCGTCGTGCTGACCGTCGGCACCTTCCTCGCCGGGCGCATCCATGTCGGCCAGTCCAGCCACACTGGCGGGAGGGCCGGCGACCCGGCCGCAGTCACGCTGGCGGCGCGGCTGCGCGACCTCGGCCTGCGCGTCGGGCGGCTTAAGACCGGCACGCCCCCGCGCCTGGATGCCCGAACGGTCGACTTCAGCCGGCTGGAAGCCCAGCCCGGTGATGACCCGGCGCCGTGTTTCTCATTCCTCGGCCGGCGCAGCGAGCACCCGCGCCAGGTGCCCTGCCACATCACGCGCACCACGCCGGAAACGCATGCGATCATCCGCGCCGCGCTCGACCGCTCGCCGCTGTACACCGGCGCGATCGAGGGCGTGGGCCCGCGCTACTGCCCGTCGATCGAGGACAAGGTCACGCGCTTTGCCGGGCGCGACTCGCACCAGGTGTTCATCGAGCCCGAGGGCCTGGACAGCCGCGAGCTCTACCCGAACGGCATCTCGACCAGCCTGCCCTGGGATGCGCAGCTGGCGCTGGTGCGCTCGATCCCGGGCCTCGAGGCCGCGCGCATCACGCGCCCCGGCTACGCGATCGAGTACGACTACTTCGACCCGCGCGACCTCAAGCTGACGCTTCAGACACGCGCGATCGAGGGCCTGTACTTCGCCGGCCAGATCAACGGCACGACCGGCTACGAGGAAGCCGCCGCGCAGGGCCTGCTGGCCGGCATCAACGCCGGGCGCTGGGCTACCGGCAAGGACGCCTGGTACCCGCGCCGCGACGAGGCCTACCTCGGCGTGCTGGTCGACGACCTCGTGACGCGCGGCACGACCGAGCCCTACCGGATGTTCACCAGCCGCGCCGAGTACCGGCTGCAGCTGCGCGAGGACAACGCCGACCTGCGCCTGACCCCGGTCGCGCGCGAGCTCGGCCTGGTCGACGAGCCGCGCTGGGCGTTCTTCAGCCGCAAGCAGGCGGCGATTGCCGACGAACAGGCGCGCCTGGCCAGCATCCTCGTGCGCCCGGCCGACTGGCCCGAAGCACCGGACGGGGGGCTTCGCCGTGAAGCCCGCGCGCTGGAACTGCTCGCACGCCCCGGGATCGACCATGCGCTGCTGAGAGCGCTGCCCGGCGTGGGCCCGCGGCCGGCGGAAGAGGGCGAGAGCGACGAGTACACGGCCCAGGTGATCGCGCAGGTCGAGATCCAGGCGCGCTACTCTGGCTACCTGCGCCGGCAGGAGGCCGAGATCCACCGCAACCGCCGCCATGCCGCCACGCCCTTGCCGGACGACCTCGACTACACGCAGGTGCGTGGCCTCTCGGCGGAACTCTCGCAGAAGCTGGCCGCCAGCCGTCCGGCGACGCTGGACCAGGCCTCGCGCCTGCCCGGCATGACACCGGCAGCGATCTCGCTGCTGCGCGTACACATCAAGAAGAGGCAGCTGCGCAGTGCATAGCCACAGACTTTCCCTAATGGGGGCCGTCCTCGCCGCCGCGCTGTTCACCGCGGGCTGCGGGCCGGCCGAGCAGCGCACAGCTGTACCCATCGGCGGCGCCAGCGGCGCCGAGCTTGCCGAGCGCCAGGTGTTCCGCCGCGGCAACGGCGCCGAACCCGAGACGCTGGACCCCCACCGCGCCACCAGCGTCACGGCCGGCAACATCGCCCGCGACCTGTTCGAGGGCCTGACCGAGATGACCCCCGACGGCAGCGTGAAGCCAGCCGCTGCGGAAAGCTGGACCATCAGCGAGGATTCGCTGGTCTACACGTTCCGGCTGCGCAGCGGTGCGCGCTGGAGCAACGGCGACCCCGTCACCGCCGGGGACTGGCTGTTCAGCCTGCGCCGCGCGGTGGACCCGGCGACACTGTCCGACTATGCCGCCATCCTCTACCCGATCGAGGGCGCGCGCGCGATCGTCGCCGGCGAAGCCGCGCCGGACACGCTGGGCGTGCAGGCGCTGGACGAACAGACCCTGGAGATCCGCCTGGCCGCACCGACGCCGTATTTCCTCGGCCTGCTGACGCACTCCATGTCCTACCCGGTGCACCCGCCGTCGGTCGAGCGCCACGGCGAGCGCTACGCGCGCGCCGGTAACCTGGTCAGCAACGGCGCCTACCAGCTCACCGAGTGGGTCGTGCAGTCGCATATCCGCGCGGTGCGCAACCCGTACTACTGGAACGATGCCGAGACCGTGATCAACGAGGTCTGGTACTACCCGATCGACAACCAGGACGCGGAGCTGCGCCGCTACCGTACCGGCGAGCTGGACATGACCGAGAAGGTCTCGTCGCGCCAGGTGGACTGGATCCAGCGCAACCTCGCCGACGAGTTCGTCATCTCGCCCTACTTCGGCACTTATTATTACGGCCTGAACGTGACCCGCGCGCCGTTCCAGGGCAATCGCGAGCTGCGCCTGGCGCTCTCGATGGCGATCGACCGCGACGTGATCACCGAGCGCATCAGCGGCACCGGCGAAATCCCGGCCTACAGCTGGGTGCCGCCGATTCCCGGCTACACGCAGCAGCTGCCCGAGTGGGCTGGCTGGACCCAGGCCGAGCGCGAGGCCGAGGCGCGTCGGCTGTTCGAACAGTCCGGCCACGCCGCCGAGTCCCCGCTGGTGCTGGAGCTGATTTACAACACCGACGACAACCACCGCCGGCTGGCGACCGCGATCGCCTCGATGTGGCAGGAGGTACTCGGCGTCGAGACACGGCTCAGCAACCAGGAGTGGAAGGTGTTCCTGCAGACGCGGCGCGAGCGGCGCCAGACCCAGGTGTTCCGCTCCGGCTGGATCGGGGACTACCTGGACGCGTTCACCTTCACCGAGCTGCTGCACTCGACCTACGGGCTGAATGACACCGGTTATGCGAGCGAGCGTTACGATGAGCTGGTCGATACCGCCGCGCTGGAGGCCGACCCCGCGCGCCGGCGCGCGCTGCTCGAGGAGGCCGAGCGCGTGCTGATCGACGACCACCCGATCATCCCCCTGTACTTCTACGTCACCGCGCGGCTGGTCAAGCCCTGGGTCGGCGGCTATGTGCCCAACATCATGGACCAGCACTACACCAAGAACCTCTACATCCTGAAGCACTGAGCGGATGCTGCGCTTCACGCTGAACCGCCTGCTCGGCGCGATCCCGACCCTGCTGATCCTGATCGCGGTCGCCTTCTTCCTGATCCGCATGGCCCCCGGCGGCCCCTTCGACAGCGAGCGCCAGCTGCCGCCGGAGATCGAGGCCAACCTGCGCGCGGCCTACAACCTCGACGCGCCGCTGCACCAGCAGTTCCTGCGCTACCTCGCCGACCTCGCCCGCGGCGACTTCGGCCCCTCGTTTCAGTACCGCGACTTCACCGTCACCGAGCTGATCGCCAGCGGCTTCCCGGTCTCGCTGCGCCTCGGTGGCCTCGCGCTGCTGCTCGCCCTCGTGCTCGGCGTGACCGCCGGCACGCTGGCCGCGATGCGCCAGAACCGCGCCCCGGACTACGCAGTGATGGCGGTCTCGATGACCGGCATCTCGGTGCCGAACTTCGTCATGGCACCGCTGCTGGTGCTGGTGTTCGCCGTGCTGCTCGGCTGGCTGCCGGCCGGCGGCCTCGGCGATGGCGGCTGGCGCCACCTGCTGCTGCCGGTGATCTGCCTCGCGCTGCCGCAGGTCGCCTACATCGCCCGGCTGACCCGCGGCAGCATGATCGAGGTCCTGCGCAGCCACTTCATCCGCACCGCGCGGGCCCAGGGCCTCGCCATGCACACCATCGTGCTGCGCCATGCGCTCAAGCCTGCGCTGCTGCCGGTGGTCTCCTTCCTCGGCCCGGCCGCCGCGGGGCTGATCACCGGCTCGGTCGTGATCGAGCAGATCTTCGGCCTGCCCGGGCTCGGCCGCTACTTCGTCCAGGGCGCGCTGAACCGCGACTACACGCTGGTGATGGGCGTCGTCGTGTTCTACGGCGCGCTGATCATCCTGTTCAACTTCCTCGTCGACCTGCTCTACGGCTGGCTCGACCCGCGCGTGAAGGCATGAACCTTGCCACGCAGACTAGCGAGAGCCTGTGGAGCGATGCCCGCCAGAGCCTCGCGCGCAACCGCGCGGCGATGGTCTCGGCCGTGCTGCTGCTGCTGATCGGCATCGCCTGCGTGCTCGGGCCGTGGCTCAGCCCGCACGACTACGCGGCGACCGACTGGGACCGGATCGCGGCCCCGCCGGCGCTGGAACGCGCCCACCTGTTCGGCACCGACACGCTGGGCCGTGACCTGCTGGTGCGCACGCTGCATGGCGGGCGCATCTCGCTGATGGTCGGCATCGTCGCGACACTGGTCAGCCTCGTCATCGGCATCAGCTGGGGCGCGATCGCCGGCTACATGGGCGGGCGCGTCGACCAGGTGATGATGCGCATCGTCGACATCCTCTATGCGCTGCCGTTCATGTTCCTGGTGATCCTGCTGATGGTGCTGTTCGGCCGCAACATCCTGCTGATCTTCATCGCGATCGGCGCGATCAACTGGCTGGACATGGCGCGCATCGTGCGCGGGCAGACGCTGAGCCTGAAAGAGCGCGAATTCATCGAGGCCGCGCGCGCCGGCGGCGTCTCCGGCCCGCGCATCATCCTGCGCCACATCGTGCCCAACCTGCTGGGCGTCGTCGCCGTCTACGTGACGCTGACCATCCCGCAGGTGATCCTGGTCGAATCCTTCCTGAGCTTCTTAGGATTAGGCGTACAGGAGCCGATGACCTCCTGGGGCGCGCTGGTCAACGAGGGCGCCCAGGAGATGGAAACCGCGCCCTGGATGCTGCTGTTCCCGGCGCTGTTCCTGGCGACGACCCTGTTCTGCTTCAACTTCCTCGGCGACGGGTTGCGCGATGCGCTGGACCCGCGCGACCGCCGCGCCTGATGAGCACGACCCCGCTGCTCGAGGTCAGCGACCTCCATGTGCGCTTCACCACGCCGGCCGGCCCGGTGCAGGCGGTTGCGGGGCTTTCGTTCAGCCTCTCGGCCAGCGAGACACTGGCCATTGTCGGTGAGTCCGGCTCCGGCAAGACCCAGGCGGCGCTGGCGCTGCTCGGGCTGCTGGCCGACAACGGCCGGGCCAGCGGCAGCGCCCGGCTCGAGGGCGAGGAACTGATCGGCCAGCCGGCGCGGGTGCTGAACCGGGTGCGCGGTGCGCGCATCGGCATGGTGTTCCAGGACCCGATGACCTCGCTGAACCCGTTCCTGACCATCGGCGACCAGATGGGCCAGGTGCTGGCCCGCCACCGCCCGATGGCCCGCGCGGCGGCGCGCGCCGAATGCTGCCGCCTGCTCGATGCGGTCGGCATCAGCGCCGCGGCCCGGCGGCTCACCCAGTATCCGCACGAACTCTCCGGCGGCATGCGCCAGCGCGTGATGATCGCCGCGGCACTGCTGTGCCGCCCGGCGCTCTTGATCGCCGACGAGCCGACCACCGCGCTGGACGTGACCGTGCAGGCGCAGATCCTCGCGCTGCTCGGCGAGCTGCGCCGCGAGTTCGCCACCGCGGTGCTGCTGATCACGCATGACCTCGGCATCGTCGCCGGCACCTGCGAGCGCATGCTGGTGATGCAGCGCGGGGCGCTGGTCGAGCAGGGCACGGTCGACCAGGTCTATGCCGAGCCGGCCCACCCCTACACGCGCCGGCTGCTCGCGGCCGCGCCGCGGCTCGATGCCCCGCGCAGCGCAGCGGTGCCGCTGCCGGCCGACAGCAGGATGCTGCTGGCGGCGGAAGAGGTCTCGGTGCGCTTTCGCCTGCCGCCGGAACGCCTGTTCTCCCGCGCCCGCGAACTGCAGGCCGTCAGCGAGGTGAGCCTCACCGTGGCCGAGCGCGAGACGCTGGGTATTGTCGGCGAATCCGGCTGCGGCAAATCCACGCTGGCGCGTGCGCTGCTGCGCCTGGTCGAGCCCGCCGCCGGGCGCGTGCAGTTCGACGGGCGCGAGCTGACCGCACTCGACCGCACGCAGCTCAAGGCCGCCCGCCGCGACCTGCAGCTGGTCTTCCAGGACCCGCTGGCCGCGCTCGACCCGCGGATGACCGTGCGCGACATCGTCGCCGAACCGCTGCGCACCTTCCGCCCGGAGCTGCGCGCCGCTGAGGTGACCGCCGAGGTCACGAAGATCCTCGAGGAGGTCGGCCTGGAGGCCGCCCACCTCTACCGCTACCCGCACCAGTTCTCCGGCGGCCAGTGCCAGCGCATCGGTATTGCCAGGGCGCTGATCCTGCGCCCGAAGCTGCTCGTCTGCGACGAGCCGGTCAGCGCGCTGGACGTGACGATACAGTCGCAGATCATCAACCTGCTGCGCGACCTGCAGGAACGCTTCGGCCTGACCCTGCTCTTCATCGCCCACGACCTCGCCGTCGTGCGCGAGATCAGCCACCGGGTGATGGTGATGTACCTGGGCCGCGTGGTCGAACTGGCCCCGGTCGAGCGCCTGTATGCATCACCTGAGCACCCGTACACGCGGGCACTGCTGGCGGCCGTGCCGATTCCCGATCCGGAGCGAGAACGCAACCGTGTACGCACCCCGCTGGCCGGCGAGCCGCCCTCGGCCTTCGCGCCGCCTTCCGGCTGCGCGTTCCGCACGCGCTGTCCGCATGCGATAGAACGTTGTGCGGAGGAGCGGCCGGCGCTGCGGGATTACCGGGGGGCGCTGGTGGCTTGTCATCTGGCGGGGAAGCTTGGGGAGCCGGGCAGGGGCTGACGGGCTGCTCTGCGTTCAGGCCAGCGGCTTCACACGTTTGCCGAACTGCCTGCCAAGCTTGCGGTCTGCGCTGAGCAGCGGCACATCCAGGTACTCCGCGAGCGCAACGAACTCGCAATCATAGGCAGAGCAACCCGACTGCGCTGCCAGCTCCAGCACCGTGGCCGAATCCACCGCGAACTCCAGGGGTGCAAGCAGCCGCTCCGCCTCCTCCTGGATGGACTGGGCGGTGGGCAGTTCAAACCGCCCCAAGCGGACAAGCGTGGCCAGCACATTGCGGAACTCGCTTCGCCACAGCAGCGGCGCGGCCCATTCCGGATCCCGGCGGTACAGAGCCTCCGCAGCGCTCGAACGGTCCCCGGGAACGAACAGGTAGGCGATGACGTTGGTATCGACGACGATCAACGCCGCTTCCGGTCCAGGGCTGCCTGGATCTCATCCAGCGTTAGCGGCGGGCCTGTATAGCGCTCCCGCAGCTGCCGAGCCCGCCGGAGAGAGGCCTCGACGTCCGTGGTGTGCGGCGCCAGTATCTCCTCGAGCCGGGCAATGATCTCGCTGTTGAGGCTGCGGTGATGACGGTCCGCAGCCATCCGGATTCGCTTGTAGAGGCGTTCCGGGATGTTCTTCAGGGTGATGGAAGTACTCATGGCCACGTGACCCGGGAAACCATAATGGTTCCAATATGGTATTGACGCTGGGCCTCCGGCGCAAGCGCCGGCCTTGTGCTGCCACGCAGGAAACGCATCACCCATTGCAAATAGGCCTGTCGGTCGGACAACTCATCTGGCGCGTGCGCAGCTTCTCGTGCATGGTCACAAACAGACCCATCGCCGGCTCCGTGTCGCTGATCCTGCCCTGAAGACCAGGCAGGTTATGCGACACCTGCTAGGCCAGGTGTTTGTTTTGCCAGAGCAGGCCTGGCCGAGCCAGCAGCATATCCGACGGATTTGGGGTGAAACTTCACCCCATTTGGGTCCTAAGTAATATTTGGGTGCCTAGGAGGAAGAAATCGTGAGTCGCCTGAAGGGTGAGCACAACCCCGATGACTGGGATGGGGCCGATTAATCGGAAGAAATGTTTGATCCCGAACTTCACGTACCAGAACGGCAAGTGCAAGGCGCGTATCCGGATATAGAGGCACAGATACCCTCTTGGCCAGTGGATAACAAGACATACGTAACGGCAGCATCGACCAGGTCTACGCGACGCCTGCCAGCGACTACACCCGCCGCCTGCTCGCCGCCGCCCCGCGCCTGGACAAGCCCCGCAGCCTGCAGCCCCCGCTGCCGGCCGACGCGCCCGTGCTGCTCTCGGCCCGCGACGTGGAAGTGCGCTTCCGGCTGCCCCCCGCCACCCTGTTCGGCCGCCGGCGCAGCCTGCACGCCGTCAACGGCGTTGCGCTGGAACTGCGCGAGCGCGAGACGTTGGGGATAGTCGGCGAATCCGGCTGCGGCAAGTCCACCCTCGCCCGCGCGCTGCTCCGCCTGGTGCCGCTGGAGCAAGGCGCGGTCAGCTTCCTCGGCCGCGATCTCGCCCGGCTCAGCGGGGAGGCACTGCGCCAGCAGCGGCGCGAAATGCAGCTGGTCTTCCAGGACCCGCTGGCCGCACTGGACCCGCGCATGACCATACGCGACATCGTCGCCGAGCCCCTCACCACCTTCCAGCCCCAGCTCTCCGCAACGGAAGTCACCGCCCGCGTCACCGAAATGCTCGAGGCCGTCGGCCTGGAGGCCGCCCATCTGCGCCGCTACCCGCACCAGTTCTCCGGCGGCCAGTGCCAGCGCATAGGCATTGCCCGGGCCCTGGTCCTGCGCCCGAAGCTGCTGGTCTGCGATGAGCCCGTCAGCGCGCTGGACGTCACCGTCCAGGCCCAGATCATCAACCTGCTGGCCGACCTGCAGCAGCGCTTTGGGCTGACGATGATCTTCATTGCGCATGATCTCGCCGTGGTGCGGGAGATCAGCCACCGGGTGATGGTGATGTACCTGGGGCGGGCGGTGGAGGTGGCGGCAGTAGAGCGGCTGTATGAATCGCCGGAGCATCCGTATACGCGGGCGCTGCTGGCGGCGGTGCCGGTGCCGGTGCCGGTGCCGGATCCGGAGCGGGAGCGGGAGCGCAGCCGGGTGCGTACACCGCTCGGCGGGGAGCCGCCCTCGGCGTTTGCGCCGCCGTCAGGGTGTGCGTTCCGGACGCGGTGTCCGTATGCGGTGGAGAGATGTGCGGAGGAGTGGCCGGGGTTGAGGGAGTATTGGGGGGCGATGGTGGCTTGTCATCGGGTGGGGGAGTTGGGGGACCCGGGCAGGGACTGACGGCGGGGGCTGGTCTGGCCCCTGCCCGTAGCGGCCTCGATCTCGTTCAGCTCCACCGGACGGCCCGAGTAGCGCTCGCGTAGCTCCCGTGCGCGCCGGAGTGACTCCTCGACATTGGCCGGGCCGACGGACAGCCCCAGTTCAAGGCCGGCGATGATTTCGCTGTCGAGGCTACGAAGGTGCGGGTCCGCCGCCATCTGGAGGCGTGCCGTCCGCAGCAAGGACATTGTGCCCGCTGCGCTGCGCGCTAGAATCGTCGCATGTCGAATGCCAGCCTGATGCCTCCCGCCATGGCCCGCGCCGCGCGCGGCTTCCTTCCCGCCTGCCTCCTGCTGGCCACGATGCTGGTCGGCTGTGCCCCGTCGCCGCCGGGAGTCCCGGCGCTGGAGGGCCGCTGGCGCGGCGAGCTGATGACACCCGGCGGTGCGCTGCCGTTTGGCATCGAGTTCGGCCGCGACGAACAGGGCGCTTTGGCCGCCTGGTACCTGAACGGCGCGGAGCGCGCGCCGGTGACCGAGGTGAGCCTGGAGGGCGACCAGCTCGTGCTGGCAATCCCGGCCCTGGCCAGCCGGATCGGCGCCACGCTGGATGAGCGCGGCCTGACCGGCCAGCTGGAGCTGCTGGGCCGCGGTGCCGAGACGGCGGTGATCCCGTTCTCGGCGCGGCCGGCCGACTACCGCTTCTACCCCACCCCGGCCCCGGCCAGCCTGGACATGAACGGGCGCTGGCAGGCGGAGTTCCTCGCCTTTGGCCAGACTATCCCGGCCGTCGGCGAGTTCGTCCAGGAGGGCAGCCGGGTGACTGGCACCTTCCTGACGCCGACCGGCGACTACCGCTTCCTCGAGGGCGAGGTGCGCGACCGCGAGCTGTACCTCTCCACCTTCGCCGGCGGCCACGTATTCCTGTTCCGCGCGACCGAAGGGCCGGGCGGCGTGCTGGTCGGCCAGTTCTGGTCGGGTCTGGGCGAGCCGCAGAGCTGGACCGCGGTGGCCGACCCGGTGGCCGAGCTGCCGGATCCGTGGAGCCGCACCCGGATTGCCGGCGATCGCTTCGAGTTCGCCTTCCCGGACCCGCAGGGGCAGCCGGTATCGCTGGCCGACCCGCGCTTCGCCGGCCAGGTGGTGATCGTGACGATTGCCGGTAGCTGGTGCCCGAACTCCCACGACGAGGCCGCCTTCATTGTGCCGTTCGTGGCGGCCAACGCCGACCGCGGCCTGGCGGCGGTCGGCCTGATGTTCGAGCATCACGCCAAGTTCGAGCTGGCCAGCGAGGCGCTGCGCCACTACCAGGCCCACCAGCGCATCGACTTCCCGCTGCTGGTGGCCGGCACCTCGAACCGGCGCCAGGCGTCCGCGGCGCTGCGCGAGCTGGGGCTGGAGGGCGTGGTGGCCTTCCCGACCACCGTGGTGCTGGACCGCCAGCACCGCGTGCGCCGTGTGCACACCGGCTTCCGCGGTCCCGCGACGGGCGAGCACTACGAGCAGTGGCAGAGCGAGTTCACGGCCTTCATCGACGAGCTGCTGGCGGAACCGCCGCCCGGCTGAGCGGAGTAGAGCATGCCTTCATTCGACGTGGTATCCGAAGTCGACCTGCACGAGCTGCGCAACGGCGTGGACCAGGCCAGCCGTGAGGTGGGCACCCGCTTTGACTTCAAGGGCAGTGACGCCAGCTTCACGCTGGAAGAACAGGTGATCAGGCTGGAGGCTCAGTCCGAGTTCCAGCTGCAGCAGATGATGGACATCCTCCTGCCGCGGCTGGCCAAGCGCGGCATAGACATCGCCTGCCTCGACGCCGCCAAGCCCGTGGTCTCCGGCCAGCGCACACACCAGATGGTGACGGTACGCACCGGAATTGGTGCTGACCACGCGCGCAAGCTGATCCGCATCATCAAGGACAGCAAGCTCAAGGTCCAGGCCGCCGTCCAGGGCGAAAAGCTGCGCATCACCGGCAAGAAACGCGACGACCTCCAGACTGCCATCGCCGCCCTCAAAGCCGCCAACTTCGAGCTCCCCCTCCAATACGAAAATTTCCGCGACTAACCAGAAATGGGCTCAGCCCCAGGGTCTGAGCCCATTCTTGCTCAGGTACCCGGCGGGGTCCATATACAAAGAGGTGCCCGAATCGTGAGTAAGCTGAACCCCGACAGCACTGCTGAAATGATCACACATCTGCGGCCAGGCCGGCTGCTCGCCTTGCTATGCCTTGCGGCGACGCTCTGGCTCTTCACCGGTCCCGGCCAGACCAGCCACGCCGATCCCGCCTGTTCCCTCAGCGCGATCAGCGAGGACGTGCGGATGTGCCAGCTCTCGCCCGCGGTGTCCCCGCAAGCCTGCCATGAGCTTGCGATCAGCACGCTGCAGCTGCCGGACTCATGCCTGTCGCCGCCGGTGCGCACGCTGGGCGCTCTGGAGCTGTTCGACGCCGCGTGCGAGCGCGGTTATGGGGAGAGCTGTGCGCAGGCCTCGAACCTGATCGTGCGCCGCCATGGCGGCATCGACCAGAATTTCCCACGTGCGGCCAGCTATGCGGACAAGGCCTGCGCGGCTGACCACGCGGATGGCTGCAACATGCTGGCCTTCTTCTACGTGAACGGCGCCGGCGTGGAGCGCAGTATCCCGACCGCCCGCGCCGCGCTGAAGAAAGCCTGCGCGCTGGGCTCTGCCCAGGGCTGCGCGATGATGGCGGATCTGCCGGTCGACTGACGCGACCCGTCAACACCCGGCGCTCTATCTGGCACGACAGCCAGGCGATCGACGAAAAAGGTATGGCCGTAGTTCAGGAATGGTAACCCGTGGGCTACCGGGCAAAGACCCTGGCTGTTGTGTGCTGACGTGGGAAGCCCGGACGCAGGCTCTTCATTCCGTCCTGGAGGCACGCAGGGATTGCTACACCCACAGCGTCCCGATCGTATACAGCAGCAGCACGCCCAGCCCGATCGCCGTGCCCTGCTGCCAGGCCTCGTTTTCCAGGCGCCGCCTCAGCGTCGCGCCCAGCAGCGCCCAGGCCCAGATGCAGGGCAGCCCGACCACCACGAAGATCAGGCAGACGGCCAGGACAGCAAACCACTGTGGCTGCATCATCGGCAGGAACAGCGAGACCGCCGTCACGGCCATGACCCAGGCCTTCGGATTCACGAACTGGAACACCGCCGCCTGGACGAAGTTCAGGGGCTTTGCCGGCGCATTCGCCGAGCCGGGCACGAGGCCGCCGCGCATGGTCCAGGCGAGGTACAGCAGGTACAGGCTGCCGAAAATGCGCAGGGCGGTGCCTGCCGCAGGCTGCGCGGCGATCAGCGAGCCGACACCCAGGCTGCACAGAACGATCAGCACCGCGAACCCGGCCGTAACACCGAGCATGTGCGGCACCGTGCGGCGTACGCCGAACGCGATCCCGGAGGCCGACAGCATAAGGTTGTTCGGCCCGGGAGTGATCGACGAGACAAAGGCGAAGCTTGCGAGTGGCAGCAGCACTTCCATGACGGTCAACCCTGCGGCGGGTGCCAGCGTGGGGCAGGCTACACTCCGATGGGCCATTGGTACAGAGTGCGCCTGTCGGTCTACAGGAGACTGTCTGATATGTTGAATCGCGAAAACCGCCTGCGCCTCTGCGCGGCCACGCTCTGCCTCCTCCCGTCCCTGGCCTGGTCTGGTCCCTGTGACAGCGTGCTGGAAAAGGCAGAGCAGGCTGCGAATCCTGAAGAGGCAGAAGCCATCCTCGGGGGCTGCCTCGCTGCCCGCGGTCCACTCTCCGCGCAGGTAAAGGCAGCTCATGCCCTGCTCCTGCTGGCCGGGGACGACGTCATGGCCTGCCGCTATGCGGAAATACTCAGCTACATGCTGGAATCTGAACTGCCCGGCATCGCTCCGGATACCCTCGAGCGGATCCGCAGGGATACCGGGCGCCAGGCCGAGCTCTGCGATCACTAGCGGCCTCGCGCGGGTCCGGCCTGTGGCCGATGTTGGATCGGCCTTCCATCGCCCTTATCATTCGCGCTCACTCGTGGCTTCGCTGCTGCTGCAATGTTTCTCCCGCGCGTCTGGTGGCCGGCCCGGGAGCCACAGCCCATGCCTGAAGCCCGAGAGCAGGACAGCTGCAGGTCGGCGCTCGCCGCACCCGCCAGTTTGAGTGTCAAGGAGCCCGAATAATGTCTGACAAGGATGTATTGGTGATCGGCGCGGGCGGTGTGGCCTCGGTCACGCTGCACAAGATGGCGATGAACCGGGACCTGTTCCCGGGACGTATTGCCGTGGCCAGTCGCACCTTGTCCAAATGCGAGGCGATCGCGTCTTCCGTGAGGGAGCGCACGGGCCAGATTGTGGAGACCTTCCAGGTCGATGCCGATGACGTGGAGCAGACGGTCGCGCTGATCGAGAAGCTCAGGCCGGCGCTGCTGGTGAACCTGGCGCTGCCGTACCAGGACCTGTCGCTGATGGAGGCCTGCCTGCGCACGGGCGTTCATTACCTCGACACCGCGAACTATGAGCCGCCGGACGAGGCGAAGTTCGAGTACTCCCACCAGTGGAAGCTGCATGACCGCTTCAGGGAGGCGGGGCTGATGGCTGCCCTGGGGGTGGGCTTCGACCCGGGCGTGACCTCGATCTTCGCTGCCCATGTCCGAAAGCACCACCTGTCCGGCATCCGGCTCATCGATATCCTGGACTGCAACGGGGGCGATCACGGCCATCCCTTCGCGACCAACTTCAACCCGGAGATCAATATCCGGGAGGTCACCGCCGAGGTCAGGCACTGGGAGAAAGGCGGCTGGGTCACCAGCCCGGCGATGTCCACCAAGGTGGAGTTCGACTTCGACCAGGTGGGCCCCAGGAACATGTACCTGATGTACCACGAGGAGCTGGAGTCGCTCGTCACGCATTTTCCGGAGATCGAGCGGGCGCGCTTCTGGATGACCTTCGGCGATGCCTACATCAACCACGTGACCGTGCTGCAGAATGTGGGCATGACCTCGATCGAGCCGATCGAGTACCAGGGCCAGCAGATCGTCCCGCTGCAGTTCCTGAAGGCGGTGCTGCCCAATCCGGGAGACCTGGGGGCGCGTACCCGGGGCAAGACCAACATCGGCGACATCATCACCGGCCCGGCGCGGGATGGCTCGGGGGAGAAGACGTTCTATATCTACAACGTCTGCGACCACGAGGCCTGCTTCCAGGAGGTGGGCTCGCAGGCGGTGAGCTACACCACCGGCGTGCCTGCCTTCATCGGCGCAGCGCTGATGCTGGACGGCACCTGGTCAGCTGCGGGCGTGTTCAACACCGAGCAGCTTGATCCGGATCCCTTCATGGAGATGCTGAACCACCACGGCCTGCCCTGGCAGATCGTCGAGCTGCCTGCGCCAGCCAGCTTCTGATGCCGATGCAGACGCACGCGGGAGAGCCGGGCGCATGGCGGCGCTTCGACCTCACCCGCGTGCCCTCGCCCTGTTTCGTCGTGGACGAAGCCCGGCTGGAGGCGAACCTGCGCGTCCTTGCCAGCATTCAGGCCCGCTCCGGCGCCACCGTGCTGTGTGCGCTGAAGGCGTTCTCGATGTGGGCGCTGGCGCCGCTGGTCAGCCGCTACCTCCCGGGTGTCTGCGCCTCGGGGCTGTGGGAGGCGCGGCTCGGGCGGGAGCACTATGGCGGCATCGTCTCCACCTTCTCGGCCGGGTACAAGTTGGATGAGATTGAAGAGATCGTCCGGCTTTCCGACCACGTCGTCTTCAACACGCCCGCCGCCAGGGACCGCTTCCTGCCGGTGATCCGCGAGAGCGGCAGGCCCGTGCACGTGGGGCTGCGCTTCAACCCCGGCCTGCCCCTGGGCGAAGATGCGAAGTACGATCCCGCCGCCCCGGGCTCACGCCTCGGCACGCCGCTGGAGCAGATCACCGCGGAGAGCCTCGAGGGCGTCGACGGGCTGCACATGCACGTGCTCTGCGAGCAGAACCTGGATCCGCTGCTGGCCACCTGGGATCACATCGCACCGCGCATCCGTGCGCTTGCGCCCCGGCTGAAGTGGATCAACTTCGGCGGCGGCCATCACATCACGCGGGCGGACTATGACCGCGAGGGGCTGGTCGACTTTCTCGCGCGCGTGAGGCGGGAGACCGGCCTGCACTGCTACCTCGAGCCGGGCGAGGCCGTCGCCCTCGATGCAGGCATCCTCGTGGGCGAAGTGCTGGACCTGGTGGACAACGACGGGCCGAACGCGATCATCGATGTCTCCGCCACCTGCCACATGCCGGACGTGATCGAGGCGCCCTATCGCCCGGCCCTGCTCGGCGAGGCTGGAAACATACAGGTGCGCCTCGGCGGGCCGAGCTGCCTTGCGGGGGACGTGATCGGCCGCTACGCGTTTCCCGCGCGCCCGCCGATCGGCCAGCGCATGGCCTTCCTCGACCAGGCCCACTACTCCATGGTCAAGACCACCACGTTCAACGGCGTGAGGCTGCCTGCGCTCGCGGTCTGGAACAGCGAGACGAATGCGCTGCGCGTGGTCCGTGAGTTTGCCTACGAGGACTTCAGGGCGCGGCTATCCTGAGAGCGCCGCTGCTGACGCTGGCCTACTCGAAATTAACGACGGTCGTCACTCCGCTCGCCACGGCTGCGTTCTGCCCAGGCGTGAAGTCGATAAGGTCCACATAGCTGTCGCCGTCCGGGACATCGGGCGGAATCCGGTCCTCGCTGGCCTGGCAGGTGAACGCCACCGTGTACTCACCGGCCGGAAGAAACGCGAGCCGGTACTCCGGCAGGCCGGATGCAGTGTCCACCTCAATCGTCGCCGTCGTGATCGGGTTTGGCGCCAGCTCGCTGATGTCGGCGGGTATCACGTTGGCTCCCTCATAGACATACACCGCGTTGCCCCTGCCGGTGTTCAGGTCGCCGGTGCAGCTCGCCGCGGTCAGCAGGGCGGGGTCTATGGTGCCGGCGATGCTGCCGGTCTCGCTCAGATCGACCAGCCGGATCAACGGTTTCAGCAGGTAGGTGCCGCCGAGCCCCTGCGGCCGGATCAGGCCCTGGCGCAGGTCCCAGTCGGCGACCACGGCGGCCTGTCCGCCGGCCGGCACTGTGACCGGCCCGTTGAGCTGCAGGCCGGACTGCCGGCCGCTCGGGATGAACAGCTCGAACTCGCCCTCGCTGTCGATCACGTAGGAGTCACGCGTGCCGTCGGCTGCCGCGCTGATGTGCAGGCGGACCCAGCTGTAGCGGCCGGCGGGGACCTCCGCATTGTCGACCAGAATCTCGACGCTTTCGCCAGTGAGCTCGAGCAGGTCGATCGCCCGCGGCTCGTCGAAATCGAAGCGGATCGGCGAGCCGTCCTGGTGATTGATCGAGACGCCGGTGAACACGACGACGACCTGCTCCACGTCGTCGATCGCGGCGTCGGTGACCGCGATGGTCAGCCCTCCGGTCGCCGGGTTGAAGCCGCCGTTGCTGCTGCCGCCGCAGGCCATGAGCGTGAGCGCGGCGCAGGCCAGCAGCGCAATGCGGCTGCGGGCATTGGATAGTCGCATGAGGGCTCTCTCCATTCGCCGGTGTCTCATCCTTCAATCTGGCCGAAGCGGCCGCTGCGATAGTCGCTGATGGCCTGGTGAATCTCCGCGGTGGTGTTCATCACGAAGGGGCCGTGACCCACCACGGGTTCGTCGATGGGCTCACCGCTGAGCAGCAGCAGCATCGCATCCGCGTTCGCCTCCAGCGTGACCCGGTTGCCAGACCGGTCGAGCACCGCGAGCCCGGCATCACGGGTCAGCGTAGAGTCGTTGATCAGCACGGGGCCGCGCAGCGTCACCACCCCGGCGCCCCAGCCTTCGGGCAGGTTCAGCGTGGCCCGGCGCCCGGCCTTCAGGCGGATGTCCCAGACATGCATCGGCGTGAACGTGCGCGCCGGGCCGATGTGGCCGTCGTGCTCGCCGGCGATGACGCGCAGGCTTCCCGCGCCATCCGGCAGCTCAGCCGTCGGAATCTCCCTGGCCAGAAGGGCCTGGTAGGCGGGCGCAGCCTGCTTGTATCGCGCCGGCAGGTTGACCCACAGCTGCACCATCTCGAGCACGCCGCCGCTTTGCGTGAAGCGCCCGGAGTGATACTCCTCGTGCAAGATACCCGCGCCGGCGGTCATCCACTGCACGTCCCCGGGCCCGATTTCGCCGCCGTTGCCGGCCGTGTCGCGGTGCGCGACCTCGCCCTGGTAGACCATAGTCACGGTCTCGAAGCCGCGATGGGGGTGAGGCCCGACCCCGCGCGGGGATCCGGCAGGCTGGAAGTCTGCCGGGCCCGCATAGTCGAGCAGCAGGAACGGGCTCATCGACTCGGCGTGGTGCTGGTAGGAAAAAAGCGAGGTGACGGGGAACCCGTCGCCGACCCAGTGACGTGATCCGCCGGCGGTGGTTTCGATCACTGTCTTCATCCGTTGCCTCCCCGGGCAGCACGCCCCTGGGACATCCTACTGCGGTTCGCAGGCGCCCGATTCACGCTCCACCACTTGTGTAGAATCGGGCGCCGAACTGGGCAGATATCCTCAACCATGGAGAGCGGCGCATGTTAAGCCATGTGATGGTGGGCTCCAACGACATCGAGCGTTCGAAGCGCTTCTACGATGCCGTACTAGGTGTGCTGGGCGCCAGCGAAGCGCGCCTGAGCCGGGTTCCGGGTCTGCCATCCCGGTTCTTCTATGTCCACAACGGCGGAATGTTCTGCGTCAGCGAGCCTATCGACGGTGAGCCGGCCACCTCTGCCAATGGCGGGACGATCGGCTTTTCCTGCAGCTCACCGGAGCAGGTCCAGCAGTTTCACGATACGGCGGTTGCACACGGCGGCACCTCGATAGAAGACCCGCCGGGCCTGCGCGACGGGCCGTTAGGCCCCATGCACCTCGCCTACGTGCGCGACCCGGACGGCAACAAGCTCTGCGCGATGTACAGGCCGGGCTGATTCATCGGGCGCCTGGCGGCCCGCGCTCACTCGTCCCGCTGCAGCCTGCGGATCTCTTCGAGGTCCTCCGGTGGCGCCATCCAGAGCTGTGCCTCACTCTCCAGCACTTCGCGCATGCTTTGTGGCAGCGCTGCGTAATCGTCGACGCGCCATGAGACAAGGTGGATGATCCCCTGCCCGGGGCCAGCGAACGGCGGCAGGTCACCGTAGCGGACCCAGCTCAGCTGGTTGGGCCAGGTGAGCCCGGCGTCTTCCGGGTGGATGAAGAAATCGTAGTTCTCGAAGGCCTCGAAGCGCCGGCCGTCGGCCATCGGGAAATCCAGGAACAGGGGTGCCGAGAACACGGCCGTCTCGCCGATGCGCCTGAGCGTGATGTTCTCCACCGGCCCTATACGCTGCAGCCGGCTGCCGGCGCCCTGCTCCACATAGGTGACGATGTTCCCCTCCTCCAGCGCATAGGTGATGTACTGGTACGGGTAGGCGATGGGTTCGACCGGGCGCCCCTGGTGGCTTTTCAGCACCTCGCCAGTCTCGATGTCACGGTAGAAGAATACCTTGCGGGAAGCCTGGTGAACGGTGCCGTCCTTGCCGTCCGGCAGGCGCCGGGCCGTGTCGATGCCGTCCATCCGGAACAGGGCCTGGCCGTCCGGATAGCTGAACACGGTGCCGATGGTGTACCAGAACACGGGATCGCCAGTGCCCGTGCGCATGCTGGCGAATAGCGCGAAGCTGTCATCGTCGAAGCTGCCCCCGGACTCTGCCGGTGCTGTTCCGGCAACCAGCAGAAGACTACAGACAAGCGCACCCCGGCGGATAAGGTTCATCGTGCTGTACCTCGGCCCATGCCTCGTCAGTCGATGCTGATCTGCGAGCGATGATAGCGCATGACAACGTGGGGGTCAGGTGACAGGGAGGTGCTTGTCTTTTCCTTGCCGGGGTAGTCCAGCGTGGAGAGTACGTACCTCATGCTCTCGAGGCGGGCCTTTTTCTTGTCGTTTGCCTTCACGATGATCCACGGCGCATAGGAGGTATGGCTGCGGCTGAACATCTCGTTCTTGTACTTGGTGTACAGGTCCCAGTTGTCCTGTGCTCTCTTGTCTACCGGCGAGATCTTCCACTGCTTGAGCGGGTCGACTTCTCGTGACTTGAAGCGGTACTGCTGCACCTCTTTCGATATTGAGAACCAGAACTTGACCATCTCGAGCTTGTCTTCATAGAGCATGTGCTCGAATTCGGGCACCTGCTGCATGAACACCCGATACTGCGACTCCGAGCAGAAACCCATGACCGGTTCCACCACCGCCCGGTTGTACCAGCTGCGGTCGAAGAAGACGATCTCGCCGGGATTGGGCAGCTGCTCCACATAACGCTGGAAGTACCACTGTCCCTGCTGCAGGTCGGACGGCTTGGGAAGTGCTACCACCCGCGCGCTGCGGGGGTTCAGGTGCTCGATGAATCGGCGAATCGAGCCGCCCTTGCCAGCCGCATCGCGCCCCTCGAAAATGATCGCGACGCGGCGCCCCTCCAGCTGGACAGAGCGCTGCAGTTTCACTAGCTCGATCTGCAGCGTCTCCAGCTCCTGCTCGTAGCGAAGCTTGACCAGTGCTTTCCTTACGCTGACGTTCTTGGTATCGAGCAGTTTTATCAGTCCCTGCTTCGAGTTGATGGTGGCCAGCTCATCTGCCGTCAGCGCCTTTTTCAGCGTTTTGCCGATTCTTTTCTCTTCCTGGGAGAGAGCATTAGCCCCGGCACCACTGGCCACGGCGGAACGGCCGGCCGCCGCTTGTTGTGGTTCAGCGTCGACTGCCGTCGGCTTCGGGCCGACGCGCTTCAGAGGGGTGGATGTGGCCATGGCCTGCGCCTTTATTCATCGTTTCAGGGGTGGCCGCCCAGAAAGGTCGAGCCCGGCTCTCCCCACTGCGACGGTTCAGGGTCTGTCGCAGAGTGAGTCTAGTCGGGATCCGGAGGGTGGTCCCTGAGGGGCTTCCCTCACCTGTGTGGGTATTTTCCGCAGTGCCTGAAATGGCCAAGGTTGCAGTGGCTGCCCGGCCGGATGCCGGCATCTTGGCGAGTGGGGACGTTACTCCAACGTCTCCAGAGCAAACTCCACGCTGACGCGCGCCCCGATCACGATCTCGCCAGTCCGGTAGGTTTCGGCCGCGTCCTCGGCCAGCATCGCGCGTGCCCGCGGCATCGGGCCGGGCCCGACTGGCCCGAGCGCCTCGACCGAGAGTACGCGCCCGGGCCTGAGGCCGAGGCCGCGGGCGAGGTGCAGGGCGCTCTCGCGGGCATCGGCGGCGGCCAGCGCCAGCGCCTCGCGCTCGAGTTCGCGGCGCCGGCTGGTGTCGAGCTGGGCGGGGTAGACCTCGTTCACGCCGAGCTCGAGCGCCGCCTCGATCAGCTCACCCAGCTGGTCGAGGTCGGCGAGCTCCACGCGCAGCTCGCGCTGGACGAAGTAACCGCTGAACACCTGCTCCTGGCGCTGCTGGTCCCAGCGCCACTCGGGCCGGATGTTGAGACCGGAGGTGCTGACTTTCTCCTCCGCGATCCCGAGCCGGTCCGCCAGCGCAAGGAACTGCCGGCTCACCTCGACCACGCGGGCCCGGGCTGCGGCCATCTCGGGGCCGCGTTGCTGCACCGCCATCAACAGGTGGGCTCGATCCGGCATCACGGCGAGCTCGGCGCTGCCGGTAATCCTGAGCCCGCCGGGGGCCTCCGCGGCAAAGGCGGATGGGGCCAGGGAAAGGGCGGCGATGAGGGGCATCAGGAGCTGGCGCATGGCGGTTTCCTTGGCTGGCGACGCGACTGGCGCAGGCTGGCATTCGGGGCGGCCTCCCACTAACATAGCCGGCCCATCGAGCCTCGGCAACGTACAGCGGAACCCCAGAAGATGAGCATGCGCACGCTATTTGCAGCCCTGATCCTCGCGATTTCCGGACCGGCGGTCGCCGGCGACGTCCAGCGCGGCCTCGAAATCGGCTACACCTGCATGGGCTGCCATGGCATCGAGGGTCAACGCAATGCCTTCCCCTCGTTCCGGGTGCCGCGCCTCGGCGGCCAGCATGCCGAGTACATCGTGCTCTCGCTCCAGGGTTACCGCAACGGCACGCGTCAGCATCCAACGATGGAGGCCCAGGCCGCCACGATGACGGACCAAGACATGCGTGACCTCGCCGCCTATTTCGCGAGCCTCGGCGAACTGCGCACGGGTCGGCCGGGCCGTGCCGCGGCCCGCGGCGCCGAGAAGGCCCAGGTTTGCGCTGCCTGCCACGGGCAGGATGGCGTATCGCCCTCGCCCATGTGGCCGACGCTCGCCGGCCAGCACCGCGACTACCTCGTCGAGACGCTCAAGGCCTATCGCGACGGCCGGCGGACGGATCCGGTGATGGCCGCGCAGGCGGTCGGGCTGTCCGACCGCGACATCCAGGACCTCGCGATCTTCTACGCGTCTCATCCCGGTCTGTTCACGCCACGGCGCTGAGGCCGGGCCCCGCCCGGTCCATCAGCCGGAGTACACGATGGACCGCTTCCGCGCCTTTCGCATTCACCAGGTCGACGGACACATTGAGCCTCGCCTGGAGACCCTGACGCTCGACGACCTGTCGCCGGGCGATGTCGTGATCCGCGGCGAGTGGTCCAGCATCAACTACAAGGACGCGCTCGCAGCGACGGGCCGCGGCAGGATCCTGCGCCGCTTTCCCCTCGTTGGTGGAGTCGATATCGCCGGCGAGGTGCTGAGTTCCGCGGACCCGCGTTTCCGCGCCGGCGATCGCGTCGCCGTGCTCGGCTGCGGACTGAGCGAGACTCATGACGGCGGCTTCAGCGAGATCGCCCGTGTCCCCGGCGAGTGGGTGATCCCGCTGCCCGGGGGCATCAACACCCGGACGGCCATGGCGATCGGCACGGCCGGGTTCACCGCGGCGCTTGCGGTCCACAGGCTCGAGCGGAACGACCAGCATCCCGGGCTTGGCCCGATGCTGGTCACCGGCGCGACCGGCGGTGTCGGGAGCATGGCGGTGAGCCTGCTGGCCGATCGTGGCTACGAGGTCGTGGCGCTGACGGGCAAGCCCGAGCAGGCCGCAGACTACCTCGGCCAGCTTGGCGCGCGTCGCCTGCTGGACCGGAACACGATTGAGATGGGTCGGCGTCCGCTGGAGAAGATCCAGTGGGGTGGCGCGGTCGACAACCTGGGCGGCGAGGTGCTGGCCTGGCTGACGCGGACCACGGCCTTCCACGGCAATATCGCGAGCATCGGCCTGGCTGCCGGCACCAGCCTGGAAACGACGGTGATGCCGTTCATCCTGCGCGGCGTCAGCCTGCTCGGCATCAACGCGGTCGAACTGCCGCGTTCAGTGCGCGAGGAGGTCTGGGCCAGGCTCGCCGGTGACCTGGCCCCGGCCCACCTGGAGCTGATCGTTCAGCGGGAAGTCAGCCTCGAGTCGCTGCCCGGGAGCTTCGAAGGCTACATGGACGGCAGCGTGACGGGTCGGACCGTGGTGCGCCTGAGTTGAGCGCCCGGCGCCGGCCGGCCAGCGTGCCGGCGGAGCGCGACCTGGCAGCGCTGCTCTGCGACGCACTGCCACAGCTTGGCATCGAGGCCGATGCCGCCCGTGTCGGCGCACTGCTGCGCTTCGTCAGCCTGCTGGCCAAGTGGAGCAAGGCCTACAATCTGACCAGCATCCGCGACCAGCGCGAGATGCTGGTGAAGCATGTGCTTGACGGGCTTTCGGCCCGCGTCGCGCTGTCCGGAGTCCAGGTGCTCGATGTCGGCACCGGCGCCGGCCTGCCGGGGCTGCCGCTGGCACTGTGCGAGCCGGACCGGCAGTTCACGCTGCTGGATTCGGTCGGCAAGAAGGTCCGCTTCGTGCGCCATGTGGTGGCAGAGCTGGCCCTGGCCAACGTGACCGTGGTGCAGGCCCGAGTGCAGCAATACGAACCTGAACAGAGTTTTGATACGGTGATCTGCCGGGCATTTTCCAGTCTCGCCGATTTCGCCCGCAGCTGCGGGCGCCTTGCGGGCCCCGATGGCCAGCTGGTTGCGATGAAGGGTCAGCTGCCCGAGACCGAGCTTGCGCTGCTGCCGGGCGACTGGGTAGCCGCCGATATCCTGCCCGTCAGCGTGCCGCTGCTCGACGCAGCCCGTCACCTGGTGGTGCTGAGGCGCCGCTCGTGAGCAGCGGGCGCGTGATTGCGGTCGCCAACCAGAAAGGTGGCGTCGGCAAGACCACGACCTCGGTCAACCTGGCCGCGGCGCTGGCCGAGGCAGGGCAGCGGGTGCTGCTGATCGACCTTGACCCACAGGGCAATGCCACCACCGGCTGCGGTGTCGACAAGCAGTCCCTGGTCAACAGCACCTGCGAGGTGCTGCTGGGCGAGGCGGCGATCGAGGACGCGCTGGTGATCGTGGGCGAGCCCGGCTTCGCGCTGCTGCCCGCCAACGCCGACCTTACGGCGGCCGAAATCCGCCTGCTGCAGGAGATCGGGCGCGAGTTCCGGCTGCGCCGTGCGCTGGAACCGGTGCGCGATGCCTGGGATTACCTGCTGATCGACTGTCCGCCCACGATCAACATGCTGACGCTCAATGCGCTCACCGCGGCCGATGGCGTGCTGATTCCGATCCAGTGCGAGTACTACGCACTCGAAGGCCTGTCCGCGCTGCTGGAAACGGTGCGCCAGGTGCGCAACACGGTGAATCCCCAGCTCAACATCGAGGGACTGCTGCGCACCATGCACGATCCGCGCAACCGGCTGGCGACCGAGGTCTCGACGCAGCTGACCACGCATTTCCCGGGACAGGTCTACGATACGGTGATCCCGCGCAACGTGCGCCTGGCCGAGGCGCCCAGCTTCGGCGTGTCGGTGCTTCAGCATGACCGCGCCTCGCGCGGGGCCCAGGCCTACCAGGAGCTGGCGGCCGAGCTGCTCGCCCGGGCTGTGGCCTCCCCGGGTTAGAATCCCTGACCTCACAAGGGGGACCTCATATGGCTGCCAAGAAATCCGGCACCGCCAAGCGCACCGGCCTCGGCCGCGGGCTCGAGGCCCTGCTGGGCGGCAGCGCCGGCAACGCTGCGCCCGAGGCAGGCCTGCAGCCTGATCCCGGCGCGGCTGCTGCCCCTGCGAGCGGTGCGCGCGAGCTGCCCGTCGATCTCCTGCAGCGCGGCGCCTACCAGCCGCGCCAGGACTTCGACCCGGGCGCACTCGAGGAGCTCGCGGCGTCCATACGCGCCCAGGGGCTGGTACAGCCGGTCGTAGTCCGGCCGCTGGCCCGTGAGGGCAAGGGTCCGCAGCGTTACGAGATTGTTGCCGGCGAGCGCCGCTGGCGCGCAGCCCAGCTTGCTGGGCTGCAGAGCATTCCCGCAGTGGTGCGCGACCTGCCGGACTCGGCGGCGATCGCCGTTGCGCTGATCGAGAACATCCAGCGCGAGGACCTGAACCCGCTTGAGGAGGCGCAGGCGCTGCAGCGGCTGGTCGAGGAGTTCGCGCTGACCCACGAGCAGGCGGCCGAGGCGGTCGGGCGCTCCCGGGCCGCGGTCAGCAACCTGCTGCGACTGCTCGAGCTCACTGAACCCGTACAGGACCTGCTTCGCAGCGGGGCGCTGGACATGGGTCACGCCCGCGCGCTGCTCGGCCTGACCGATGCGCGGCGCCAGGCGGAGGTTGGCCGGCTGGTGGCCAGCAAGGGCTTGTCCGTGCGCGAGACCGAGCGCCTTGTGAAGAAGCTGCTTACGCCGGCGGGCCCGCAACCCGAGGCTCCGGCCGGCGACGGCGACATCCGGCGCCTGGAGTCCGACCTGGCCGAGAAGCTCGGGGCTCGCGTGGCGATCCGCCACAAGTCAGGCGGCCGGGGCAGCCTGGTCATCAGCTACCACAGCCTGGACGAGCTCGACGGTATCCTGAAGCACATTCTGTAGGCGCAGCCTGATCCCCCGCAGCCCAGCTCCAGCCGGCCCTGGATTCATTTGAGCCCCCGCGCGAGAGTCTATATACTTCGCGGCCTTCGACAGACCCGCGGCCCAGGCAGGGAGTCATGCAGCGGTACTCTGTCCCCGTTCGGATCGTCTTCTGGCAGCTGCTGGTTGCACTGGTCGGGGCGGCATTGTGGTTGATGGCAGGCACCGGTCCTGCGCTGGCGGCGCTTGTTGGCGGCGTGGCCAGTGCGCTCCTGAGCCTGCAGTTTGCCCTGCGGGTATTTGTCCGCGGGCCGGGAACGCCGCCTGAGCTGGTGCTCGCTGCGTTCTACCGGGCAGAGGCTATCAAGCTGGTTCTGGCCCTGACGATGTTCGTCGTGGCCGCAAAATACTTCGGGCATTTGTTCGTGCCCCTGTTGACGACCTACCTGGCTACCCTGGTCGTCTACCGGGCCGCATTGCTCTGGGCTATAGACTGAAACAACCTGCGGCCACGGGGCCTGGCACAGCAAACATGGCGAGTGAACTGCCTACACCGACAGAATACGTCGTTCACCACCTGACCAACCTGTCGGTCGGTGAAGGCGTCTGGACCTTCCATCCCGACACCATTGTCGTGTCGCTGCTGACAGGCTTCCTTTTCATTGGCGTGTTCTGGGCTGTTGCCCGCAAGGCCACGGCCGGGGTGCCAGGAAAGCTCCAGTCGTTCGTCGAGCTGGTCGTCGAATTCATAGACGACCAGGTCAAGGGTGGTTTCCATGGCCCGCGGGCCTTCGTCGCACCGCTGGCACTCACGATATTTGTATGGGTGCTGCTCTGGAACCTGATGGACCTGGTGCCGGTAGACTGGGTGCCCTACTTCACCTGGAAGGTCTTCGGGCTGGAGTACACGCGCATCGTCCCCTCGGCCGACATCAACGCGCCGTTCGGCCTTTCGATCTCCGTCCTGCTGCTGATCATCTTCTACGGTTTCAAGGGCAAGGGTCTCGGCTACCTGAAGGAGCTGGTGACGCACCCGTTCGGCTCCAACCCACTGCTCTGGATTCCGAACCTGGTGCTGAACATCGTCGAGCTGCTGGCCAAGCCGCTGTCTCTCGCCCTGCGTCTGTTCGGCAACCTGTACGCCGCGGAGCTGATCTTCGTGCTGATCGCCCTGCTGCCGGCCTGGATCCAGTTCGTACCGGGCGGTGCCTGGGCGGTCTACCACATCCTGGTCGTCCCGCTGCAGGCCTTCATTTTCATGACCCTGACCATCGTTTACCTGAGCCTGGCGTACGAAGAACACTAGGCCGCTTGTTTTTTCTCCAGTAACCGCAACTGCAAGACCATCTCTAGGAGGCAAAATGGAAGCTCTCATCGCCCAAGTACAGGCCCAGACGGCGCTCGCTGTCGGCTTGATTCTCGCGTTTGCCGCGCTGGGCACCGCCATCGGCTTCGGCATGCTGGGCAGCAAGTTCCTCGAAAGTACCGCCCGCCAGCCTGAACTTGCCAACATGCTGCAGGTGCGCATGTTCATCGTCGCCGGATTGCTCGACGCGCTGTCGATCATCGGTGTAGCGTTCGCCGCGCTGCTGCTCTTTGGCAACCCGCTGCTGGCTGCGATAACGGGCTGACCCCCAAAAGTATTTTTGCCCCACCTGGAGAGCCGACGGGAGTCCTACAGTGGAAGTCAGTCTAGGCACACTGATCGCCCAGGGCATCACGTTCTTCATCTTCGTCTACGTGACGATGAAGTACGTGTGGCCGCCGATCATGCAGGCGATCGTCGATCGCCGCGAGAAGATCGCTGACGGTCTCGCGGCGGCAGAGCGTGGCAAGACCGAGCTCGAGAAGGCCGGTGCCCGTGTCGAGGACCTGCTGCGCGATGCGCGCAGCCAGGCCCAGGAGATCGTCGAGCAGGCCAACCGGCGTGCGAACTCGATCCTCGAGGAGGCGCGGTCCGAGGGCCAGAAGCAGCGCGATCGCCAGCTCGCCACCGCACAGGCCGAGATCGAACAGGAAGTGAGCAAGGCCCGCGAGGAGCTGCGTTCCCAGGTTGCGCTGATCGCCGTCGCCGGCGCCGAGCGCATCCTGGCGCGCGAGATCGACGCCAAGGCCCACCAGGACCTGCTGCAGCAGCTGGCGACCGAGATCTGAGGGGCACCTGCACATGGTCGAACTCGCTCCTGTCGCCCGTCCCTACGCTCAGGCCGCCTTCGAGCTGGCCCGCGACAGTGGACAACTGGCGGCCTGGTCCAGCGTATTGGACACGGCGGCCGCCGCAGTGGTCACGCCGGAGTTCGCGCGGCTGCTGCAGGTTCCCGGTCTCGACCTGGCCCAGTTGGCCGGCACGCTGGCCGATGTGTGCAGTGAGGCTTCCGCCGAGGCCCGTCCACTGACCGGTACTTCGTCCGCTCCGGGTCGCGGTCTGCTGCTGCTGCTGGCGGAGAATCGCCGCCTGCAGTGCCTGCCGGAAATCGCCGCGCAGTTCGCGGTGCTGCGCGCCCGCGCGGAGAACGCGGTCGAGGTCGAGGTGCACAGCGCGACCGAGCTGGACGAGCAAGAGCGCCGCAGGCTGACCGAGGCGCTGGAGCGCCGGCTGGGCAAGCAGGTCAGGCTCAGCCTCTCCGTGGACCAGAAGCTGCTCGGCGGGGCGTGGATCAGGGTCGGCGACCAGGTGATCGACGGATCCGTGCGCGCGCGCCTGGAAAAACTTGCAAACGCAATGACTGCGGGCTGACCAAAGCCAGTCCGGAAACCGAGGAACTTCTCACATGGCAATCAAGGCTTCCGAGATCAGCGAGCTGATCAAACAGCGGATCCAGAACTTCGAGAGCGCCACCGAGGCCCGCGATGTCGGCACGGTCATTGCCGTGAGCGACGGCATCTGCCGCATTCATGGCCTGGCCGATGCGCAGTACGGTGAAATGCTCGAGTTCCCGCGCAACACCTTCGGTCTCGCCCTGAACCTGGAGCAGGACTCGGTCGGCGCGGTCGTGCTCGGTGACTACAAGCACATCTCGGAAGGCGACGGCGTCAAGACTACCGGGCGTATCCTCGAGGTCCCGGTTGGCGAGGGCCTGCTCGGCCGCGTCGTCGACGCGCTTGGCAACCCGATCGACGGCAAGGGCCCGATCGACTCAGTCGGCACCTCCCCGATCGAGAAGGTCGCTCCGGGCGTCATCACCCGCAAGTCGGTCGACCAGCCGGTGCAGACCGGCCTCAAGGCGATCGACGCGATGGTGCCGATCGGCCGTGGCCAGCGTGAGCTGATCATCGGTGACCGCCAGACCGGAAAGACGGCTGTCGCGGTCGACGCGATCATCAACCAGAAGGGTACCGGCATAAAGTGCATCTACGTCGCGATCGGGCAGAAGAACTCGACCGTCGCGGCCGTCGTGCGCAAGCTCGAGGAGCATGGCGCGATGGATCACACCATCGTCGTCTCCGCCGGTGCCTCCGAGTCGGCAGCAATGCAGTACATCGCGCCGTACTCCGGCTGCACGATGGGCGAGTACTTCCGTGACAAGGGCGAAGACGCGCTGATCATCTACGATGACCTGACCAAGCAGGCCTGGGCCTACCGCCAGGTCTCGCTGCTGCTGCGCCGCCCGCCGGGCCGCGAAGCCTACCCAGGTGACGTTTTCTACCTGCACTCGCGCCTGCTGGAGCGCGCCGCGCGCGTCAATGCCGAGTACGTCGAGAAGATGACCGACGGCAAGGTCAAGGGCAAGACCGGCTCGCTGACGGCACTGCCGATCATCGAGACCCAGGCCGGCGACGTTTCGGCCTTCGTTCCGACCAACGTGATCTCGATCACCGACGGCCAGATCTATCTCGAGACCGACCTGTTCAACGCCGGCATCCGCCCGGCCATCAATGCAGGTCTCTCGGTGTCGCGAGTCGGTGGTTCCGCGCAGACCAAGATCATCAAGAAGCTGGGCGGCGGCGTCCGCCTGGCGCTCGCCCAGTACCGCGAGCTGGCTGCCTTCGCCCAGTTTGCCTCTGACCTCGACGAGGCGACGCGCCGCCAGCTGGAGCGGGGCCAGCGGGTTACCGAGCTCATGAAGCAGAAGCAGTACTCCCCGCTGTCCGTCGGCCTGATGGCGCTTTCGCTTTACGCCGTCAACGAAGGCTTCCTCGACAAGGTCCCGGTCAACGAGGTGGTCCGGTTCGAGGCGGCCCTGCACGGCTATGCCAGCGACAAGTTCGCCGCCGTCATCGAAAGCATCAACGCCTCGGGCGACTTCAACGACGAAATTGCCGGCGAGCTGCGCAAGGTCATCGAAGACTTCCAGCGCAACAGCAGCTGGTAGGCCCGGGCAATGGCAGGCACAAAGGAAATCCGCAACAAAATCCGAAGCGTACGCAGTACGCAGAAGATCACCAAGGCGATGGAGAAGGTCGCAGCCTCCAAGCTTCGCCGTACCAACCAGCGGATGGAAGCGGCCCGGCCCTATGCGGACAAGATCCGCTCCGTCATCGGCCGTCTCTATCGCGCAACGCCGGATTACCAGCACCCTTTCCTGGTCAAGCGGGACACCGTGAACCGTGTCGGCTTCATCGTCATCACCAGCGACCGCGGTCTTTGCGGCGGCTTGAACGTGAACCTGTTCCGCCAGCTGATCCCGGAACTGCGCCACTGGCAGGACCAGGGCGCGGCCATCGATCTCTGCCTGCTGGGCGCGAAGGGCGTGCAGTACTTCCGCCGGCTCAATATCAACGTCGTGGCTGCCACCACGCACATGAGCGAGGACCCGCGTGTCGTCGACCTGATCGGCGCCGTCAGCGTGATGCTGAACGGGTTCAGCGAGGGTCACATTGACCGGCTGTTCCTCGTGCACAACGAGTTCCTCAACACGATGAGCCAGAAGCCGGCCATCAAGATGCTGCTGCCGGTCGATCCCCCTGACCAGGACCAGCTGCAGGGGCGCTGGGACTACATCTATGAGCCCGGCGCAGCCCAGCTGCTCGATGGCGTGCTGAAGCGCTACATGGAGACCCAGGTCTATCGCGCCGTGGTCGAGAACGTGGCCTGCGAGATGGCCGCGAAGATGGTGGCCATGAAGGCGGCGACCGACAATGCGGGCAACCTGATCGACTCACTGCAGCTCCAGTACAACAAGGCACGCCAGGCGGCGATCACGCAGGAAATCGCCGAGATCGTCGGTGGCGCAGCCGCCGTGTGATTTCCGTGGGCGCGGGCTTGCCCGCGAGCGAATTTGCAGGACTGAACGCGGGCAGCCGCGATTGAAAATCTGAGGAAAGCCTCATGAGCACCGGAAAAATCGTACAGGTCATCGGCGCCGTCGTGGACGTGGAATTCCCGCGTGATGCGATCCCCAGCGTGTATGACGCGCTCAGGCTCGACGAGCAGGACATCACGCTGGAGGTCCAGCAGCAGCTGGGCGACGGCGTGGTGCGCACGATCGCGATGGGCGCCAGCGAAGGCCTGCGCCGCGGACTGCCGGTCGCCAACACCGGCAAGCCGATCACGGTTCCGGTCGGCGAGAAGACGCTCGGCCGCATCATGGACGTCCTCGGCACCCCGGTGGACGAGGCGGGGCCGATCGGCGCCGAGACACACTGGCCCATCCACCGTTCCGCACCGGCCTACGAGGACCAGGCTAGCGCGACCGAGCTGCTCGAGACCGGCATCAAGGTCATCGACCTGATCATGCCCATCGCCAAGGGTGGGAAGGTCGGCCTGTTCGGCGGCGCCGGCGTCGGCAAGACCGTGACCCTGATGGAGCTGATCCGCAACATCGCGGTCGAGCACTCCGGCTACTCCGTGTTCGCCGGTGTCGGTGAGCGTACCCGCGAGGGCAACGACTTCTTCCACGAAATGACCGACGGCGGCGTCATCGACAAGGTCGCGCTGGTCTACGGCCAGATGAACGAGCCGCCGGGCAACCGCCTGCGCGTCGCGCTGACCGGACTCACGATGGCCGAGTTCTTCCGCGACGAGGGCCGCGACGTGCTGATGTTCATCGACAACATCTACCGCTACACTCTGGCCGGCACCGAGGTGTCCGCGCTGCTCGGGCGCATGCCCTCGGCGGTGGGTTACCAGCCGACGCTGGCCGAGGAGATGGGCGTGCTCCAGGAGCGCATCACCTCGACGAAGACCGGCTCGATCACCTCGTTCCAGGCCGTGTACGTGCCGGCGGACGACCTGACCGACCCCTCCCCGGCGACGACCTTCGCCCACCTCGAGGCGACACTGGTGCTCTCGCGCCAGGTCGCCGAGCTCGGCATCTACCCTGCGGTGGACCCGCTGGACTCGACCAGCCGCCTGCTCGACCCTAACGTGATCGGGCAGGAGCACTATGACACGGCCCGCGCGGTGCAGTCGGTTCTGCAGCGCTACAAGGAGCTGCAGGACATCATCGCGATTCTCGGCATGGACGAACTCTCCGAGGAGGACAAGCTCGCGGTGCAGCGGGCGCGCAAGATCCAGCGATTCCTGTCGCAGCCGTTCTTCGTCGCCGAGCAGTTCACCGGGGCGCCCGGCAAGTATGTCTCGCTGAAGGACACCATCAGCGGATTCCAGGGCATCGTGAACGGCGATTACGACCACCTGCCGGAGCAGGCCTTCTACATGGTCGGCACCATCGAGGAAGCCGTCGAGAAGGCCAACACCCTCCAGTAAGAGCGGAAGCTCTCCAGTGGGAGCGAATTCATTCGCGAACATTGAACAAACCGCCCCCTGACCCCAGGCACCCCTAATGGACACGATCACCGTAGATATCGTCAGCGCCGAAGGCCACATCTTCTCCGGTGAGGCCTCGATGGTCATCGCCCCGGCGAAGCTGGGCGATGTCGGCATCGTGGTCCGCCATGCGCCGATGCTGACGGAGCTGCGCCCGGGCGAGGTGCGGGTGAAGCGCGAAGGCGAGGAGGAGCTGTTCCTCTACATCACCGGCGGCCTGCTCGAGGTGCAGCCGTTCGCCGTGACGATCCTCGCCGATACCGCGCTGCGCGACGACCAGCTCAACGAGCAGGCGGCCGAGGAGGCCCGGGCCGCGGCCGAGGAGGCACTGCGCACAGCCGGTACACGCGAGGATCTTGCCCACGCCCAGCAGCAGCTGGTCGAGGCCGCTGCCCGCTACCGCGCGGCGCAGAAACTTAAGGGCAAGCGCCGCTAGAGTCCTCCTCGGGCGCATTCGGCGCCCGTCCAGATCGGCCCCGGATTGCTGGCGGATTGGCTTCCTGGTCAGGCCCATGCTCGATGGGCCGTTCCCTCGCGCATGCATGCGCTCCTCTTGCTGCTACGCATTATCATGCTGTCCAGCAGCATCCAGATGGTGTTAGGGTGGAGACACAGTTGACATAAAAGCAATTCCAAGGGGAATGATCATGCGCGCTATCTCCGCCTGCCAGCCTGTCCTGGCCCTTTTCGCTATGGGTCTGCTCGCCGGCTGTGGTGGCAGTAGTGGAGGCGGTGGCGGTCCAGTGGTCACGGTGCCGGACGCACCGACCCTGACGCTGACCCCGCAGAGCATCAAGACCTTTGACTTCAGCTGGGATGAGGTGAGCGGTGCGACGGAGTATCGCCTGCAGGAAAGTCCCGATCACGGCTCCGGTTACAACCTGGTGGCGGAGATTGCCGCAGGCGTGACCACCCTGGAACTGGAGGTGTTCCTGCCCGGGCGGATCAACGCCAGCTATATCCTCGAGGCCTGCAACAGCGCTGGCTGCACGGAGTCTGAGGTGGTCTTTGTCAGCGGCACCCTGGCCGAGGCCACCGGGTACTTCAAGGCCTCCAACAAGAATGTTTCGGTAGGCACCGGTATCCAGTTCGGCTCCAGCGTCGCAGTCTCCGCCGACGGAACCACGCTGGCGGTGGGAGGGCCTTCCGAGGCCAGCACCGCCACCGGCATTGATGGCGTCCAGCAGGCTGATGTGGCGTTTGGTATCGGCGCGGTCTATGTGTTCAGCCAGAGCGATGGCGTCTGGACCCAGCAGGCCTATGTGAAGGCCTCCAACACCATTAGCCTCGGCATCGGCCAGAATGCCCTGTTCGGCCACAGTGTGGCCCTCTCCGCCGATGGCAGCACCCTGGCAGTGGGTGCACCTGGCGAGGCCAGCAACGCCACCGACATCGATGGCGACCAGGCCGATACTTCCGCCAGCAGTAGCGGTGCGGCGTATGTGTTCAGCCGCAGCGGCTCCGACTGGAGCCAGCAGGCCTATGTCAAGGCCTCCAACACTGCGGCCGGGGCCCAGTTCGGCGTCAGCGTGACGCTCGCCGCCGATGGCAACACGCTGGCGGTGGGCGCGTTCGGAGAGTCCAGTAACGCCACCGGCATCGATGGCGATCAGGAAGACACTTCCGCCAGCGGCAGCGGTGCGGCGTATGTGTTCAGCCGCAGCGGCTCCGACTGGAGCCAGCAGGCCTATGTGAAGGCCTCCAACACCCGCGCCGGCGCCAGCTTCGGCTCGAGTGTCGCGCTTGCCGCCGACGGCAATACCCTGGCGGTGGGCTCGTCCCGTGAGACCAGCAACGCCACCGGCATCGATGGCGATGAGGCCGATGATTCCCTTAGCGATGCCGGCGCGGTCTATGTCTTCAGCCGCAGCGGCAGTGACTGGAGCCAGCAGGCCTATGTAAAGGCCTCCAACACCGGGTCCAGCGACTTCGCCTTCTTCGGCGAAACTGTCGCGCTCTCCGCCGACGGCAACACGCTGGCGGTGGGTGCGCCGTTCGAGGGCAGCGGCGCCACCGGTATCGATGGTGCGCAGGACAACGATGACGCCCCCTTCAGCGGCGCGGTCTACCTGTTCGAGCGCAGTGGCGAAGCCTGGGCCCAGCAGGCCTACGTCAAGGCCTCCAACGCCGAGTTCAACAACGAGTTCGGCTGGAGCGTGGCGCTTGCCGCCGACGGCCACACGCTGGCCGTGGGGTCGCCGTACGAGGCCAGCAACGCCACCGGCCTCAATGGCGATCAGGCTGATACTTCCGCCGACAGCAGCGGCGCGGCCTATGTGTTCCGCCGCAACGGCGGGGTCTGGAGCCAGCAGGCCTACGTCAAGGCCTCCAATACCTCGTCGAGCGACCAGTTCGGCTGGATCGTCGCGCTCGCTGCCGATGCCAGCACGCTGGCAGTGGGGGCGCGATTCGAAAACGGCGGCGCCACCGGCATTGGTGGCGACCAGACTGATACTTCCGCCCCCAGCAGCGGGGCGGTGTACCTTTACTGAAGGCCCTGCGCCCGCCAAGGACCGCCACCGGTCTGGCGGGTGCCTTCAGCGCCCGTCCAGCACCTTGCGTACCTTCGCCGCCAGCTCCTGGCGGCGGTAGGGCTTGCTCAGCAGCTGCACCCCGACATCCAGGCGGCCCTGGTGGATGATCGCGTTCTCGGTGTAGCCTGAGGTGAACAGCACCTTGAGGCCGGGTCTCAGTGCCCGCGCGGCCTCGGCCAGCTCCCGTCCGTTCATTCCGCCCGGCATCACGACATCGGTGAACAGCAGTGCCGTGTCCGCCTCCTGCTTGAGCAGATCCAGCGCCTGTTGCCCGTCGGCCGCGCTGCTCACCTGGTACCCAAGCTGTCGCAGCTGTGCGACCAGGTGCTCGCGCACGAGCCGGTCGTCCTCGACGACGAGGATGTGCTCGCAGCCTCCCTTCGCCATGGTGTCGTCAGCGGCCTGCTGCGCGGCGATCGTCATCCCCTGTGCACGGGGCAGGTAGAGCTTCACCGCCGTGCCTTCTCCTGGCTCGGAATAAATGCGGACATGGCCGTGCGACTGCTTGGCGAAGCCGTAGACCATGCTGAGCCCCAGGCCACTGCCCTTGCCGGCCGGCTTGGTCGTGAAGAAGGGGTCGAAGGCACGTCCACGGGTTTCTGCATCCATCCCGGAGCCGGAGTCGGTGACGGAGATCATCACGTACTGGCCAGGCGTTATATCGTGCTCCATCGCCGCGTAACTCTCGTCGAGCTTGGCGTTGCCGGTTTCTATGGTCAGCCGTCCGCCATCCGGCATCGCGTCGCGCGCATTGATCGCGAGGTTCAGCAGTGCGCTTTCAAGCTGGGCCGGGTCGATCTCGGCTACCCAGAGCCCGCCGGCGCGGACGAACTCGATCTCGATGTTCTCGCTCAGCGCGCGGCGCAGTAGGCTCTCCATGCCGGCGACCAGCCGGTTGAGGTCCACTGCGCGCGGCTCCAGTGGCTGGCGCCGGGCGAAGGCGAGCAGCCGCTGCGTGAGCTCGGCGCCGCGTGTTGCCGCGGCCATGACAGTAGTCGCCAGGTCGCGCAGTGCGGGCTCGCGCGCCAGGCGCTCACCCAGCAGCTCGGCATTGCCGAGGATCACGGTCAGCAGGTTGTTGAAGTCGTGCGCCACGCCACCTGTCAGCTGCCCCACGGCCTCGAGTTTCTGGGCCTGGCGCAGGCTCTCCTCCAGCCTGAGCCGCTCGCTGATGTCGATTACGCTACCCAGCATGCGCACCGCGCCGCCCTGATCGTCCCGGATCACGAAGCCGCGATCGGCGACCGTGATCACTGCTCCATCATCGCGACACATCCGGTACTCGTCGGACCAGGCCTCCCCGCTGCCGTCGATCACGGCTTGTATGCCGCCGACCACGCGGTCACGGTCATCCGGGTGGATCCTGCCCGTCCACGACTCCGGACCCGGTTCGGCCACCTCCGGGTCGAAGCCGAGGATCTCGAGCGTGCCGCGGCTCCACCAGACCGTGCCGGCCACGAGGTCCCAGTCCCAGATGGCATCGTTGGTCGCCTGGCTGATGAGGCGGAAGCGCTCGTCGCTGATGCGCAGGGCCCGCTCACTCTGCTTGCGCTCAGTCACATTGCGCTGGACCGCGACGAAGTGGGTCAGCGCCCCCTCCTTGTCCTTTATCGGCACGATGTCGATCTCGAGCCAGATCTCCTCGCCCGTGCGCGTGTAGTTCAGCAGTTCGGTGCGGATTCCCTGGCCGGCCTCGAGGGCTGCCCGGATCCGGCCGAGCTCGCGCCGGTCAGTGTCGCGCCCCTGCAGGATGCGGGGTGTCTTGCCGATCACCTCCTCGGGCGTGTATCCCATATGCCGGGTGAAGGCGTCGTTGACATAGATGATCCTGGGGCCGTCCGGCGCCTCAACTGGCCGCGCCTCGGTGATCAGCAGGCTGTCGGACTGCCGGGAGACCGCTGTCTCCAGCAGCTGCAGCTGCGTCAGGCGCGCGCGGTCCTCGGTCACGTCCTGCACGGCACCGATCAGCCAGCCAGACTGGCTGCCCTGTCCACGCTCGGCCACGCCCCGCACGTGGACGGTGCTGCCATCCGGCTTGATGATCCGGTGCCGGAACTCGAAGTTCAGCGCCCCGGTGGTGCTGAATCGCTCGTAGTTGGCGAGCATTTCGGCGCGGTCATCCGGGTGGACCATGGCGACGTAGGACTCGAAGTCCGGGGCCATGCCGCCTGCCGGCAGCCCATAGATCGGGAACACGTGCTCCGACCAGTGGAGCTGGCCGTTGGCCAGCTCCATCTTCCAGAAACCGCTACCGAGCAGCCGCTGGACGGTGCGCAGGTTGGTGTCCTGTTCGCGCAGGCGCTCGATCGTCGCGTCCGCTGGCGGCTCTCGCTCACTCATCCGCGCCTGCCTGGTTGCTGTGTCGGTACCGCATCTCCTGCGGGAGGCTCTCACCCTGCTCCTGCAGTGTCCAGCCGGCCTGAACATCCTGACCATGCCCCCGCTGGTGATGCGGCGCTCAGCCCGCAGGAATCTACCCTCGCCAACCCTGAGCGCTGCCCCTGCCGCGTGGCGTCATGAGCTTGATGTTAGGTTAAATCCACTACACACAACAATAACCATTCGAGATACATCAAGAGGATAGATCATGAGCCCATACTCAGCCTGCCGCGCGGTGCTTCCGCTGCTCACCCTGGGCTTACTCGCCGGCTGCGGTGGCAGCAGTGGCGGTGGTGGCGGTCCAGTCGTCACGGCGCCGGATGCCCCGTCCTTGGCGCTGGCCCCGCAGAGCATCAAGACCTTTGCCTTCAGCTGGGCCGATGTGAGCGGTCAGACCGAGTACCGGCTGCTGGAAAACGCCGATGGCAGTTCCGGGTACAGCGAGGTGGCGATCATTGCCGCGGATGCGACCAGCCACGAGCTAGAGGTGTTTCTGCCCGGGCGGATCAACGCCAGCTATATTCTCGCGGCCTGCAACAGTGCTGGCTGCACGGACTCAGCACCGGTCTTTGTCAGCGGTACGCTGGCCGAGGCCACCGGGTACTTCAAGGCCTCCAACACCACGGCCGGCGACCAGTTCGGCATCAGCGTCGCGCTGTCCGCCGACGGCAACACGCTGGCGGTGGGCGCCGATTCGGAGTCCAGTAACGCCACCGGCATCGATGGCGACCAGGCGGATACTTCCGCCAGCCGCAGCGGCGCGGTGTATGTGTTCAGCCAGAGCGGCGGGGTCTGGAGTCAGCAGGCCTATGTGAAGGCTTCCAATACCGGCGCCAACCACTTGTTCGGCTTCAGTGTGACACTCGCCGCCGACGGCAACACGCTGGCGGTGGGGGCGATCGGGGAGTCCAGCAGCGCCACCGGCATCGGCGGCGACCAGACTGATACTTCCGCAACCTTCAGCGGTGCGGCGTATGTATTCAGCCGCAACGGTGGCGCCTGGAGCCAGCAGGCCTATGTCAAGGCCTCCAACACTGCGGCCGACGCCGAGTTCGGCGTCAGTGTGGCGCTCGCCGCCGACGGCAACACGCTGGCGGTGGGCGCCTATGGGGAGGCCAGTAACGCCACCGGTATCGATGGCGATCAGGCCGATACTTCCGCCAGCGGCAGCGGTGCGGTGTATGTGTTCAGCCGCAGCGGTACCGACTGGAGCCAGCAGGCCTATGTCAAGGCTTCCAACACCGGGGGCAATGACAGCTTCGGCCGGAGCGTCGCGCTCGCCGCCGATGGCAACACGCTGGCGGTGGGGGCGCCTTTTGAGGGCAGTGGCGCCACCGGCATTGATGGCGACCAGGCCGATACTTCCGCCAGCGACAGCGGTGCGGTGTATGTGTTCAGCCGCAGCGGCTCCGACTGGAGCCAGCAAGCTTATGTGAAAGCCTCCAACACCCGCGGCAGCGGCCGCTTCGGCCAGAGCGTTGCGCTCGCCGCCGACGGCAATACGCTGGCGGTGGGAGCGAATTTTGAGCGCAGTGGCGCCACCGGCATTGATGGCGACCAGGCGGATGATTCCGCCAACAACAGCGGCGCGGTCTATGTATTCAGCCGCAGTGGCGGGGTCTGGAGCCAGCAGGCCTATGTAAAGGCTTCCAATACTGGGGCAAGTGACCAATTTGGCTGGAGCGTCGCGCTCGCCGGCGACGGCAACACGCTGGCCGTGGGCGCGCCGTTCGAGGCCAGTAATGCCACCGGTATCGATGGCGATCAGGCTGACGATTCCGCTTCCTTCAGCGGCGCGGTGTATGTATTCAGCCGCAGCGGCGGGGTCTGGAGCCAGCAGGCCTACGTCAAGGCCACCAACACCAAGATCGGCGACCGCTTCGGCTGGAGCGTCGCGCTCGCCGCTGACGGCAGTACCCTGGCCGCGGGGGCGTTGGACGAGGGCAGCAACGCCACCGGCATCGGTGGCGACCAGGCTGATATTTCCGCCAGCAGCAGTGGTGCGGTGTATCTGTACTGAGCGTCCGTGGCATGAGTTACTCCAACAGAAAAAACCTCCAAGGGGAAAGACACATGAATCCTCCTTCATCCCGCCAGGCTGTGGTAGCACTATTCACCCTGGGTCTGCTCGCCGGCTGCGGCGGCAGCAGTGGCGGTGGTGGCGGTCCAGTCGTCACGGCGCCGGACGCCCCGTCCTTGGCACTGGCCCCGCAGAGCATCAAGACCTTTGCCTTCAGCTGGGCCGAGGTGAGCGGTCAGACCGAGTACCGGCTGCTGGAAAACGCCGATGGCAGTTCCGGGTACAGCGAGGTGGCGATCATTGCCGCGGACGCGACCAGTCACGAACTGGAGGTGTTCCTGCCCGGGCGGATCAACGCCAGCTATATTCTCGCGGCCTGCAACAGCGCTGGCTGCACGGACTCGGCCCCGGTGTTCGTCAGCGGCACGCTGGCCGAGGCCATCGGGTACTTCAAGGCTTCCAACAAGAACGTTCAGTTAGGCGGCGGTATCCAGTTCGGCATCAGCGTCGCACTCTCCGCCGACGGCACCACGCTGGCAGTGGGTGGTTCTAACGAGGGCAGCACCGCCACCGGCATCAATGGCGACCAGGCAGCGGATGCGGCAGCCGGTATCGGCGCGGTCTATGTGTTCAGCCAGAGCGATGGCGTCTGGAGCCAGCAGGCCTATGTGAAGGCCTCCAATGCCATTAACCGGGGGTCCGGATTCAATGCCCGGTTCGGCTTCAGTGTGGCGCTGTCCGCCGATGGCAACACCCTGGCGGTGGGTGCACCTAACGAGGCCAGCAACGCCACCGGCATCGATGGCGACCAGACGGATACTTCCGCCAGCGGCAGCGGCGCGGTGTATGTATTCACCCGCAGTGGCAGCGACTGGAGCCAGCAGGCCTATGTGAAGGCCTCCAACACCGGTGACGGCGACCAGTTCGGCTTCAGTGTGGCACTCGCCGGCGACGGCAACACGCTGGCGGTGGGCGCGCCGTTTGAGCGCAGCAGCGCCACCGGCATCGATGGCGACCAGGCCAACATTGACGCCCCCTTGAGCGGCGCGGTGTATGTGTTCAGCCAGAACGGCGGCGACTGGAGCCAGCAGGCCTATGTGAAGGCCTCCAACACCCGCGCTGACGCGCGCTTCGGCGAGAGCGTCGCGCTCGCTGCCGACGGCAACACCCTGGCGGTGGGCTCGCCTCGTGAGACCAGCAACGCCACCGGCATCGATGGCAATCAGGCCGATGATTCCGTTAACCAGGCCGGTGCGGTCTATGTCTTCAGCCGCAGCGAGAGCGACTGGAGCCAGCAGGCCTATGTGAAGGCCTCGAACACCGGGGCCGGCGACTTTGCCTTCTTCGGCGGCACGGTCGCGCTCGCCGCCGACGGCAACACGCTGGCGGTGGGCGCGCCGTTTGAGGGCAGCAGCGCCACCGGCATCGATGGTGAGCAGAACAACGATGACGCTCCCTTCAGCGGCGCGGTCTACGTGTTCGAGCGCAGTGGCGAAGTCTGGGCCCAGCAGGTCTACCTCAAGGCCTCCAACGCCGCGGTCAATGCCGAGTTCGGCTGGAGCGTGGCACTCGCCGCCGACGGAAACACCCTGGCGGTGGGGTCGCCTTACGAGGCCAGCAATGCCACCGGTATCAATGGCAACGAGACGGACAGCTCCGAACCCTTCACCGGCGCGGCCTATGTGTTCCGGCGCGACGGCGGGGTCTGGAGCCAGCAGGCCTACGTCAAGGCCTCCAATACCGACGTCCAGAATATCGAGCTTTACGGCTGGAGTGTCGCACTCGCCGCTGATGCCAACACGCTGGCAGTGGGTGCGCGATTTGAAAACGGCGGCGCCACCGGCATCGGTGGCGACCAGACTGATACTTCCGGCACCTCCAGCGGCGCGGTGTACCTGTATTGAGGGCTCTGCGCCTGGCAAGGCCAAGGCCTGGGCCTGCTTCGGGGGCGGACCAGCAACGGGTCGGTCAGCGGGCGCGCTCGAAGTCGAGCTGCCAGACGCGCTCGACCGTCACGTCGAAGCCCCGCACCCGGCCCCGGCGGTCCCGGTGGAGCCGGATCACCAGGTCGGCGGTGTCCCACTCCAGGTAAAGGTCGGTGCGCAGCGCGGCCAGGCGCACCGGCGCCTGGCCGGGGATCTCCAGCGCCAGGCCGTCGCCGTTCGCCTGCAGCTTCCAGCAGGCGGCCAGCTCCGGGCTGCAGTAGTCACCGCTGATGCGTCGCAGCTTGGCCGCGGAGACCCGAGCGGGCTGCTGGCGTTGACCGGAAAGCACCGTGTCGCCGAGCCGCAGCGTGAGCGTGGCGCGCCGGCGCCGGTGGTCCGCGGACAGTGTGACCTCCCCGCCGGCCAGCCCGTAGCGATTGTCACCGAGGTTCTCCAGCAGGTGTGCGCTGCCCATGATCTGCAGCACCGGCCGTGTATCCACCAGCCTGAGACTGACCAGCGCACCGTTGTCGAGCCGGTACAGGCCCGCATGTTCACGGAAAATCTCGGCCTCATCCGGTGCCAGGGCCTGATCCGGCGGCCCGGCCTCGCTGCCAAGCGCCATGTCAGCGACCCCGGCGGCGATCGTCTCGGCGCGCAGCCAGCCGGCATTGGTCAGTACCGCGACGACCAGTGACTCTTCCGGCAGCAGCATCAGGTGTGCACGATAGCCAGCATTGGCACCGCCATGATGGAAGCTCGGCCGCCCGCGGTGCTGGCCGATGCCGATGCCCAGCCCGTAGGCGACCGGACTGCGATCGGGCAGCTCTGGCGCTGCTGCCATCAGCTCCAGCAGGGCCTGCCCGTTGATTTCGGCACCGAGCAGGTATTCGCCCCAGCGCAGCAGGTCGGCCACGGTGGTCACCAGGTTGCCCGAGCCGGTCACCCCGCTGAACAGCGGATCCGGGACGACCTCGCCCTCTGCATCACGCCGGTAAGCCGCAGCCAGCCCCGGGATGATCATCAGCGGCTCGTCCTGGACCAGGCTGTCGTGCATGCCAAGCCGCGTGAATACCTGCTGCTCGAGCCAGGTGGCCAGCGGCTGTCCACTGCTCCGTTCAACGATTTCGGCCAGCAGCAGGTACCCGGTATTCGAGTACAGGAACTGGCTGCCCGGCGGGAAGTTCAGCCGGTGCTGGCGCCGGACCAACGCCAGGGCCTCGGCCTGTGTGCGCAGATCAGCGGAGGCTTTCCCGGCCAGCGAGGCGAGGGTCCAGTAGTCGCGCAGCCCAGAGGTGTGGTCCAGCAGCTGGCGCAGGGTGATCGCGGGCCAGTCTTCCGGCACTGCCAGGTACTGGTCCAGCGTGTGGTCCAGCTCGAGCCGGCCTTCGGCGGCCAGGCGCAGCACGGCATAGGCCGTCATCGTCTTGGCAACTGACCCGGCATGAAAGCGAGTATCGGGGTCGAGAGGCCGGCGGCAGGGCAGGCTGGCACAGCCATGGGCAGCGAATACCTCGGCCCGGCCGCCACCGCCCGCCGCGTACACCAGCCCGGGGCTGTCCTGCCAGTCGCGCCGCGCGAGCTCGGCAGCGATACCTGCCGCCTCAGTCACCGGGGCCCCGGCGCCGAGCAGCAGCCCCACCGCGAACCCTGTCATCGAATCGCCCGGCCTCATGCGGTTCAATGTAACCCCGGGCGGGTTCGCGCAGTGCGGCACCCGGCTCTTACAATGTCGGACCGGACCATGGACGCAAGGTAGCCAGCATGTCGCTTCGCACGATCATTCTCGCCGCGGGACAGGGCACGCGGATGCGCTCCGCCCTGCCCAAGGTGCTGCACCCGCTGGCCGGCCGGCCCCTGCTGGCTCATGTGCTGGATACGGCCGCGGCGCTGGAGCCGGATGGCGTGCTGGTGGTCCATGGCCATGGTGGCGAGCAGGTGAAGGCGGCTTTTGCCGGCCGGCCCATCGACTGGGTGCTGCAGGCCGAGCAGCGCGGCACCGGGCATGCGGTCCAGCAGGCGCTTCCCAAGGTCTCTGCCGGCGACATCGTGCTCGTGCTCTGTGGCGACGTCCCGCTGGTGCGTCCCGAAACGCTGCGCCCGCTGGTCGAGGCGGCTGGCCACCATGGCCTGGCCTTGCTGACCACGCGCGTGGCCAATCCTGCGGGATATGGCCGGATCATCCGCGGCATCGACGGTGCCGTAACGGCGATCGTCGAGCATGCCGATGCCAGCACCGCGCAGCGTGCTATCGACGAGATCAACACCGGGCTCCTCGCCTGCGAGGCCGGCAGGCTCGGCACCTGGCTCGGGCAGCTCGACACTGACAATGCCCAGGGTGAACTCTATCTCACCGACATCGTCGAGCTGGCGGTGGCCGATGGCGTGCAGGTTGCCGCAATAGAAGCCCCAGACCCGGACGAGGTGATGGGGATCAATGACAAGCTGCACCTGGCCACGGCCGAGGCGGTGCTGCGCCGGCGGGTCGCCGCGGAGCTGATGCGTGCCGGCGTGACCCTGGCGGACCCGGAGCGGATCGACGTACGTGGCCGCCTGCGCTGCGGGCGCGACGTAAGGATCGAGCCGGACGTGATTTTCGAGGGCGAGGTCGAGCTCGGCGACGATGTCGTCATCGGGCCCTTCACGCTGGTCCGCGATGCCCGCATCGCCGCGGGCACGCACGTGCAGTCGCACTCGGTCATCGAGCAGGCCGAGATCGGCGAGCGCTGCGAGATCGGCCCGTTCGCGCGCATCCGCCCCGGTGTCGAGATGGATGAAGGCGCCAAGGTCGGCAACTTCGTCGAGATCAAGAAGAGCGTGATCGGCCCGGGCAGCAAGGTCAACCACCTGAGCTATGTCGGCGATGCGACGATTGGTGCGAAGGTCAATGTCGGCGCCGGCACGATCACCTGTAACTACGACGGGGCGAACAAGCACCGCACGGTGATTGGCGACGGCGCGTTCATCGGTTCCGGCGTGGAGCTGGTTGCGCCGGTGGAAATTGGTGCCGGGGCGACGATTGGTGCCGGCTCGACGATCAGCAAGGCGGCACCGGCGGGGGAGCTCACTGTGGCCCGCGCCCGTCAGGCGACCATCAGTGGGTGGAAGCGGCCGACGAAGAAGGCTTGACTGCGTACGCGCTGGTAGTGGGCGCTGCCCGTCACCGCTGTCCCGGACACGCCGTGAACACATCCCGGTGGGCTCGGGCGCCGCCGACCCGCGGCGCCTGGGCGGGGGCACCGGGGCCGG
>JAFIFS010000099.1 GCA_020831895.1 Chromatiales bacterium
GGGGCGCTTCGCGCCGACACGCCCCAAGGCGGCCCGCCGCGCGCTCTACGAGGGGGGGCCGGCCGCCGTGGGGCGCGCGCTCCAGTGGCCGCGCGCGGCCGCCACGCTCACCTGAGCGACGTCGACTCGAGGTAGCGGAAGAACTCCGAGTTGGCGTCGATGAACAGCGTCGTGTTCTCACCCAGGGCGCGATAGCTCTCCAGGGTCTGGAAAAACGCATAGAACGCCGGGTCGGCACCGAAGGACTCACCGTAGATGCGCGTGGCCTCGGCATCGGCGCGGCCCCTGATCTCCTGGGCGCGGCGCTCGGCGTCGGAGCGGATCGTGCGCAGCTCACGCTCCATGTTGCCGAGGATCTCCTGGCTGCGACCCTGGCCCTCGGAGCGGAAACGCGCCGCGATGCTCTGGCGCTCGGAGATCATCCGGCTCTCGACCTGGTTGCGCACCGAATCGATGTAATTGATGCGCTTGATGCGCACGTCCACCAGCTCGATGCCGATCTGCGGCATGCGCTCGGCGGCGGCCGCCAGCATCTCGCGCTCGAGCTGGGCACGACCCTTCTTGGGGCGCTCCAGGTCAGCCTGCTCGAGTGCAGTGACTTCCTCCGCCGCGAGGCCTGTCATGTCGACCGCCCAGTCGGCGGAGCGCACGATCTCCTCGAGCTCGGTGCCCGAGATGATGTCACGGGTGACCGAGTCGATGATGTCGTCGAGGCGCGTGCGCGCACCGCGCTCGTCGCGCACTGAGCGCAGGAACTGCAGCGGGTCGACGATGCGCCAGCGCGCGGTGGTGTCAACGATGACGAACTCGCGGCCCAGTGTCGGGATCTGGCTCACGTCACCGTCCCAGCCCAGCAGGCGGCGGTCGAAGCGGCGCACCTCCTGGATGAAAGGGATGCGCCAGTGCAGGCCGGGCTGGTCGATGACGTCGCCGATCGGCTCACCAAACTGCACGATGATTCCCTGCTCGGCCTGGTCGATGACGAAGGCGGAGTTGGCGACGACGAACGCCGCGAATGCGAGGCCGGCCAGCGGCACCAGCAGTTTACGGTCGGTGGCTTTCATCATTCACCCCCGCCAGCCCGGGTGGGCTGGGCATCACGCAGGTTGAGCAGTGGCAGTGGCGGCACCTGGCCGTCCTGCACGACGATGACGGAACCGATCCGCGGAAGGGTCTCGTTCATCGTCTCGAGGAACAGGCGCGAGCGCGTGACCTCGGGCACCGAACGATACTCCGCCAGCACCGCGTCGAAGCGTGCCGTCTCGCCGAGCGCGCGGTTCACCCGCTCGGTCGCGTAACCCTCGGCCTCGGCGATCAGCCGGTTGGCCTCACCCTGGGCACGGGGAATCGCCTGATTGGCCTGCTTGTTGGCCTCGTTGACCATGCGCTCGAGCTCCTGGCGGGCCTCGTTGACCTCGTTGAAGGCCGGCTGCACCCGGGGTGGCGGTACGACGTCCTGCAACTCCACGGTGATGATCTGGATGCCGTTCTCGTAGCTGTCCATCGCGGCCTGGATCTCGTCGCGCGCATTGTTGGCGATCTCGACACGACCGACAGTCAGCACCTCGCTGCCGATCCGGTTGCCCACCACCCGGCGCATCACCGATTCCGAGAGGTCGCGCAGCGTGCGTGTCGGCTCACGCATCCCGTACAGGTACTGTATCGGGTCGCGGATCCGGTACTGCACCACCCACTCGACCTGGATGATGTTGAGATCGCCGGTCAGCATCAGCGACTCCTCCGGGAAGTTCCGGTCGGTGAAGCGCGTGCGCCCGTCGTTGGTGCCGTCGGCGGTGCGAAAACCGAATTCCTGCTTAAGCACGCGCGCAGTCGCCACCTTCTGCACCGTGTCGATGCCGAACGGCAGGCGGAAATGCAGGCCCGGGTCGGTGATGCCGATGACGCTGCCGAAACGCTTGACCACCGCCTGCTCCTCGGGCTGCACGGTGTAAAAGCAGCTCAGCACGCCCCAGAGCAGCACGGCCACGGCCGCACCGCCAGCCAGCATCCGGCTCTGCCCCGGCGTGATCTGGGGCGGAGGCCGGCGAGCGCCGCCGCCGCGACTGCCGGGCTGCGGCCGTTCATGCCAGCCCTTGCCCGTCAGGATCTCCTCGATCCAGTTCTTGTCCTTGCTCATCTGCAGAATATCCCCGGTGGTTCAACTGTCGGCGCAGGTTTCATGCGGATTACTGTGGGAGTGGTTTGTGCCAGTGGGAGCGGCTGCCTGTGGGAGCGGCTTCAGCCGCGAATCAGCTTCAGGACATTCGCGGCTGAAGCCGCTCCCACAGGGGAGAAGCCGCTCCCACTGGCGCACACCGCGGCCGCCGGGCAGGATAACAGAGCCGCAGCCTGCGCGAGGCTGCGGATATCACCGCTCTCCGGTCACCTGCGGCGGCGCGACAAAGCAAAGGAAACAATCGCTTGCACAATTCCAGTCGCCAGCCGGGGTCAGGAAGCTGTATGGTGTGCTCATGCCAAAGAAAGCTTCACAGGGCGCAGAGGTGCCGGAGACCGGCGAACCGTACCGTCTGAACTCGATCGCGAAAGCTGAAGCACCAGTCGACGGTGGAAGCAGCAACTGGTATCGCTACGAGATCACCCAGGGCGACAACACGATTGTCGGGCATCGCCACGGCGGGCTGAAGGCCGTGACCTCCGCGGTCGAGGACATCGTGGACCGGCTGAACGAGCGCCGGGGCGGCAAGACAGGCCGGGTGCAGCTGACGCCCTCACGCAAGCGGGCCGCTGCCCGCTGACGCCTCCGCAGGGCCGCCCAGGCCCCGGCGGTCCGGGCAGCGATGCTCTATACTGCCGCACCATGGCAAGACATCCCGCAGTCCTGATTCCTGGTGACGGCATAGGCCCCGAGGTCACGGAAGCCGTCGTTCGCATCCTCGAGGCCGCCGGCGCGACCATTGCATGGGAGGAGCAGCCCGCCGGACTCGCGGCGCTGGAGCAGACCGGCGAGGTGCTGCCGTCCAGGACGCTGGACGCCATCAGCCGCACGAAACTCGCACTCAAGGGCCCCTGCACCACTCCGGTCGGCGAAGGCTTCTCGTCGGTCAACGTGCAGCTGCGAAAGGCCTTCAATCTCTACGCGGCGGTGCGCCCGGTGCGCAGCCTGCCCGGCGTCGAAACCCGCTTCCGCGACGTGGACCTGGTGATCATCCGCGAGAACACCGAGGGGCTCTACAGCGGGGTCGAGAACGAGATCACGCCGGGCGTGGTCATGAGCATGAAGGTGGCAACCACCCGGGGCTGCGAGCGCATAGCGCGCTGGGCCTTCAACTACGCGCGCCAGCGCGACCGGCGGCGCATCACGGTGTTCCACAAGGCGAACATCATGAAGCTGACCGACGGGCTCTTCATCCGCTGCGCGCGCGAGGCTCATGCCGAGGGCTACTCGGACATCGCCTATGAAGAGGCGATCATCGATGCCGGCTGCATGCGCCTGGTCCAGGATCCCGGCCAGTTCGACATGCTGCTGCTGGAGAACCTGTACGGCGACGTGGTCAGCGACCTCTGTGCCGGCCTGGTGGGCGGGCTCGGCGTGGTTCCGGGGGCGAACATCGGCGATGATGGCGCGATATTCGAGGCCGTGCATGGATCAGCCCCCGATATTGCCGGCAAGGGCCTGGCCAACCCGCTGGCGCTGCTGATGTCGGCCGTGATGCTGCTGAACTACCTGGTGGAACAGACTGGCGATGAGGCCTGCCGGACGGCTGCGACCCGGATCAAGGCGGCGTATGATCTGGCCTTGGAGCAGGGCGAGAAGACCCGCGACCTCGGCGGCCAGCTGAGCACCAACGAGTTTGCCGATGCCGTGATCGCCCGCCTCTAGGTCAGACCGGACAACACAACAACAATAAGCACAAGAGGCTCATCATCGATGAGCGACGGACCGGACAACAGGAATGCGCGCCGCACGGCGCGACGTGAGAGCCTGCGCGTGGTTGCGCTGTACCTGCTCGTGGCTGTCGCCTGGATCGGGTTTTCCGACCAGGTCCTGCTGCAGTGGATCGACAACCCGGTCGTGATGGCGCGCCTGCAAACGCTGAAGGGCATCGGCTTCGTCGTGGTATCGGCCATCGGCCTGTATGTGCTGGTAGGTCACGGCATGCGGATGACCCTGCGCAGCGCCGAACTCGAACGCCAGCTGCGCTACGACCCGCTGACCGGCCTGCCCAATCGCGAGACACTGCTCTCGATGATGCAGCCGCTGCTGCAGATCGCCCGGGAACGGCGCACTGCACTGGCGGTCGTTGCGGTGCATGTCGATGAGCTGCGCCAGATCAACGAGTCGCTCGGTATCGGTGCCGGCGACCAGGTGCTGGCCGAGGTCTCCGCCAGGCTGCGCGCGGAACTGAAGTCCGGCGACCTGCTGGCGCGCGCTACTGGCAACACCTTCGTCGCCGTGGTCGATGACCCGATGCATGCCGAGGGGATCAGGGACATCGCGCGGACCGTGCTGCGCTGCCTGGCCGAACCGCTGCAGGTCAACGGCGTAGAATGCCGCGTCTCGGGCAGTGTCGGCATCAGCCGTTTCCCCGAGGACCATGCGCAACCGGCTGGCCTGCTCGAGGCAGCGGAAGCAGCCCTGGCCCGTGCGCGCACGATGACCGGCTGGCGCGTCAGCTTCTACAGCGCGGGCTTCTCGCAGGCGGCAACGGCACGTTTCCGGCTGGAGAACGACCTGCGCCGGGCCATCGACGAGCACCAGCTGTCACTCTTCTTCCAGCCCCAGGTGCGGCTGGCCGACAGTCAGCCCTGCGGGGTCGAGGCATTGCTGCGCTGGCATCATCCGGAGCTCGGTGAGATCCCGCCGGGGCAGTTCATCGCGCTGGCCGAGGAGACCGGGCTCATCGTCCCGCTCGGTGAATGGCTGCTCGAGTCGGCCTGCAGCGAGGCGCGCCGCTGGCTCGACGACGGACTGCCGCCACTGCGGCTCGGCATCAACCTGTCGCGCCAGCAGTTCACCTCGCGCCGGCTGGTGCTGAACCTGCAGCGTCTGCTGCAGCGACACAGGATCGGGGCCAGCCACCTCGAGTTCGAGATCACCGAGACCCTGACGATGCGTGACCCCGACCTCTCGCGCAAGGTGATCGAGCAGCTCAAGGAAATCGGCTTCAGGATCGCGATCGACGATTTCGGCACCGGTCACTCCTCGCTGGCCTGGCTGCAGTACCTGCCCGTGGACCAGCTGAAAATCGATGGTTCCTTCCTGGCCGGCGTGCCCGGCAATGCGCGCAACGAGGCGATCTGCCGGACGATCGTGCGGCTTGGCCGTGACCTTGGCCTGTCGACGCTGGTCGAGCGCATCGAGACGGATGCACAACGCCAGCTGCTGATCCAGGCCGGTTGCGACGAGGGCCAGGGTCACCTGTTCAGTGAGGCACTGAGCTCGGAAGACCTGCGCCGCTGGTTCCGCGGCCAGGCCCAGCCGGCGGGCGCAAGCGCGCGCGACGCCGGCTGAACCCGGACACTGCTCAGGCCACGACCTGCGGCAGCGAGTGCGCGATGACGATGTCCGGCCGGACGGACGCGAGCCGGTTCAGGCCCGAGATCACCGCCCGCAGCGAGGCGGTGACAATGTTGGCATCCAGCCCGACACCGAAGAGGCTGCCCGGCACACCATCGGCGGCCAGCTCGACGAAAGCCGCGGCGCGCGCATCGGCCCCGCCGGACGTCGAGCGCTCCTCGTAACCCAGCACGCGCACGGGGCTGCCAAGCGCATCGAGCGCCGCATCGATCGGCCCGTTGCCAATGCCACGAAGGGTCACGCGCCGCCCAGCGACCCGCAGCTGTAGCGTGATGCCCTGGCGCTCACCCTGGGCCGTGAGCTCGTGGCTGACAAGCTCAAGCGGCACAGCGGGCTCCAGGTAGATGCCGCTGAAGCAGCGCCAGATCTCTGCAGCCGTGATCTCGCCCCCGGTGGTGTCGGCCAGCTGCTGGATGCGCGCGCTGAACTCGACCTGCAGGCGCCGCGGCAGCACGATGCCGTACTCGCGCTCGAGCAGGAAGGCGATGCCCCCCTTGCCGGACTGGCTGTTGACCCGGATCAGCGAGTCGTAGGTCCGGCCGAGGTCTGCCGGGTCCACCGGCAGGTAGGGCACGGACCACTGCGCCTGGCCGGCCTGGGCCGCCATGCCCTTGCGTATCGCGTCCTGGTGCGAGCCGGAGAACGCCGTGAACACGAGGTCGCCCGCATAGGGGTGGCGCGGGTGGACCGGCAGACCGGTGCAGCGCTCCCAGGTGCGGGTGATCTCGGCGATGCGCGCGAAGTCCAGCCCTGGGTCGACGCCCTGAGAGTAGAGATTGAGCGCGAGCGTAACGAGATCGACGTTGCCCGTGCGCTCGCCGTTGCCGAACAGGCAGCCCTCCACGCGCTCGGCGCCCGCCATCAAGGCCAGCTCGGCCGCCGCGACGGCCGTGCCACGGTCATTGTGCGGGTGCACGCTGAGCGTGACCTGGCTGCGCCGCGAGAGGTGGCGGTGCATCCACTCGATCTGATCGGCATAGACGTTCGGCGTGGCCATCTCGACGGTGGCCGGCAGGTTGATGATAACCCGCTCCGCGCCCTGCGGGTCCCAGGCATCGACCACCGAATTGCAGATCGACAAGGCGAACTCCGGCTCCGTGGCCGAGAAGGTCTCCGCGCTGTACTCGAAGCCCCAGCGCGTTTCCGGGTGCTGCGCGGTGAGCTCGCGTATCAGCCGTGTCGCATCGACGGTGAGCGCGGTGAGCTCCTGCTCACTCATGCCGAACACGTTCTGCCGGAACACGGGTGAGGTCGCCGTGTACAGGTGCACGATCGCCTCCGGCGCGCCGGCGAGCGCGGCGACCGTGCGGCGGATCAGCTCCGGGCGGGCCGGCGTGAGCGCGATGATGCGAACGCCCGCCGGAATCTCACCGCCCTCGATCAGGACCCGCACGAAATCGAACTCAATGCTCGAGGCGGCCGGAAAGGCCACCTCGATCTCGCGAAAGCCGATCGCCACCAGCAGGCGGAACAGCTCGAGCTTGCGCGCGGCGTCCATCGGCTCGAACAGCGCCTGGTTGCCGTCGCGCAGGTCCGTACTCATCCAGGTCGGCGCGCAGGTGAGCGGCTGGTCGGGCCAGCTGCGTTCCGGGTTGGGCCGGGCAGGAAACGGGCGGTACTTGCTTGTCTGCGGACTCATGACGATGCTCCTTGGACGAGTGCAGCCGGCCTCCGCGGCAGACCCGGACCGGGCACATGAACGCGGGTCCCGGCAGCGGGACACGAGGGAATCAGCGATGTGGGACGGGGGTTAGCTGCGCGCGGGGCGCAGCAGCAGAAGCAGCCCGGCCAGGCTGGCGCGGGCAGAGGGAAGAACGAGCTTCTGCTGCATGGTCATCGGGCTAAATTAGTGCAGAGCCCCTGAGCCGTCAAGGGCGCGCGTCGCCGCCGCCCTCGGGGGTGGCGGCCTGCCGGGCAGCAATTGCCGCAAGCCCGGCCTCGAGCTCGGCGCGGTCCAGCCAGCGCCCGCGCAGCATGACGCCGAGCGGTTGGCGCAGTGTGCCGATGTCCACCAGCGGATTGGCAGCGGCCAGCACGAGGTCGGCCTCGAGGCCCTCGGCGATCCGCCCGAACCGGTCCTCCATGCCGAGGAAGCGGGCCGCATTGACAGTGCCGGTGGCCAGCGCCTCGGCCGGCGACAGGCCGGCCTCGACCAGCGCGTCGAGCTCCTCGTGCGTCGAGAAGCCCGGCACGTTCAGCACCTGCGGCGCATCGGAGGCAAGCAGCAGGCCGGCGCCGGACTCGTGCAGCGCGCGCACGAACTGGCGACGGTATTCCACGAAGCGGACTGCCATCTCCGGGTCATAGGTCTCGCCCCGCTGCATCGCGCCACCCATGCGCTGCCAGCTGAGCAGCACGCCGCGCGGCATGTACTCGAGACCGGGCCGCTCAGGCCGCACGCCGTCCGGCAACACGAAATTCTCGGCCATCGTCAGCGTCGGGCCGTTCCAGGTTCCGGCCTCCCGCGTCAGCCGGGCGACCTCGTCGAACCGGCTGCGGTCCACCCAGGGGGTCAGCGGCATGCCCATGAAGCCCCCCTGTATCCCGGCAAGATCGGCAGCAGGGTCGACCAGCAGCTGCATGTAGCCGTCCAGGTGGTCGACCGAGACCTGTCCGGAGGCGAGCGCATGCTCGATCCCGACCTCATCGGCCACGTGGCCCCCGAAGGGCAGGCCGCGCTCACGGGCAACCTCTACCACCGCGTCGTAGGCCTCGCGCGACAGGCCCATGTGAACCTTGAAGAAATCGAAACCGGCCTGCGCCTGTGCCTCGGCCATCGCGCGCGCGGCCGCAGCGTCGGGCACGGTATTGCCGAGGAAGCTGGCGCCCGAGGTGACGAGGCGCGGACCGGTCAGCTCGCCGCGCGCGATCTCCTCGCGCACGTCGAGGTGGTAGTCCGCGCCGCGCATGCCGCGCACTGTCGTTACGCCGTGAGCCACCCAGAGAAACAGCACGTCCTCGAGATACTGGCGCCCCTCGCGCTCCTCCGGAACATGCGCATGCATCTCGGCAAGCCCGGGCATGAGGTAGCGACCCTCGCCCTCGATCACGCGCGTACCGGGACCCGGCTGCAGCCGCCGGGCATCGTCGATGGCCAGGATGCGCCCGTCCCGCACCAGCACCGTGCGGGCCAGCTCTATGCGCCCGGTCTCCGGGTCCACGAGACTGACGTTGGTGAAGGCATGATCCGCCTGGATGACAGCCGGACCCTGCGCACATCCGCTGGCCATCGCGACGCCCAGCAAGGCCAGTGTGACTACGCGTGCGCTCACTATCTCCGCCTCCGGAAAATCCGGCGCCCAGTCTACTTGTGATTTTCTGATATAAAACCCCCGACGCCGATCTCGTGACGGCTGCTGCCCGCTGGAGGACGCATGGAGAACTTCACGCCCTTTTCCGCCCTCGCCGGCGGCCTCATGATCGGCAGCGCCGCGCTGCTGCTGCTCGCGCTCAGCGGCCGGATCGCCGGGGTCAGCGGGATCGTCAACGGGGCGATCGAGAATCCCGGCAGCGACCGCACCTGGCGGCTGGCCTTCGTACTCGGGCTCGTCGCCGGAGGCAGCCTTTACCTGCTGGTCTGGCCGCAGGGCGTGACCGTGCGCGAGGGCTTCCCGACCGGCTGGCTGATCGCGGCGGGTCTGCTGGTCGGCTTCGGCACGCGCCTGGGCAGCGGCTGCACCAGTGGCCACGGGGTCTGCGGCATCGGGCGGCTGTCGCCGCGCTCGCTGGTCGCGACGCTGACCTTCATGGTCGCGGGCGTGCTGTCCACGGCGGTGACGCGCCACCTGCTCGGAGTCGGCCAGTGATCGGCCGCAACCTTGCCGCGCTGCTTTGCGGGCTGCTGTTCGGCGTCGGGCTCGCGGTCGCGCAGATGACCAACCCGATGAAAGTGCTGGCCTTCCTCGACATCTTCGGCGACTGGGACCCGAGCCTGGCCTTTGTCATGGGCGGTGCGCTGGCCGTAATGCTGGTGGGTTATCCGTTGGTGCGGCGCCGCGGCGCGCCACTGTTCGACAGCCAGTTTCATGTCCCGACGCGGCGCGACCTTGATGCCAGGCTGATCGGCGGCAGCGCACTGTTCGGCATCGGCTGGGGCATTGCGGGGTACTGTCCGGGTCCGGTCATCGCCGCGCTCGGCTTCGGTATCACCGAGCCGCTGCTGTTCGTCGCCGCGATGCTGGCCGGTGCCCAGCTGCAGCGCCTGCTGATGGACCGCAGCTGACCGGGCGACGCCCCTGCGCCAAGGGGCTCAGGCAGCCTGGTCGCCTTCAGGCAACCCCGGCGGATGGATCGGTCCGGCACCGTGGCGCTCGCGCGCACGCAGTACGCGCAGCACGCGCCACGGTGTCATCGGGATCTCCGGCACCATGCCGCCGAGCGCATCGGCCACCGCGTTGGCGACCGCCGACATCGTGACGATGATCGGCCCCTCGCCGACCTCCTTGGCGCCGAACGGCCCATAGGGGTCGATCGTCTCGATCAGCCGGTAGTCGACCTCGGGCAGTTCCCAGGTGCGCGGCAGCTTGTACTCGAGCCGCGAGGGGTTCAGCACCTGGCCGCCCTCGACCCGGCACTCCTCGAACAGCACCTGGCTCAGCCCCGAGAACACCTGGCCATCGAGCTGGCCCTCGACCGCGAGCGGGTTGATCGCCCGGCCAATGTCGTGGGCCGCGGTGATCTTCAGCACGCGGATCTCGCCGGTCTCCCGGTCGACCTCGACCTCGGCCACCTGCGCGCCGAACGAGAACGCGAGGGCGCCGAACTTGCGCGGCGAGTTGAAGAAGCCCCGGCCCATGATGAAGCGGCCCTCGAGCCCGTTGAACGTATGCCCGATCACGTCGGTGAACGCGAGCGCGCGCTCGGGCGCGCCGGCGGGCCAGACCTTGCGCCCGCAGAACTCGAGCGCGTCAGGCTCAACCCCGAGCGCCTCGGCCGCCACGGCGGCGAGCTGCTGGCGTGCATCCTCGGCCGCCGCCTTGACCGCGTTGCCGGTCGTGAACGTGCCACGCTGGGAGAACGCGCCCCAGTCGAAGGGCGTGACCTCGGAGTCGCCGGCGACGATCCTGATATCAGCCGGCTCGATACCCAGCACCTCGGCCGCGATCATCGCCATCGCCGTGTGCGAGCCCTGCCCCATGTCCGGGATGCCGGTGTAGACGGTGACGATGCCGTCCTCGGCCACCTTCACCATCGCCGCCGAGGTGTCGTTGCTCGCGCCCTTGGAACCGGAGGCCTGGGCGCCGATGCCAATGCCGATCCCACGGCCCGGCGGCAGCCTGCCGTACTTGTCTTTCCAGCCCGCGCGCTCGGCGGCATCGCGGATGCAGTCCTTGAGCCCGCAGCTGTGGAAGGTGCTTGCGTCCATCGTGGTGTCGCCCTGCTCCACCGCGTTGCGCAGGTGGAACTCGACCGGGTCCATGCCGAGTTCCTCGGCGACCCGGTTGATGTGCTGCATCCAGCCGGCCGACATGCGCCCGAAAATGCCGCCGTGGTGCGAGCCCTTGGGCACCGAGTTCGTGTAGACGAAGCGGCCGCGGTAGCGGATCGCCTCGGTCCGGTAGACCCAGTTCAGGTACAGCGCCGGCAGCCACAGGATCATCGCCCACTCGTCCCAGGCGCCGCAGTCGAAGGTGACGTCGGCCTCCAGCGCGAGGATGCGCCCGTCGCGCGTGACGCCGGTGCGGAAGCTGTAATGCGTGTCGCCGGAACCGCGGAAGACGATGAACTCCTCGTCGTTGGTCGCCCGGATCTTGGCCGGACGCCCGGCCTTGCGCGAGAGCAGGGCGGCAATGAAGTGGTGAGGCTTGGGCCGGCCGCGGCCGGTGAACGCGCCGCCGACATGGTGGTAGAGGATGCGCACCTGGCTGTCGGAAAGCCCGAAGCCCTGGGCCAGGCCCTTCTGGTACATCGGTGCCGACTGCGTCGGCGTCCACATCAGCAGGCGCTGAGGGTCCGAGAAGTCGGCCAGCGCGACGTGGAACTCCGCCAGCGTGTTGTGCTGCATCGGCGTGCGGAACTGGTCGCTCAGCACCAGGTCGCTGGCGGCGAAGGCCGCATCCGGATCGCCGAAATCCTGCAGCTTGACCGGGCCGATGTTGCCAGGTGCATGCTCATGGATCTGCGGTGCGCCGGTACGCAGCGCCTCGCGTAGTGTCGTCACCGCCGGCAGCGGCTCGTACTCGACATCGATCAGCCGGAGCGCATCCTCGGCCGTGACCGGGTCCAGCGCGGCGAGCGCGGCCACCTCCTCGCCGACATAGTTGACGACACCCCTGGCCAGCACCGGCTGGTGCTTGCTGAACATCAGCCCCGGGATCTCCTCACCAGTAACGATGGCTTTGACCCCGGGCAGGCGCTCGGCGCGGCTGGTATCGATGCGCCTGATGCGTGCACGCGCATGCGGGCTGCGCAGGATCTTGCCGTACAGCATGCCCGGCAGCACGACGTCATCAGTGAACTGCGCCCGGCCGGAGACCTTCTCGAAGCCATCCAGCCGCGGCTGGCGGCGGCCGATGACGCCGGGACGGGCCTCGGTGCTCATACGCGGCGGTCCAGCTTGCTCCCGACGGCCCGGATCGCCTCGCGGACCTTGATATGGCCGGTGCAGCGGCAGATCACGCCCGACATGCCGTCGTTGATCTGGTCCATCTGAGGAGACGGGTGTTCGTTCAGCACCGCGCGGGCCGACATGATGACGCCGGGCGTGCAGAAGCCACACTGCACGGCATGGTGGTCGATGAACGCCTGCTGGATCTCGTCCAGGCGCCCGCTGGTCTCCAGCCCCTCGATCGTCGTCACCGCCTCGCCGTCCCATTCGAGCGCCGGGGTCAGGCAGGACAGCACCGCCTCGCCGGACGCGTTGTGCACGGTGCAGACGCCGCAGGAGCCGGTGGTGCAGCCTTCCTTGGTGCCGGTCAGTCCAAGCGGGCCGCGGATCACGTCGAGCAGCGTCTGGCGCGGCGAGGCCAGCAGCTCGTACGGGTCGCCGTTGACGGTGAGCCGGATCATCTCCCTGTTCATCTCAGGACTCCCGCAGGCGCAGCAGCGCCCGCTTCAGCAGTATGCGCGCGAGTTCGCGCTTGTAGGCGGCCGGTGTGTACAGGTTGGTCAGTGCGCCGAGCTCCCCGCGCAGTGCATCCTGGGCCGCGGCGATGGCATCGTCGCCGAGCCCCTGCTCGAGGATGGTTCGCACCGGCGCGTCGAGCAGCAGCGGCCGGGTCGTCAGCGAGCCGAGCACGACGCGCAGCGCAACCGGCCGGCCATCAGCCATCGTGGCTGACGCGCCGACGGTGCCCCAGGAGAAGTCGAGCCCGGTGCGTGAGCTGTGCTTCCAGTAGACGGCCGGGCCGGGCGGCGGCGGGATCGTCAGCGCGAGCAGCAGCTCGCCGGGGCCGAGCACCGTGTGGGCAATGCCGTCGTCGGTGTAGAAGTCCTCGAGCGGCAGTTCGCGGCGCCCGCCGGCGCTGGCCAGCGTGGCAGTGGCCTGCATCGCGATCAGCAGCGGCGCGAGGTCGGCGTTGTTCAGCGCGACGCAGACCTCGACGCCAGGCAGCGCATGGCAGTCCGGTGAGCCGGTCTTCAGGCAGGGCCCACGGCCGGCCCGCCACTCCTCGCTCTGGTTCGTGTACCAGCAGCGTGTCTGCAGGCAGAGGTTCCCACCCAGGGTGGCCATGTTGCGCACGTGGCTCGAGGCCACCGAGCGGATTGCGCCCGCCAGCGCGGACCATCGCTGAACCGCCTCATTGCGCAGCAGGTCGGCCAGCCGCTCACCGGCGCCGATACGCAGGCTGCCGTCGGACAGTTGACGGACGCCCTGCAGTTCCGGCAACCGGCGCAGGCTGACGACGAGCTCGGGCTGCTCGAGCCGGCCACGCATGTTGTAGATGAGGTCGGTGCCGCCGGCGATGGCGCGGCTGGTGGCGGGACTGGCGTTCAGCAGCGCGAGCGCCTCGTCGAGCGAGCCTGGCTGTGCATAGTCGTGGGCTGGTAGCAGCATGGGTCGAGTGTAGCAGGCGTGGACAGGCCCGGGAGCCCCCGGGTCGCCCGGGTTTGACATGAGCCGGGCCGTGGGGTTTGGTAAGGAGGCGAGCGTGATCCGGGGGGCTGGGTCATGTTCGCTCACCATGAGCTCCGCAGTGGGCGAGAAAAAGACAACATGAAGTGAAGTCAGGGGGCCTTATGCGCCAGAGAATTCTTGTTTGCGCACTGGTTCTTTCCGTAACCTGGGGCTGCTCCTCGGGGGTCGTTCGCGATGACAGTGTCCGCATGGATGAGGCCATGGCAGTCACCCATGGGCCCTACTCGGACATCTCCATCAGCCTCACGGCCGCCGCGCTTGAAAAGGCAGCCCAGAACCTCAAGTTCGACAGCGAGCAGCTCGTGCTTCACGTCAGGCGTGCGCTTGATGCCCACTCGCTGCTCGAGCCGGAGGGTGAGGACGCCCACAGCCTCGCAATCGAAGTGACCGACATCCGCATCCGCTCCAATTTCTCGGCGGTCATGTGGGGCTTCATGGCCGGCGCCGACTCGATCAGCGGAGATATCGTGACGCTGAACGGTGCCGGCGAGGAAGTGGACCGCTTCAGGGTATCGGTATCTTATGCCCTGGGCGGGATCGCCGGCGGACAGGACAGTGCAAGAATGGGCTGGATGTACGAGAAGTTCGCCGAGGAGACTCTGAAGGAGCTTCAGGGCGGCAACACCCGGCAGGCACGCTCAGGCCGCAGACGTTAGTCAGGCAGATCTGGCCCTGAAGAATGCAGGCCAGAGGCGTCCGCACTGAGCGCCTTCCCCGGCAGCCGGGATCCACCGAAACAAAGCGGGCATGCGACGGAAGCATGACGTTTACCCCGGCGTCATGATGTTGCCGAGCAACCTACATCCGGGTTTCACATAAGCGGCTCACACTCCAGCACGAGGCGAGACCATTGGTCTCGCTGGCTCTTCCAAAGAACTCCTGCTGGAGATCACGACCATCATGACGAACCGGAACCACCAGGGCAGGCCATCCTGCGAGGAAGCGCTGCCTGCGGAAACACGCCACGACGCTCAGTCACTTCTATCCGTTGACGGAGGGGACGAACCCCCAACCAACTTCTCGAACAACCGTCCCTTTGGTGCTGTCATCGGGCAGTACTACTCCCGCCGGCAGGTCTTGCAGGGCAGCCTGCAGGCCGCCGTGGCCGGCCTGTTCGCCGCAGGCCCCGGCGCGGCGCTTGCAGCCTCTCCGGGACGCTCGGCACAGGGACGCGCCCGGCCCGGCTTCGAGGGTGAGCTTGGCTTCGAGGCGATCCCGGTCTACAACGGCGACGAAGTGAGTGTCGCTCCTGGCTACTCGGCCGAAGCTTTCCTGGTGGTGGGTGAGCCCATCCTCGGGCCCGACGTCGGCAATCCGGCCGCAAACACGGTCGAAGCCTTCGAGAACTGCAGCGGCGCCGAGATGGAGCAGCGCATAGGCTCGCACCACGACGGCATGACCTACTTCCCCTTCGGCAGTGACCCGAACAACCATGGCGTGATCTGCATCAACCACGAGTACATCGACGCGCGCAAGCTGTTCCCGGCCAGCGGTCCCAATGCCTGGGTGTCCAGCGGTACGCGCCCGGCGGACCAGATCCGCAAGGGTATCGCCGCCCACGGCGTCTCGGTGGTCGAGATCAAGCGCGACAAGGCGACCGGCAAGTGGCAGATCACCACGGAGTCGGGCCTGAACCGGCGAATCACCGCGGAGACCCCGATGGTGTTCTCCGGCCCGGTGCGCGGCTCCGACCTCGTCAGGACAAAGTACTCGCCGGACGGCACGATGACCCGGGGCACGATCAACAACTGCGCCAACGGGTTCACGCCCTGGGGCACCTACCTGACCTGCGAGGAGAACTGGGCAAGCTACTTTGCAGCCGGCACGCAGCAGGATGCCGCCCGCCGCGAGTTGAGGCGCTACGGCGTCACCGCCAACAGCCGACGCTACGGCTGGGACAATCCGGAGATCAATCCGCTCACCGGTCTTCCCGACGAGCCGACAGCCTCACCGACCAACCCGGATCCCTACCGGCGTTTCGACGCGACGCCCACCGGCTTTGATGCGACGGAAGACTATCGGAACGAGCCGAACTGCCAAGGCTGGAACGTTGAAATTGACCCGTTCAACCCTGACAGCACTCCTGTCAAGCATACGGCGCTGGGCCGCTATGCGCACGAGGGGTGCGTCGTAGGTGTCCCGCAGGAGGGACAGCCGCTGGCCTTCTATTCAGGCGACGATGCCCAGAGCCAGTATATGTACAAGTTCGTGACCGCGGGTCGTTACTCCAGACGGACCGCCGGCAGCCATCTGCTGGAAACAGGCACGCTGTACGCGGCGAAATTCAACGATGATGGTACGGGCGAGTGGCTGGCACTGGACATCAACGACGTAAGGTTCCGTGCGGCAGTGGACCGGGCTGTGGCCGACCCGCGCTCCGTCTGGCCTGGCGGTCAGTACGACGACTTCGACGGTTTCCGCGACCAGGCCGATGTGCTGGTCAACACCCGGCTTGCGGCTGACGTTGCTGGCGCTACGCCGATGGACCGGCCGGAGTGGGCGACGGTGCACCCGTCGACGGGCGAAGTCTATTTCTCCTGCACCAACAACTCGAACCGGGGTAGGGACACCACCACGAACACGCGCCCGATTCCGGCAGAGGCCGACGCGGCCAACCCGCGCCCGGCCAGCGCCTTCGGCCACATCATCCGGTTCCGGGAGCGGGGCAACCGTTCGGCCGCGACCCGCTTCAACTGGGAGATCTTCGTACTCTCCGGACCGCAGGACGACAGCCTGGACCTGCAGGGTCGCCCCCTGGACGACACCAACATTCACGCCAGTGCCGACGGCCTCTGGCTGGATGACCGCGGCATCCTCTGGATCGAGACCGACATGGGCTCGGGCCAGCAGGAGGCGGAGATCAACCGCTTCGGCAACAACCAGATGTTGGCGGCCAACCCGTACACGGGCGAGATCAGGCGCTTCTTCGTCGGCTGCCGCGGCCAGGAAGTGACCGGCTGGGCTGACACGCCCGACGGGCGCACGGTCTTCGTCAACCTGCAGCACCCGGGCGAGGCCTCGGAGTCGCGTCCAGTGCTGGCCTCGACCTTCCCGGACGGCCCGGGCTCGGGAGGACGCGGCCGTTCCTGCACGATCGTGATCACGAAGAACGATGGCGGGGTCGTCGGCACCTGAGCCGGACCCCAGCACAGTCGTCCTGCTGACGATCCGGGCGGGCCGGCAGGGATGTCGGCCCGCCCTTTTTCTGTCGACTTTTCTGTCGACCGGGACTCGAACGCTTCATGGCCCGCCGGATCCCGCCCAGTGGCAATGGCTGGGGACGATCGACATACGGGCAGAACGGCCGGCCAACCATCTCAGAGGTGGCGATGGACACGATGACCCAGCTAGACGGATTACCTGCGCTGCCGGACCATGCGACGGTGGGCGAGCGCGTGCCGGATTTTCGCTGCCGCGACCAGGGCGGCCTCGAGTGGCAGTTTTATGAGCGCATACTCGGCAAACCAGTCCTGATCTGGATTCCGCGCGCCGAACCCCAGGGCGCCGCGCCGCCAAGGCTGCGCGACCTGCTGGCGCTGCTGCCGGAATCCCAGCTGCTGGTGCTGCGCGAGGCACCGGTGCCAGACAACGGGTCCTTCGCAGCGCTGCTGGGCATGCCGTCGACGGTACTGCAGGCACCGCGGGAACTCATCGACCGGCTGGCTGCCCCCGGGGCACCCGCGCTGCTGCTAACCGACCGCAACCTGCGCATTGTCGCGGACTGCGCGGTCGTGTCGCCCGAGCAGGCCCGCGACCTGCTGCAGCCGTTTCCGTCTCTCCCGGTCAACCTGGGTGCAGCACCCCTGCTGGTGGTCCCGTCAGTGCTGCTGCTGGAAGAGTGTCGCTGGCTCCTCCGCTTCTACCTGCGTCACGGTGGCACCCCTTCCGGAATGCCGAGCTATGTGTCGAGCCGGCAGATGCTGTCCATCAACCCGGATGCCAAGGCCCGTCACGACCTGCGGATCACAGACCCGGCGCTCGGTGAAGCACTGGCTGCACGCCTTTCGCGCCGCCTCCTGCCGGAGATCGAACGGGCGTTCTGCTGGCGTGCGCGTGGCTATGAAAGCTTCAAGCTGGTGTGTTACGGGGAGCAGGGTCCGGGCTATTTCCGCCCCCACCGCGACAACCTGGCCGCGCAGGCCACCCACCGCCGGTTCGCCGTCACGCTGAACCTCAACAGCGGGGAATACAGCGGCGGGAGTCTGCGGTTTCCCGAGTTTGGCCCGGCGGACGTCACCGCACCGGCCGGGGCAGCCATCGTGTTTTCCTGCGCGCTGGCGCATGAGCTGGCAGACGTCACTGCCGGCTGCCGCTATGCGCTGCTGACATTCCTGCACTAGCCAGAGCCGCAAAACGCACGGTGGTCTGCGAGCTTAACGTAATGCTCATACCAGCTTAATCCTGGTGCAGCCTTGGCCAACTATAACGCTGCTGTACGGTCGCAGTTGCAGGGCCCTCCATGCTCACGCTCTTCAGTGCTGCCGCACAGCAAAACAAACCAGACCACCAAACTCAGGGGAACAGAACATGCACCACGCAGTGAGGAACCTGCTGTCGCGCTCCATGCTCGCCGGCGCTGCCGCAGCCGCGATCCTGGCCTTCGGGGTATCGCTTCCCGCGGCCGCTGCCAACGTCCAGCTCGTCGGCTTCTCGGCCTCCGGCGGCGCCGATTTCGACGTGTTTGACGTCAGCGAGCCCGGCCTCGTGACTTTCGACCTGGACTTCTTCCAGCCGGGTCTCGCGACGCTGAGCTTTGACTGGTCGGACGCCCAGCCAGGGGATACCCTGGCATTCAATGCCTTCATCCTCAACGAGACGGGACTGCCTTTCGCCAGTGCCCGGGTTGGACTCACCGGCGCGAGCTTCGCCAGCGTAGGCTCGCTGTTCGAGGAGAGCCGGCCGCCCGTGGTGGACGTGCTGCCGAATGGCATCGTATCCGTGCTTTTCCAGCCGGCCGACTTCATCATCGGAAACCCCGACGGCCTCTTTCCAGGCGCCGTCGACTGGTTCATCAACCTGCCAGGCAGCGCCGGGCAGTTCGATCTCTCGATCGGCGTGACCGTCGTGCCGGTTCCGGCCGCAGTCTGGCTGTTCCTGTCGGCGCTCGGCACGCTGTCCGTGGCAGGCTCCGGGCGTTTCGGTAGAAAGCAGGCCTGAGACAGCAGCAACGCCGCAAGCTGCGGCACGCAGGCTAACGGTCAGGGCCCCGCTGTGCGGGGCCCTGCTCCTTTTGGTCAGTCAGCTCTCAGAGTGAGGCCTGTCCAGCCGGCGCCTCCCGGGGCTCGGAAGCCCTACGGTTCTCCACCAGCGAGTAGACCGCAGGCACAACCAGCAGCGTGAGCGCGGTCGAACTGACCAGCCCCCCGACGATCGCGGTCGCGAGCGGTCGGGACAGCTCGACGGCGGCGCCGAGCCCGAGGAGCGGTACGATCATCGCGAAGATGATCGTGAGCGAGGTCATCAGGATGGGCCTGAGGCGGCGCGGACAGGCGACCAGCAGCGCCTCGTCGACCCCCTTGCCCTGGGCGCGCAGCTGGTTCGTGATGTCGACCAGCAGGATGGAGTTCTTGGCCACCAGCCCGACCAGCAGCACGAGACCGGTCATCGAGAACAGGTTCAGCGTCTGCCCGCCGATCACGAGTGCGACAATTCCGCCGAAGATGGCCAGCGGCTGGGCGATCATGATGACGGCCGGCTGCACGTAGGAGTTGAACTGGCTGGCGAGCACCATGTAGACGAGGACCAGCGCGATGATGAAGGCAAAGGCAAAAGCCGCCGCCGTGTTGGCGAACTCCTCGGTGCCGCCCAGCATGCGCAGCCGGTATCCCGGCGGCAGGATCTCGGCGGCCTCGGCCTGCAGCACCTCCAGCGCCTCGGACAGCGGGATCGCCGGCTGCGCGAAGAAGTAGGCCGCGTACTGGCGGTCCAGCCGCGAGATCGTCGCCGGACCGAGGATCTCGTCGAAACGCGCCACGGTATCCAGGCGCACCAGGTCGCCGCGTGGCGTGCGCAGGTAGATCTTCGACAGGTCCTGCAAGTCCACGTCGCCCTCGGCCTTGAGACGGATGTCGTAGCGTTCGCCGTCGCCCGGGTCGTCGTTGTACTTCGCGACATCGAACCCGCCGGCCAGAACGTTGGCCGCCTCGGCGATCTCGCGGGTGCTGAGCCCAAGCTCCGCCGCCAGTGCGCGGTCTATCCGCAGCCGCACCTGCGGCAGGTCGAGCTCCAGGTCGAGATCGACGTTGACGAACTCGGGCCGTTCCAGCATCCGTGCGCGCAGCTCATTCGCGAACGTGGCGACACCATCGAGATCCGGTCCCTGCAGCGCAAACTGCAGCGCCTCGCCGCGCGCGGATCCGACGATCGAAAAGGCAGCGGGAAAGGCCTGGATGCCGGGCACCTGGGCCAGCTCCCGGCGCAGTATCGGGATCAGCTCGTACTGCTTGAGGCTGCGCTCGTCCCGGTCGACAAGGTTGACGTACATCGTGCCCTGGTTGACGGAGTTCGCGCGCCCGCCGCCCAGAGTGGCGAACACTGTCAGCACCTCGGGCCGCGCGAGTATGACTTCCTCCAGCTGCCGCATACGCTCGTCGCCATACTCGATGCTTGTGCCAACCGGGGTGCGTATGAAGACCGAGAACCCGCCCTCGTCCTCCGGCGGGAAGAACTCGCCGCCGAGGCCCCGGAAGAACAGCGGCGTCGTCAGCACGATCGCCAGCGTCACCAGCACGACCTTCCACCGGTTGCGCAGCGTGCGCTCGATCAGGCGCGCGTAGCCACGCTCCATCCGGTCCAGCCAGCGGGTCAGGGCACCATAGACCGGCCCATGCGTTTCGGGGACATCGAGGTGGCGCGAGCACAGCATGGGCGTCAGCGTGAGCGCGACGAACAGCGATACCAGAACGCCGCCGGCAACGACCACGCCGAACGACTGGAACAGGCGCCCCGGGATCCCGCCGAGGAAAAACACGACCGCGAAGATGCAGACCAGCGTCAGCGTGGAGGCAACGATGGCCGTGAGCACCTCGTTGGCGCCCTCGACCGCCGCCCTGGCGCGGTCGCGCTCGCCCCGCTCCCGCTTGCGCTGGATATTCTCCAGCACGACGATGGCGTCGTCGACGACCACGCCGATGAGCAGCAGCAGCGCGAGCATCGTGATCGTGTTCAGCGTCAGCCCGGCGAAGTACATGATCAGCACGGCACCGAGGAGCGAGACCGGGATGGCGGCGGCGACGATCAGCGTCGCCCGGAAATTGCGCAGGAACAGGAGGACGATCAGCGTCGCAAAGATCACTGCGCCGATCAGGTGCTCCTCGAGAGAAGCGATGAGCTCCAGCGTGTACTCAGCGTCATCGGAGGAGATATAGAGCTCAAGCCCCGGCGGCAGCTGCGGGATGATCTCGTTGTCGATGCGGTCGCGCAGCGCCCGGCTGATCTCAACCGTGTTGCTGCCGGCGATCTTGACCACGCCGAGCCCTACGGCATTGCGCCCGTTGTACCGCCCGATACGACGGAAATCGGAGAGTCCGTCCTCTATCGTCGCGACATCGCGCAGGTAAAGCGTCACACCGTTGCGCTGGCCGATCACCATGCGCTCGAGCTCTTCCGGGCTGTTGAACTCGAGGTCGAGCTTCAGCAGCTGCTCGCGCTCGCCCTCGACAAGGAAGCCGCCCGGCAGCAGCAGGTGCTCGGCGCGGAACGCGGCAATGATGTCCTGCACCGTCACGCCAAAGGCCACCATGCGCTCGAAGTCGAGGTTGGCCCGGATCGTGCGCGTCCGCTCGCCGCCGATCACGACCTCGCCGACACCGTCGACGGTCTCCAGGCGCTTGCGCACGACATTGCGCGCATACTGGTTGAGCTGCTGGATCGTGCGGTCACCGGTCAGCGCGACCCAGAACACCGGGAAGGCGCCGGTCTCGACCTTGGAGATCACCGGCGGGTCGGCCTGCTCGGGAAGCTGGCCCATGACGCGGCTGACCTGCGCCTGCACCTCGTTGAAGGCGATGTCGATGTCCTTTTCCAGGTCGAAGCGCAGCGTGATCGACGAGCGTCCGGCCGAGGAAGTCGACACCAGGCTGTCTATGCCCGGGATGCTGCTGACCGCGCCCTCCAGCACGTTCGTGATGCTGACGTCGACGACATCCGGGTTGGCCCCGGTCAGCGTAGTATTGATCGATATGCTGGCGAAGTCGACGTTGGGCAGGCGCTCGATGCCGATGCCCTGCCACGCGACGACACCGAACAGCACGATCACCGCATTGATCATTGCAGCGAACACGAAGCGGCGCACCGAAAGCGCGGCGAGGTTCATCGTCAGCTCCCGGCCACGTCGACCGGGGTGCCCTGGGTCAGGAAGCCGGCGCCGTCGACAATCACCGTGTCGCCGGGGGACAGCCCCTCGAGGATCTCCACCATGCGCCCGCTGCGCAGGCCGCGGCGCACCAGGCGCTCCTCCGCACGGCCCTCGTTGACGACATAGACCACCTCGCCTGCCGGTCGGCGGACGACGGCGACCTGCGGCACCGTGACGGCCTGCTCACGCACAGACAGCACGACCTCGGCGCGCACGCTGGCACCCGGACGCCAGCCGCCCGGATTGGCGAAGTCGACAATGACGACCAGCGAACGGCTGGCCGGATCTATGCCCGGCCTCACCTCGGTGATGGTGGCCTCCACCTCTGCCTCTCCGGCCGCGGCAGAGGTCAGCCGCACCGGCAAGCCGGCGCGCAGCTCCGTGGCGAGATACTCCGGAAAAGGCAGCCGGATCCGCAGGTTGTCCACATCCACCAGGTCAAAGGCCACGGTGCCCGTAGAGACAAAGTCTCCCTCGTCGATCAGGCGGGCCGCAACCTCTGCATCGACCGGGCTCTGGACACGTGTCCGAGCAAGGCGCCGCTCGCTGTCCGCAACCCGGGCCTCGGCGCCGCGCAGCTGCTCACGCAATGCATCGAGCTCCGCCTCCAGGCCGTCGACCTGCTCGGCGGCGACCAGTCGCTCGTCGACCAGCCGTCGGGCGCGCCCGAGATCGAGCTCGCGGTTGCGGATCTGCGCCTCGAGCCTGCCGACCTCGGCCTGCTGCGCGGTGCGCTCGTATCGGTACTGGGCGTCATCGATTTCGGCCAGCAGCTGGCCGGCCCTGACGCGCTGGCCCTCGTCCACGTGCAGGCGCCGGACCTGGCCGGCCACCTCGGCCGCGATGCGCGGCGAGCGGCGGCTCTCGATCACGCCGACGGCCCACTCGGTCTCCTCGATCCGCGTCGCCTCGGCGGCCATCGTGGTCACACGGACCGCCCGCATCTGTGCGTCCGCTGGCAGCGGAGCCACCAGCAGGCCCAGCAAGACGGCCCCGCACGCAAGGCCCCGGCGCCCCACTGCGCCCCCAGGATTGGCCAAGTCTGCTCTCCCCGCTCTGGGCACTGGATGCCCTTGTCACAAGCTACGTTAGCCCAACAGCACCGCGCACGTCACCAGCGGGCACCGTATCCGCCGCCACGCGGCGGGGCACCCGGCGTATGTAGGCGCACATGCGGGTGGGCAAGCTGCCCCCGGGCGCCTAGTCTGTGCGTGATGAACACGGAGAGTCCGCAGGACGCCGCAGACTATGCGCGCGTCGCTGCCGCGATCGACTGGCTGCAGGCGCAGCCGGAACGGCAACACTCGCTCGAGACCCTTGCGGTATCGATGGACCTTGCGCCGGCTGAGTGCGCGAATCTGCTCCACCGCTGGGCGGGGCTCAGCCCGCAGCGCTTCATCGCCCAGCTGTCCCTCGCGCAGCGCGGGGAGCTGCTGGCACGACGCAGCAGCGGACTGGACACGGCGCGAGTACAGGACCGGGGCAGTCCCGGATGGCTGCAAGACCTTCCCGTCAAGCTGACTGCCCTGCCTCCTGGCGATCAGGCGCGCGGCGGCGACGGTCTGACGATCCGCCACGGGATCTCGGGCGGCCGCTACGGCGAGGTGCTGCTCGCCTGGACCTCCCGCGGGCTCTGCCACCTGTCCTTCCTCGACCGGGGACCAGGCAGCAGCCCGGTTGACCGGCTGGCGGCCCTGTGGCCACGGGCCCGGCTGGCCATCGACCCCGGGGACGCAGCCCGGCTGGCCCACGGCATCTTCAGTGCCGCCCGACCGGCGGACCGGACCCTGTCGCTGCTGGTCAGCGGGACGCCGTTCCAGGTACAGGTCTGGCGGGCACTGCTGCGTATCCCTCCGGGGCAGGTCGCGAGCTATGCCGAGGTGGCCGCCGCAGCGGGCCGGCCAGGTGCAGCCCGAGCCGCCGGCAACGCGGTCGGGGCCAACCCGCTGGCCTTCGTGATCCCCTGCCACCGGGTGGTGAGGAGCAACGGCAGCCCGGGAGGCTACCGCTGGGGCACCACCCGCAAGCTTGCGCTGCTCGCCTGCGAGCAGGCGAGGCCCGGCTGAAGGCTCCGGCGACAGCTTTTGCCTGACGTCCGTGCGAGAATCCGCCGCCATGAAGCGCCAGACCAGGACGCGCCGCAAGCGCCTCGACTTCGAGATCGCAGCCCAGCCAGACCAGGTAAGCTGCGGCCCGACCTGCCTGCACGGCATCTACCGCTACTACGGGGACCCTACCGACCTGGACGCGCTGATCAGCGAGGTCCGCATGCTGGACGAGGGCGGCACGCTGGATGTCTTCCTCGCCAACCATGCGCTGGCGCGCGGCTACCAGGTGACCCTCTACACCTACAACCTGCAGCTCTTCGACCCGACCTGGGCAGGGCTGGCCACCGAGGCGCTGGCCAGCCGGCTTCGCCAGCAGTCGCAGGTCAAGCGGACACGCAAGCTCAGGCTGGCCACCAGTGGCTACCTGCGCTTCCTGGAGCTGGGTGGACGGCTGCGATTCGCCGACCTGCGCCCGTCACTGATACGCCGTTACCTGAACCGCGAGGTGCCGATCCTGACCGGGCTCTCGGCCACCTACCTGTATCAGGACAGCCGTGAGATTCCTGACGACAACCGCTCCGACGACATTCACGGCGAGCCCGTTGGGCATTTCGTCGTGCTCTCGGGTTACGACCGGAAAACCCGCCACGTCGATGTAGCCGATCCCTATGAGTGGAACCCGCTCAGCCGCCAGCGCTACTATTCCGTCGATATGCATCGCCTGATAGCCGCTGTACTGCTGGGCAGCCTGACCTACGACGCCAACCTGCTGGTCATCGAGCGCAGAACCACGCCTGCATGAGCACTCTGATCGTCGTCGACGAGCCCGGCGAATGGCCTCTGGAGATACCTGGCGGCGAGGTCGTGGGCGCACGGGCCTACCTGACCGAGCCCCGCTACAGCAGCCTCCGCCGCGCGCGCGTCTACAACCTGTGCGAATCCTACCGCTACCAGAGCACCGGCTACTACGTCTCACTGCTCGGCGCCGCGCGCGGCCATGGCACGCTGCCTGACGTCCTGACCATGCAGGACATCAAGTCGCGCGCGCTGATCAGGCATGCGGACGAGCTGGACGAGCTTATCCGGCGCTCACTGCGTGACATCAGCACCTCCCCCTTCGAACTCAGCATCTATTTCGGCCGCAATCTCGCCGAACGCCATGCACGCCTCAGCCGTGCGCTGTTCAACCTGTTCCCGGTGCCGCTGCTTCGCGCAAGCTTCATGCGCCGGCGCGACCAGTGGCGCCTGGACAGGCTCAAGCCCATTCCGCTCGGTGAAATTCCGCACACGCACCGCGGCTTCCTGCGCGATGCGATCGTCGAGCACTTCTCGCGCCGGATGCCCGCTCGCCAGGTGCCGGCGGCGCGCTTCGAGCTCGCGATCCTGGCCAACCCCGACGAGGAATCGCCGCCGTCCGACGAGGCCGCGCTGCGCCGCTTTGTGCGCGCTGCCCAGGCTGTGGGCTTCGACGTGGACATTCTGGGACCGGATGATTTCGGGCGCATTGCCGAGTTTGACGCGCTGTTCATCCGCGAGACCACACGGGTCAACCACCATACCTACCGGTTCGCCAGCCGTGCACGTGCGCTGGGCCTGGTGGTGATCGACGACCCGGACTCCATCGCCCGCTGCACCAACAAGGTCTACCTTGCCGAGCTGATGGCGCGGCTCGGCATCCCGACGCCGCGCACGCTGATCGTGCATCGCGAGAACGTCAGCCAGGTGGGGCCCGCGCTGGGCTTCCCGGTCGTGCTGAAGGTGCCCGACAGCGCGTTCTCGCAGGGCGTGATCAAGGTAGACGACGAGGAAACGCTGCGGCCAAGGCTGCGGGAGCTTCTGGAGGACAGCGACCTCGTGGTCGCCCAGGAATTCGTGCCCACAGACTTCGACTGGCGCGTGGGCATCATCGACCGCACGCCGCTCTACGTCTGCCGTTACTTCATGGCGCGCAGTCACTGGCAAATCTACAAGCAGCATGATGGCGGGCGCGTCAGCGGGGGGCGCTGGGACAGCCTGCCGCTGGCCGAGGCGCCGCCCGGAGTGATCGAGCTGGCGCTGCGCGCCGCCAATGCGATCGGCGACGGCCTTTACGGCGTCGACATCAAGTCGCTGGCTGATCGCGACGTAGTGATCGAAGTCAACGACAATCCCAGCATAGAGCGCGGGGTGGAGGACCGTATCGCCGGTGACGCGCTCTATACGCGCATCATGCAGGTGTTCAGGCAGCGGCTGGAAGCCGGCAAGAGCGGCGCTCATGGACGCTGACCGGCAGCTGGGCCTGTTCGAGGCCGTCGGGATCGAGCTCGAGTACATGATCGTCGACCAGGCGAGCCTCGATGTCGCGCCAGTGGCCGACTGGCTGCTGACCGAGGCTGCGGGTGAACTCACCGACGAGCACGTGGCTGATGGCTATGCCTGGAACAACGAGCTGGCGCTGCACGTCATTGAGTTCAAGCTCGATGGGCCCCGACCTTCGCTGGACGGGCTCGCGGAAGGCTTTGGCGTGCAGGTGGGTATGGCCGGGCATATTCTGGCTTCCCGCGGCCTCATGCTGCTACCCACCGGGATGCACCCGTGGATGGACCCCGCAAGCGAGCTGCGCCTGTGGCCGCACGACAGCAGGACCATCTACGAGACATTCGACCGGATCTTCAGCTGCCGGGGGCACGGCTGGGCCAACCTGCAGAGCCTGCACCTGAACCTCCCATTCAGGGGCGACGAGGAGTTCCGCCGCCTGCATACGGCCATCAGGCTGCTGCTCCCGGTGCTGCCGGGCCTGGCGGCCAGCACGCCCGTCTGCGATGGGCGGCCCAGCGGCTTGATGGATACCCGGCTCGCCGTTTACCGGAACAACTGCGCGCGGGTGCCATCGGTCACCGGCCAGGTCATACCGGAGGTGGTCGACGGCATCACCAAGTACAAGGAGCATATCCTTGCCCGCATCTACCGTGACCTCGCGCCACTCGACCCGGACGGCACGCTAGCACACGAGTGGGTCAACGCCCGCGGGGCGATCGCGCGCTTCGACCGGATGGCGATCGAGATACGGGTGCTGGATACGCAGGAATGCCCCCGCATGGACCTGGGGTTCTGCAGGCTGATCGTCGCGACGCTCCAGGCCCTGTGCGAGGAGTCCTGGCTGGACACCCGCGGACAGCAGCAGTGGAGCGAGGTGGTCCTGGCGCGCGCGCTCCAGGCGGCGATCGCCGACGGCGAGGCGGCTGAATGCCACGACAGCCGCTACCTGAAGGCGCTGGGCCTCAAGCGTGGCGGTGCGCGGCTGGACCAGCTCTGGGCACACCTGGCCGAGCAGGCCTCGCTGCGGGGCGCGCTCGATGCTGACAGCGAGCGCGTCATCGAGCACTACCTGCGCCACGGCACGCTGGCCCGACGCATCAGCCGGGCAGTGGGTGAACAACCGGGCCGGGCCCGCCTCGAATCAGTCTGGCGCGAGCTGGCCAGCGCTCTGGCGGACAACCAGCCCTGGGCCGGCTGACCGCAGGACTGCTGCTTACCTGCGAGCACGCCGGCAACGCCGTGCCGGCCCGCTACCGGCCGCTGTTTCGTGACCGGCAGGACCTGCTCAGGACACACCAGGGGCTGGACCTCGGCGCGCTAGCCACCGCCCGGGTGCTGCGCAGGCTGCTTGGTGCCCCCCTGATCGCCGGCCGCCATACGCGGCTGCTGGTCGACCTGAACCGCTCACGCCACCACCACCAGCTCTTTTCCCTCGTGACGCGCGACCTGCCTCGCGCCGAACGCCAGCGGATCGTCGACTGCTACTGGCAGCCCTACCGGGACCAGGTCAGCGCCAGCATCGAGGCGCTGCTTGCAGAAGCCGGGCGCGTGATCCATGTCTCCGTGCACAGCTTCACGCCCGTCATCAGCGGGGAGCGGCGCGAATGCGACATCGGCCTGCTTTATGACCCGGGTCGGGCCAAGGAGCTTGCCACCTGCCGCCTCTGGCAGCAGGCGCTGCATACCCGGCTGCCCGGACTGCGCGTGCGGCGCAACTACCCCTACCGGGGGACCGCCGACGGACTGGTTACTGCCCTGCGCAGGCAGCATGACCCCCGGCGCTACATCGGGATCGAGCTGGAGCTGAACCAGCAGCTGGCAACCGCGACACCAGTGGTGCGCCAGCCGGTGATCACGGCACTGGCGCTTGCGCTGGCAGAGGCTGTGGGCGGCCGGAGGAACGCCTAGTCAAGCGGAAACATGGACGATCGCGGGCAGCGATGCCCGGCGCAGGCTCATGGCCTCAGCCTCGAGGGGTCACGTCCTCGTAGAACTCGTGGCTGTGGGCAGCCTCGATGTGCGGGAACAGCTCCCTTGCCCGGTCCTTTGACTGGCCGCGCGAGAAACGCACGCGGTCGGCGACGCTGTCCCACTGCTCGATCATGATGAACTGCGTGCCCTTTGCATGACCGACATCGGGGTGCCTGGCCAGCTCCTCGGCACTCATCTGCCGGCGCACCTCCTCGGCCATGGTGCCGGTCTTCGCGCGCAGGATCTGACGCCCCCGGTAACCCGTGGCCTCGCGCAGCATGGGTTCCATGCTCTGATAGTACTGGGTGACTGGCGCCTCGTGGCCCGGCTTGGCGAGGATCGTCGCGATGTAGGTCACCATGCAGCTGCACTCCCTCTTGGTGATGGCAAAGCAAGTTAGCATACCCCCACGATGCCACACTGCAATGACGTCCGCGCATGAGCGAGAGCTTCACGGCATTTCTCGCCATCTCGTTCCTGCTCATCGTGGTGCCGGGGCCGAGCGTCCTGCTGATCGTCTCGACCAGCCTGCTGCGCGGCCTGCGGGCAGGCTTGCTCACAGTGCTCGGCACGAGCGTCGGGATGCTGCTGCCGCTGGCCGCGACGGTGGCCGGCATCGGCGCGCTGGCCCAGCTCGCCGCCGGCTGGCTGCCACTGTGGCGCTGGGCTGGCGTGGCCTGGCTGGCGACGGCCGGACTGCTTGCGCTGCTGCGCGCGCCGCGCGGCGCAGACCCGGCACCCGGGCCCGCAGGCACCGCCTTCTGGCGGGGCTTCGTCGTCTCGCTGACCAACCCGGCAACGACACCGTTCTTCCTGGCGTTCCTGCCCCAGTTCGTGGACCCTTCTTTGCCTGCGCTGCCACAGCTTCTGGTGCTTGCAGCGAGCTTCCTGCTGCTGGCGCTCCTGCTCGATACTCTCTACGCGCTGCTGTCGGCCCGGCTGGGCCACCTGCTGTCGGGCGAACGCAGCCGCGCCTGGCGGCAGCGGCTGTCTGGCGGTTTTCTTCTGGTGGCCGCGCTGCTGCTCGCACTGGCGCGGCCCGCCGGCTGAGACAGTCAAGGCGCGGGCAGGCTTAGCGGCGCAGCGTCTCGAACGCAGCCAGAGCTCGTTCCCTGGCTGCGGGATGCTCGACCAGCGGCGCGGGATAATCGCGGCCCAGCAACACTCCGGCAGCAGCCAGCACTTCGGCCGGCGCCGACCAGGGCTCCTGCAGCCAGCGGTCTGGCAGACGGGCGAGCTCAGGCACCCAGCGCCTGACATAGTGGCCATCCGGGTCGAACTTCTGCCCCTGCAGCACCGGATTGAAGATCCGGAAAAATGGCGCCGCGTCGGCACCACTGCCCGCCACCCACTGCCAGCCGGCCACGTTGTTCGCGAGGTCGGCATCGACCAGCGTATCGCGAAACCAGGCCTCACCGTGCTGCCAGTGCAGCAGCAGGTGCTTGACCAGAAATGAAGCCGCAACCATGCGGACGCGATTGTGCATCCATCCGGTATGCCAGAGCTCGCGCATCCCCGCATCGACGAGAGGGTAACCTGTCGCGCCGCGCTGCCAGGCCGCCAGCGCGTCAGCATCCTCGCGCCACGGAAACTCCATGAACTCCCGGCGCAACGGCTGCGTCGTCAGTTCCGGCCAGTGGTAGAGCAGGTGCGCGGAAAACTCGCGCCAGCCCAGCTCGCGGCGAAAGCAGTCGGCCGCCGCAGCGCTGCAGAGGCCGTCGCGCTCGGCGGCACACACGGCGGCCCACAGCCAGCGGATCCCGATCTCGCCGAAATGCAGGTGGGGCGAGAGCCGCGAGGTGCCTGCAAGGTCAGGCCGGTCGCGATTAAGGTGGTAGCCATCTAGACCTTCCGCCAGGAACTCCTGCCAGCGCTCCAGGGCACCCGTCTCGCCTGGCTGCCAGTGCTCGCGCAGGCCTCCGGCCCAGTCCGGCTGCCGGGGCAGCAGCAGCCAGTCCTCGAGCCGCTCGCTTCCGGGTCGGCCGGAAAACCCGCGCAGGTCCGGCAGGGATTCGCGCACCGGGCCAGGATCACCGGCCGCCAGGCAGGCTTTCCAGAACGGCGTGAAGACCTGGAAAGGCTGGTCGCTGCGGTTGCGCAGCGCGGCAGGCTCGAACATAAGCCGCCCGCCGTACAGCTGCAGCGGCGCTTCCTCCGCCAGGCGTGCACGGACGGCACGCTGCTGCCGGCGAGCCCAGGGCTCGTAGCGGCGCGCCGCGAAGACGGTAGCTGTGCCGGTATCGCGGGCGATATCGGCCAGCACATCGGCCGCCGGCCCGCGGCGCAACAACAGCGGAACCGACCACTTGGCGAGTCGATCGGAAAGTGCCGCCAGGCTGTGATGCAACCACCAGCGACTGGCAGCCCCGCCGGCCTGGTCATCGGCCTCACCGCCAGGCAGGACGAATACCGCGAGCACCGGCGCACCGGTCGCAGCCGCGGCGTGCAGCGCGGAGTTATCGGTGAGACGGAAGTCGTTGCGCAGCCACCAGATGGCAGGCGCAGTCATGTGGCTGGTCTGGACGGGACGGCGTGCTCAGCCGCCCTGGCCGTCACGCGGCGGCTCCTCGCCCTTGCTGCCACCGCCTTCAGCGCCGCTGCTGCCAGCCTGCTCGCGCGCCTTGCGGTCGCGCTTGTGCCCGCGTATGTCGCTCATCGTGATGGCGATGAAGCACCCCAGCGCTATGACTACGGCAATGATGGCAACAACTACGGCACCCATGGCGGCTCCTGGTCAGCGGGCAGATTGTTCGGCCATGGTCGCGCTTTGCAGGGGGATAAGCAACCTGCCCGCTCAATCCTCGTCAGCGAAGCGTCGCGTGATGCCCGCATAGGCATCAATGCGCCGGTCACGCAGGAACGGCCAGCCGATCCGGAAGGACTCGATCTCGCCGAGATCGAGTTCAAGCTGCAGGATAGCCTCCTGGTCGACCGGACCGCGGAGCAGCACCCGGCCGTCCGGCGCGGCGACGAAACTCTGGCCCCAGAACTCGATCCCGCCCTCGCCGGACGGGTCGGGCTCGAAGCCGGTCCGGTTGATTGCTACCACGTAGCATCCGTTGGCCACCGCATGGGCCCGCTGGGCCAGCTCCCAGGCGTCGTGCTGGCGCTCGCCATACCGGGCCTTTTCCTCGGGATGCCAGCCGATCGCCGTCGGGTAGATCAGGAGCTCGGCGCCCTGCAGCGCGGTCAGGCGCGCCGCTTCGGGGTACCACTGGTCCCAGCAAACGAGCACGCCCAGGCGTGCGGCTGCGATGTCGAAGACACGGAAGCCCAGGTCCCCGGGGGTGAAGTAGTACTTCTCGTAATACCGGGGGTCATCAGGGATGTGCATCTTGCGGTACTTGCCGAGGTAGCCCCTGCGCTGGTCAACGACGGCCGCAGTATTGTGGAACAGCCCGGGCGCGCGCCGCTCGAACAGGCTGATCACCACGGTGATGCCGAGTTCAGCCGCAAGTGCGGCAAACGCCTCGGTACTGGGCCCGGGTACCGGCTCAGCCAGCACAAAGTGCGCTGCGTCCTCCGACTGGCAGAAGTAGCGGCTGCGGAACAGCTCCGGCAGGCACACGAGCTCCGCGCCTCCCGCGGCCGCCTCCCGCGTTGCGGCCAGCGCGCGTCCGAGGTTGTCCTGCACATCGGTGCCGCAGCGCATCTGCACCAGCGCCACCTGCAGGCGTCGGGCCTGGCTCATGCTCCACCACCCCGCAGGCCCGCCTCGCTGTCACAGTAGGTCGTGTTGTTGAAGCAGGCGAGGTACTGGCTCAGGATGCCCATGCCCACCGTGGGCCGCACCACGCCGGAATCGATCTTTCGCTTCACGATCTCGCTCATGCGCCGGTTCAAGTCGTTGGGGAAATACTGCACCTGCGCCAGCATCTCGTGCACGGCCGCAGCCGGGATGATGCGCTCGATCCAGAAGCTGTCCGGCTCCTCGGCATCCGCGTAGACATGCACCTCGGCGACGCGGCCGAACAGGTTGTGCGTGTCACCCATGATGTCCTGGTAGGCGCCCATCAGGAAAAAGCCCAGGTAATAGGTCCTTTCATCCAGAGGGTGGACGGGCAGGAAGCTCTTGTCATCCAGCGCCGAGATGTAGTGGCTCACCTTGCCGTCCGAGTCGCAGGTCAGGTCGACGAGCACCGCCCGGCCCTCCGGTTGCTCGTCGAGCCGGTCAATCGGCAGAACCGGAAAGGACTGGTCGATGGCCCAGTGGTCGAGTATCGACTGGAAGACCGAGAAGTTGCACAGGTAGCGGTCAGTCAACCGCTCCTCGAGCTCCTGGACCTCGCGCGGCGCGGGCTCGAGCTCGGCGGCTCGCAGCGGAGGCAGCAGCTTCCTCGCGATCTTCCAGTAAAGGCTTTCCACGGCAGCCAGCTGCCCGAGTTCAAGGTAGCCCAGCGTAAACAGCGTGTTGGCCTCGTTACGGATCTCCTCGATGTCATGGTAGGCCTCGATCAGCTCGGCCGGCTCCTGGTCCGGGCCCTGAATAGAATCGAGGACGGCCAGCAGCGACTCCACCGTCGCATGGGGTTCATCCGGGATCGTGAGCCGCGCATCGCCGTTGCGCCGCTGGCTGTCGATGACCGGCACCAGCAGGACCGAGTGGTGCGCCGTGATGGCGCGGCCACTCTCGGACACGATCACCGGTGGCGGCACCTCCTGCATCTCGCAGGTCTCCTTGACCGCGAACACGACGGCGTTGGCGTACTCCTGTAGGCTGTAGTTGACCCCAGCCTCGCCGCGCGCATGCCCGGCCCCGTAGCTGACGCCCAGCCCGCCGCCGACGTCGAGGTAGCGCACGCCCAGACCACGTCGGTGCAGGGCCGCATAGATCTGTGTCATCTCCTTGCTGGCCTGCTTCAGCACCTGAATGTCGGCAATCTGGCTGCCGATGTGGAAGTGCAGCAGTGCCAGTGCGTCGGGCCGCCCCCTGCGCTCGAGCTCCGCCACGAGGCACATGAGTTCGGGCACAGACAGGCCAAACTTGGAGCGATTGCCGCCGGACTCCGACCAGCGTCCGGACCCGCGGGTGGACAGGCGCACGCGTACACCGAGCTGCGGCGACAGGCCTTGCTCATCGGCCAGCGCAAGCAGCGCCTCGAACTCGCTGTACTTCTCCATGACAGGAATCACGTTGAGGCCCAGGCGTTGCGCCGACAGGATCAGCGAGAGCATGGTCCGGTCCTTGACGCCGTTACAGATCAGCAGCATGCCATCATCCGTCAGGTGCGGCAGCGCGGCGATCAGCTCGGCCTTGGATCCGCACTCCAGGCCCATACCGTAACGCCGGCCGGCGTCGAGCACCTCCTCGACAACCTCATGCAGCTGGTTCACCTTGATCGGGTAGACACCGGTGTAGCGGTTCTCGTAACCCGCTTCCTCGATCGCTGCCGCAAAGGCCTCGTTCAGCATGCGCACGCGCGCCTGCAGCACGTCCTGGAAGCGCACCAGCAGCGGAAACGGAACGGCCCGGCGCTCGAGCTCGCGGACCAGGCTCACGATGTCGATCGCAAGCCGTCCGTCTCCGAAAGGGTGAACCGCCGCATGACCTGCGTCGTTGATGAAGAAGAACTCGTCACCCCAGGCGTCGAGGCGGTAGAGTTCGGTAGACTGCTCGGGCCCCCAGGGTTCCGCTGTGCCGCTCGACTCGGCCGCCAGACGCAGTGCAGTTTCCGCCATAGTTACGCTCCCAGCTACTGCCCGAGGACGCAGGCAAAGACAAGTGGCGCGACAATGGTCGCGTCGGACTCGATGATGAACTTTGGCGTATCCGCCGACAGCTTGCCCCAGGTGATCTTCTCGTTCGGCACGGCGCCAGAATAGCCGCCATAGCTGGTCACCGCCTCGCTGATCTGGCAGTAATAGCCCCAGCGTGGAATGTCGGCGATACCGAGATCCTGCTCCAGCATCGGCACGACGCATATCGGGAAATCCCCCGCAATGCCGCCACCTATCTGGAAGAAGCCGATCGAGCAGCCCGTTGCCGCCCGGGCCTTGTACCACTCGGCCAGCATCAGCATGTACTCGATGCCGGTGCGCACGGTATGCACGGCATTCACGTCACCGCGGATCACGTGCGAGGCGAAGATGTTCCCGAGCGTCGAGTCCTCCCAGCCCGGCACGATGACCGGCAGGCCCTTCTCGCAGGCCGCAACCAGCCAGCTGTCACGCGGGTCGATCTGGTAGTACTGCTCAAGCGCACCCGAACGGATCATCCGGTAGAAGAACTCGTGCGGGAAATAGCGCTCCCCGGCACGGTCCGCCGCCTGCCACTCGGCCAGGATCGCATGCTCGATGCGCCGGATCGCTTCCTCCTCAGGAATGCAGGTGTCGGTGACGCGATTCAGGTGCCTGGCCAGCAGGCGCTCCTCATCAGCAGCCGTCAGCGCGCGCCAGTCCGGAATCCGGACGTAATGATCGTGAGCGACCAGGTTGAACAGGTCTTCCTCCAGGTTGGCTCCGGTGCAGCAGATCGCCTGCACCTTGTCCTGGCGGATCATCTCGGCCAGCGAGAGCCCCAGCTCTGCCGTGCTCATCGCCCCGGCCAGAGTAACCAGCATCCCGCCGCCAGCTTCGAGGTGGCGCACGTAGGCATCGGCGGCATCGACCAGCGCCGCACTGTTGAAATGACGGAAATGGTGGCGGACGAAATTGCTGACTGTGGCCATCGGGCACCCCGGAAACGAGGGCCAGACCCGCCTTGAGGGGACGGCGCCTGACAGGAAAAGTGAAAGCCGGCCCGCACGGGCGGCCGGCAGGATGGGCAGGGCGCAAAGCTTAGGGAATAGCGGCCCGCCCGACAATAGCCTCAGCCGGCCGCGGGTACCTGCTGGGTCAGGCAGTGGAAGCTGCCCAGGCCGCTGACCAGCGCCCGTGAGTCCACTCCGACCACGCGCCGGCCCGGGAAGCAGCGCGCCAGGATTGCCGCCGCCTCCTCGTCCGCCGGGCAGGCGAAGGTCGGCATCAGCACGACGCGGTTGCCGATGTAGAAATTCGCATAGCTGGCAGGCAGCCGGCGGCCGTCCGTCCCGTGGCAGGGTTCCGGCATCGGCAGCTCGACGATGCGCAGCGGCCGACCGTCCGGCAGTGCAAGCGCACGCAGCCGCTCCAGGTTGTCGGCCAGCGCCGCATGGTTCTCGTCGAGCGGGTCGGGCTCGACCACCGTCACCACGGTGTCCTCGGACACGAAACGGGTCAGGTCATCGACATGCCCGTCGGTATCATCGCCGACGATGCCGTCCCCGAGCCAGCCGATGGTGTGCACGCCCAGGGTCGCGCGCAGCAGGACCTCAATCTGGCCGCGATCGAGCTGCGGGTTGCGGTTCGGATTGAGCAGACACTGCTCCGTGGTCAGCAGCATCCCCGCACCGTTGACTTCGATCGAACCACCCTCGAGCACGACGTCGAGCGACTCGAATGGCACGCCGAGCGCCTCGGCCATCCTGGCCGGAATGCCGTCATCCAGGTCCCAGGGCGGATACTTGCCGCCCCAGGCGTTGTAGCGGAAGTCCAGCGCGACCAGAGGAGCGCCCCCGTTGCCTGGCCGGGTTACGAAGATCGCGCCGTGGTCACGGATCCACGCATCGTTGGTCGGAAACAGGTGGAGCCTCACGCGCTCGGGAGGCACGCGGCCGCCCAGCAGCTTCTCGACCTGGTAGCCATGGTCAGCATCGCGGACGTTGATCCGGACGGTCTCGCCAGTCGCAAGCGCGGCCACCGCATCTGCCATTGCCCGCTCGGCCTCGGCCAGACATCCCGGCCAGGTCTCGAGGTTGTGGGGCCAGGACAGCCAGGTGGCCTGATGGGGCGACCACTCGGAAGGCATACGGTAGCCGCGAGACGCCAGGTCCGGCAGCCCTTGTGCGCTCAGGCGGGACATTCCCTGTCTGCCGGACAGGCGCGGAACCGGTGTCCGGTTCCGGCCCGCCAGGCTTCAGGCGGTACCGCGCACCGAAAGGACCGGGCAGCTCGCGCTGCGCAGCACCGACTCGGTCGTGCTCCCGAGAAGGACATGCTTGACGCCACTGTAGCCGTGAGTCGTCATCACGATCAACTCCGCGCCATGCTCGCTCGCGTACTCGACGATCTCGTCGGCCGGGCGGCCAGTCAGCACCTTGCCGACGGCGGAGACCTCCCGGACGTTGTCGCTGACGAAACGGTCCAGACGGGTGCTGGCGGAGCTGGCCAGCTCATCGGCGGACGGGATAGGCACCGGGCCCATGTCCAGCGTCGCATAGATGTGGGGCTCCTCGACCACGTAAAGGACGTGCACCTCGCCATCCATCAGCTTCGCCATGCGGATGGCCCACGGCAGCGCAGCTACCGAGACTTTGGAAAAATCGGTCGGAAAAATGACTATCTTCTTGGCGGCCATCAGGGTCTGCCTCCGTTCCAGTGGAATTGAGCCGGACGGGCAACTGCTCCGCCAGGACGGGGGCTACTTATAGCAAACGCCCGGGGGGACAGAAAGTAGGACTTTTCACCCGATCAGCAGGCGGCCTGCAGCACGGGGGAGCGTGCATAGCGTGGCGCTCCGTCCTGTCCGTACGCGTCCGCAGCCGTGGATCCGGTGCGCAGCAACCCGAGAGCCGACTCGACCCGGCGCTTCTGCGCGCGGATCATCCGCCCGTTCTCCTCGTTCAAGCTATGGCATTCCTCGGCCAGAAGCCGAAGCTCACGCTCACTGCAGGATGGCTGTTGCCCAGGCTGATGCTGGCGCAGTGCGGCCAGTTCGGCGAGCGCGTGGCCCTTGCGCTGGCTGACCTCGACCAGCGCGGCCGCTTCCCGCCGCTCCAGCGCGGCACGCTCCTCCAGAAGGCAGTCGCGCACCGCTCGCAGCAGGGCAAGCTCCCGGCCCGGCTGAGTGGTCGGCGGCAGGTCGCTCATGGCAGCCGCCCGTCGAGCCTAAGCATCGCCGCGGCGGTCCGCGCCGGGTCGACGCTGTAGGTGCCTGCCGAGAGGCTTGCCCGCAGGGCCTCGACCCGCGACCGATCGACTTCCGGGATTCCCGCAAGGCGCGCCTCTGCCTGATGTAGTCGGCTCGCTGCGCTGGTGATCGCCACGGAATCCCCCCCTGACGGCCTGGTGCGTCCCGGCGCGTCCTGGCGCAGGGCCGGCTGTTCCGCCTGACGCAGTTTGCTGCGCGTTACCTCCATGGTGTTGCCTCCGGCAGCACCGATCCTGTCAGTCATCTCGCTGTGTACTCCGAGCTGGCGCCTGCTACAGGCTTTGTATCGGCAATGCTGCCGGATCCTTTAGCGCTCATGCGCAATTATGCTTCATTGCAGCAGAACCTCGGCTACCCTGGCCGAGCGCACTATGGCCTGGACGGTCCGGCCCGACGACAGGTTCTCGACCTGGATCACCTGGCCATCGATGCCATCGCTTCGAGCCCGCCCGGCCATGCGCACAGTGATGCCACCGGTCCGCGCCTCCAGCGTGACGTCCTGGCCACGGCGTATCAGCAGTGGCGCCTCGAGCAGGCCCGGGTGGATCACCGTCCCCGCTGTCACCGGCCGCCGTAACTGCCGGCCTGCCGCCTGCTGGGGCGCATCCAGGAAACCATAAGGCAGCTGGGTGGTGTCCAGTTCCGTCAATTCCAGGTCACCGGGCGTCAGGATTTCGTCACGACCGATCGCGCGCGTGGCTACCAGCACCGGGCGCGTGACGGTCAGGTTGACTGGAACGTGGAGGCGCCAGGCTGACCCGCTGTCGCACCGGACCTCGACTGTCAGTCGCCCGGAACGCGGCATCCCGCGGCCGGCACGCGCCTCCAGCGGACGCTGGCAGCGAGGCAGCCGTAGCCGGGCATCCAGAGGGCTCGCCCGCGCCTGAAGCCGCGCATCACCGCCGCCGGCGAGCGACTGCGCCGACCGTTCGGCAGCCGCCTGGATATCGGCATGTGGGTGCCATTCGCCTGCATGCAGCAGGTCAAGGTGCAGCAGCATCGCGGCCAGGCCAATGCCCAGCTTGCCGGGGGCGGCCCACCTCAACAGTCCTTTTCTACTGGTCATCTTCAGTACCGCACTCCTGCGCAGGCTGATCGCTGCGCGCAGTAAGTCTTGCAAGAACCGTGCCGGGTCGCCGGGCCTCTCGAATGCGCCGGAACGCGATGGCCACAGGGCAGCCCCCCGGCGGGAGCGGCAAATTCATGCCACAGGTCCGGCGGCAGCTTGCCGCTCGCGGGCGCGCGAACAGAGCGGGCACCTGAAGCATGCCGGCCCCGTCTGGACCAAATGTGACGCCGATCACGGTTCCTCCATCCCCGGGCCCTGCCTGTCCTGTGAACGCGGCTATGGCATGGGTTTTGCATTTCCCCCGGCAGAAGCGCGACACGAGACTGGACCCCGATGGACATAGCCAAGGTATTCGCGACCCACACGCGTTCGCTCGCCCTGTCACAGCAGCGGCTGAGCCTGCTGGCCGGCAACCTGGCCAATGCCGACACGCCCGGCTTTCGCGCGCGCGACATTGATTTCCGCAGCGCGATGCAGGATGCCGGCACCAATCAGCTGCGCTTGACGACGAGCCGCAGCGGCCACATGGACGCAACGACCGGCTCCGCCCTGCTGGCAGAAGTCAGGTACCGGCCGGCCGAGCAGCCATCGATGGATGGCAACACCGTGGACACGCAGCGGGAAAGTGCCGCCGTCGCAGAAACCGCAGTCCGCTACCAGGCAACGCTGACCTTTCTCAACGCAAGGATCCAGGGCCTGCGGGCCGCAATCACCGGAGGACGTGGCTGATGGACCTGATGAGAGTCTTTGATATCGCTGGCTCCGCCATGAGCGCCCAGTCGGCACGGCTGAACACGACGGCGAGCAACCTCGCCAACGCCAACTCGGTGGCGAGCTCGGACGCGGAGGCATACCGGGCCCGCCAGCCGGTATTCCAGACCGTGATGGACGAACACGGCCAGCAGGCCCAGGTGCGGCTTGCAGGGGTGACGCAGAGCCAGGCGCCGGTGACCCGGATCTACGAGCCCGGGCATCCGGCCGCGGACGGGGACGGGCTCATCTACATGAGCAACGTGAACCCCGTGGACGAGATGGTCAACATGATCTCCGCTTCCCGTTCCTACCAGAACTCGATCGAGGTGCTGCAGACATCCCGGGACCTGATGCTGCGCACCCTGATGATTGGCCAGTAACCCAGGAGCAGCGCCCGCATGATCACGATGCCCGCAAAGGATACCGAGCTGCCCGACCTGGCGCTGCGGCGCGAGACAGGACGCGGCAACCGCAATGAGCTCGACCAACAGGACTTCCTGAAGCTCATGATCGCGCAGTTCCGCAACCAGGACCCGTTCAAGCCGCTCGATGGCGCGGAGTTCTTCGGTCAGATGGCCCAGGTCAGCACAGTGTCCGGCATTGCCGACATGAACCGCTCAGTCGCGCGCCTGTCCGATTCGATCTACGCCAGCCAGGCGCTGCAGGCCTCGACTATGGTCGGCCGAACGGTCCTCGCCGAGGGTGACTTTGCCGACCTCGCTCCCGGGCAGCCGGTCGCAGCAGGCTTCGAGCTGCCCGGCGCCACCGCCGGCGTGACGGCGCGGATCTACAGCAGCTCTGGCGAGCTGGTCAGGGAGCTGCAGCTGGGTCCGCAGGCTGCCGGCTTTGGCACTTTCAGCTGGGACGGCCTGCTCGCAAACGGGGCGCCCGCACCTGCGGACACCTACCGCTTCGATATCGCCATGCGCACCGGCAACGGCGAGGTCCCGGTCGCGGCCTATGTAGGCAGCCGCGTGGACAGCGTCACGCTGTCCGGAGACGGTCGCAGCGCCAGCATTTCCACGAGCAACGGACAATCACTGCTGCTGACACAGGTCAAGGCGATCATGTGATCGCGACCGGGTCAGCCACCACGAACACAGAGAGAGGAGACAGCACATGTCGTTTCAGGTCGCACTCAGCGGGCTCAGTGCCGCATCAACCGATCTTCAGGTCACGTCCAACAATATCGCCAATGCCAACACCGTGGGCTTCAAGTCCTCGCGCTCGGAGTTTGCCGACGTGTTTTCAGGCGATGCCAACGGCATCGGTAACGGCGTACGGCTGACCGACGTCCGCCAGGCCTTCACACAGGGCAACGTCGAGATCACCGGGCGGCAGCTCGACCTCGCCGTCAGCGGTGACGGGTTCTTCATTGTCAACGACGGGGCTGGCCTGCTCTACTCGCGGGCGGGCGCCTTCGGCATGGACGCCGACGGCTTCGTGCGCAATGCAGTCGGCGAACGCCTGCAGGTGTATCCGCCGGTGGGCGATGGCAACTTCAATACTGGCGCACTGACAGACCTGCGCATCCTCACCGAAACGGCCCCGCCGAGTGCGAGCACGGCCGTAGCGATGAACATCAACCTCCCTGCGGATGCCACGATTCCCGGGGTAGCGCCGTTCGACCCCTCCGATCCGCAGAGCTTCAACCACAGCACGTCGACCGTCATCTTTGACTCCCTCGGCGTCGCCCACACGGCCACCTATTACTTCTCCAAGGATGCGTCAGGGTGGAACGTCAACACGACCATCGACGGCAACGTGGTAGGCAGCGCTCAGCCCTTCCAATTTGGTGCCAACGGCACGATCAGCATCCCGACCAACGGCACGCTGACCTTCGGCGCCTGGAACCCGGGCAATGGCGCCGAGCCACTGGATGTCCGGCTCAACCTGTCGCGCACCACGCAGTTCGGCTCGACATTCGCCGTCAACAGCATCAATCCTGACGGCCAGGCTGCCGGCCGGCTGCGCAACATCGAGGTCGACCAGACGGGAACCATCTTCGCCCGATTCTCCAACGGTGAGTCGCAGGCGCTGGGCAAGGTCGCGCTGGCCAACTTCTCCAATCCGGAAGGCCTGACCAAGGTCAGCGACACCTCATTCCAGGAGAGCTTCAGTTCCGGAGTGCCCCAGCGCGGAGAGGCTGGCGAGTCGAATTTCGGCCTGATCCAGTCGGGCGCCCTTGAGTCCTCGAACGTGGACCTGACCGAGCAGCTCGTCAAGATGATCACGGCACAGCGCCAGTTCCAGGCCAACGCCCAGGTGATCTCGACGATGGATACGGTCACCCAGACGATCATCAACATCCGCTGATCACTGACGGACTGACGCCATGGACCGCCTACTTTATGTCGCAATGACCGGCGCGCGTGCGGCACAACGTGCGCAGGCGATCACCAGCCACAACCTGGCCAACGTCAGCACGACCGGCTTTCGGGCCGTGCGCGAGTCTATGGTTGCCCAGCCGGTCGCGGGAGAAGGGCAGCCGACCCGCGTGCTCGCGGTCAGCGGCCAGGCGGGCTGGGACGCGCGGCAGGGCCCGGTGATCGAGACTGGCCGGTCGCTGGATGTCGCCATCCAGGGTCCTGGCTGGCTGGCTGTCCAGGCGCCGGATGGCAGCGAAGCCTACACGCGCAACGGGAACCTCAGGGTGACCCCGGACGGACTGCTGGAAACTGCGAACGGCCACCTCGTGCTGGGCAACGGCGGTCCGGTCTCGCTGCCGCCCTTCGAGTCACTCTTCATCGGCAACGATGGTCAGATCAGCATCGTGCCCCTCGGCCAGCCTGCGGAAAGCCAGGTGGTGGTCGACCGCCTGCGGCTGGTCGATCCTGACCCGCAGGCCCTCAGTGCCGATGGCCAGGGGCTGTACCGGCTGCCGGATGGCGAGGAAGCCCTGCCCGACCCCGCGGTAAGGGTGGCCAGCGGCCAGCTTGAGTCCTCCAACGTGAACGTTGCCGAGACTCTCGTCAGGATGATCGAACTGGCACGCAGCTACGAGATGCAGGTACGGGCGATGCACACTGCGGAGCAGAATGATGCGGCAGCCGCCCAGCTGATGCGGCTGGGCGGCTGATGCCGACGGATAGACAAGGAGACGCATGATGGAAGCTCTATGGGTAGCGAAGACCGGACTCGACGCGCAGCAAAAGCGCATGTCCGTCGTGGCCAACAACCTGGCAAACGTCAACACGACTGCCTTCAAGCAAGGGCGGGCCGTGTTCGAGGACCTGATCTACCAGAACCGGGCGCAAGCCGGCGGTGCGACCTCGCAGGATACGGAGAATCCGACCGGGCTCAACATGGGCACCGGCGTCCGGGTCGTGGGCACCGAGAAGAATTTTGCGCAGGGCGCATCTCTGGAAACGGGCAACCCGCTCGACGTGATGGTCCAGGGGCGTGGCTTCTTCCAGATCCTGCTCCCGGACGGCAACCTCGCCTACACCCGCGATGGGTCGTTCCGGATCGACTCCGAGGGCCGGGTAGTCACCTCGAATGGCTTCGAGCTGAACCCCTCGATCACGCTGCCGGACGGCGTCCAGAGCATCACGATTGCGGGCGACGGCACGGTGCAGGCGCAGCTGGCCGGGCAGCCCGAGCCGGTGACCCTGGGCAGCCTGCAGCTGGCTGACTTCATCAACCCGGCAGGCCTGCAGCCGCGCGGCCAGAACCTGTACGAGGAAACGGCAGCCAGCGGCAGCCCGCAGCTGGGGACCCCGGGGCTGGACGGGCTGGGAAGCCTGGTCCAGGGCTCGCTGGAGAGCTCCAACGTCAACGTGGTCGAGGAACTGGTGAGCATGATCGAGACGCAGCGGGCCTACGAGATGAATTCGAAGGCCATCGCGGTGACCGACCAGATGCTCCAGTACCTGAACAACAACCTGTAGGACAGCCTGAAAATGATCAGACAGCGAATCCATGCTCTGTCACTCGCCTGGCTGCCGGTCGCGGCAATGATGCTGCTGCAGGGTTGCAGCAGTGCCCCTGCACTGCCGGAGACCGAGGTCTACACGCCCTCAGTGCCCCTCCCACAGGCAGGCGCGTCTGCAGGCAGCCTCTTCCAGCCCGCTCGTGCGCTCGCCCTCTTCAACGACGTGAAGGCACGCCAGGTCGGGGACACGCTGACCGTCCGGCTGGCCGAGCGCACCCAGGCGTCAAAGAGCGCCAGCACCGATGCCAGCCGCGACAGCGCGCTGACGACCGGAAACCCGCTGCTGCTCGGCGGTACGGTCACGCGCAACGGCCGGCCGATCCTGGAGAACGAGTGGCAGAGCAGCCAGAGCTTCAATGGCCGCGGCACCAGCAGCCAGAGCAACCGGCTGGACGGGAACATCACGGTCACGGTCCGCGAGGTACTGCCTAATGGCAACCTCGTCATCCAGGGAGAGAAATGGCTGACCCTGAACCAGGGGCGTGAGTTCGTGAAGGTCGCCGGAGTCGTCCGGCCTGCCGACATCGGCCCTGACAACGCTGTGCCCTCGTTCAAGGTGGCGGATGCGAACATCACCTACAGTGGCAGGGGCACGCTGGCGGACAGCAACCGGCCGGGCCTGCTGAGCCGCTTCTTCCTCAAGGTGTGGCCGCTGTGAGGCCGGCGACACGATCACCTGCCGGAGCAGGTGTGGCCACCCTCCTGGCTGGCTTGCTGCTTGGACTGGTACCTGTTGCCCAGGCGAGCGAGCGGATCAAGGACCTGGCCAGCGTCTCCGGTGTGCGTGGCAACCAGCTGATCGGCTACGGCCTCGTCGTCGGCCTGGACGGTACCGGTGACCGGACGACACAGGCGCCCTTCACTGCGCAGAGCCTGGTCAACATGCTCGAGCGGCTCGGCGTCACGGTACCACCTGGCACCAGCCTGCAGCTGCGCAACGTCGCTGCAGTCGCAGTGCATGCCGAACTGCCCGCGTTCGCCAAGCCGGGACAGACCATCGACGTCACCGTGTCCTCGATCGCGAATGCGCAGAGCCTGCGTGGGGGAACGCTGCTGATGACGCCCCTGAGCGGGCCGGACGGCCAGGTCTACGCAGTTGCACAGGGCAACCTCGCCGTGGGTGGGCTCGGAACGGCCGGCCAGGATGGCTCGCGGATCACGGTCAACGTGCCCAGCGTCGGCCGGATCCCCAACGGCGCCTTCGTCGAGCGGGAAGTCGCCGGAAGCTTCGCCGACCAGGCAGGCCTGCGGCTCAACCTGCATCAACCGGACTTCACGACCGCCACCCGGCTCGCGGAAAGCATCAACGACACCTTCGGTGCGGGCACGGCAGCCCCGCTGGACCCGATGTCGATCGCGGTGGCGGCACCGCAGGGTGCGGCCGAGCGCGTTGCCTTCATCTCGATGGTCGAGAACCTGCTGGTTACCCCGGCGGAAGCCCCGGCCCGCGTGGTGATCAACTCCCGCACCGGTACGGTCGTCATCAGCTCGCGCGTGCAGGTGCGGCCCGCGGCGGTTTCCCACGGTTCACTGGTGGTCAGCATCACCGAATCTTTCGACGTGAGCCAGCCTGAGCCTTTCGCGCGACGCGGCGAAACCGTGGTCACGCCACGCTCCGATATCGAGGTGATTCAGGATGACAGCCGGATGTTCCTGTTCCCGTCAGGCGTCGACCTCGAGGACATCGTTCGCGCGGTCAACGAGGTGGGTGCCGCTCCGGGTGACCTGGTGGCGATTCTCGAGGCGCTGCGTGAAGCAGGCGCTCTCCGCGCGCAGCTGGTCGTGATCTGAGGTGTAACCATGGTACCTGCGCCGGCCATGTACAACGACTTCTCCGGGCTGGCCCAGCTGCGCGCCAGCGCGGCCAGGTCCGATCCGGAGGCCGCTCGTGAGGCCGCGCGCCAGTTCGAGGCACTGTTCGTCCAGATGATGCTGAAGAGCATGCGCAGTGCCGGCTCGGTGCTCGGTGAGCAGCGCGACACGACCTACGAGGAGATGTTCGACCAGCAGGTCGCGATGGAAATCACCCGTCAGCGCGGGCTGGGCCTCGCCGACCTGCTGATGCGTCAGCTCGGCAATGCCACCGGGCGGATCGAAGCCGAACAGCAGATGCCCGCCGGGCAGCCGTCAGCCGCCGGACCCGTCGCGACATCACGGGGATCCGACTGGCGTCCCGGCAGCCCCGCGGAGTTCGTCCGCGAGATCTGGCCGCTGGCGCGGCAGGCGGCACAGCGGCTGAACGTCGACCCACGTGCGCTGGTGGCCCAGGCTGCGCTGGAGACCGGCTGGGGCAGCCGGATGATCCGCGACGAGGGTGGCCGGAACAGCAACAACCTCTTCGGCATCAAGGCGGACCGGCGCTGGTCCGGCCCGAGCGTTGCCGTACGGACGATCGAGTACCGGGGGGAACTTCCGCAGCCTGAGCGCGCCCAGTTCCGTGCGTACCCGAGCCTGCGTGCAGCCTTCGACGACTACGTGAATTTCCTGACCAGCAACCCCCGCTATGCCGACGCGCTGACCCAGACGGCGGATGCCGGGCGCTTTGCCCGGGCGCTGCAGGAGGCCGGCTACGCGACGGATCCCCGCTATGCGCAGAAGATCGAGCGGATCATGGCCGGGCCACAGCTGCGCGAGGCGCTCGCGCAGATCGGACCGTCAGGCGAAGTGAACACGGAGGCCAGCTGAGATGGGCAGCTTCGTCAACAATGGGCTCACGGGACTGCTGGCCGCGCAGCGTGCGCTGCAGGTCACCAGCAACAACGTGGCCAACGTCAACACCGAGGGCTACACGCGCCAGCGCGTGGTGTTCGATGCGATACCTGGCAACCAGGTCGGCAACATCAACATAGGCAGCGGGGTCGCCATCGGGGGGATCCAGCGGCTCTATGACCAGTTCCTCGGCGAGCAGCTGCGCTCGAGTGTGGGCGGAGAACAGCGCGCGGAGGCTTTCAACGCGCTCGCGGTACGCATGGATGGCCTGCTGGGCAATCCCGACACGAGCCTGAACAGCAGCCTGCAGCGGATGCTCGACCAGGTCGAGGCGCTGGGTCGCGACCCGACCTCGCCAGCGAACCGGGAACAGCTGCTGCGGGAGGCCGACAGCCTGGCCAGGCGCTTCGGCCAGCTGAGCGGACAGCTGGACGGACTGGAACGGGAAATCAATGCCCGCCTGGGGGTCGCGGCGGGATCGATCAACGACCTGGCCGGTGCCATTGCCGGCCTGAACGAGCGGCTGGCCGACAGCACGCTCCAGTCCTATGAGCTCCTGGACCGGCGTGAGCAGCTGCTGCGCGAGCTGGAAGGGCAGATCAGCACGCGTATCGTTCGCAACGGGAATGGCTCGGTCGACGTGCTGGTCGGCAGCGGCCAGCCGCTGGTCCTTGGCGCACGCAGCAATCCGGTGGCCGTGCTCCCGGATCCTTTCGACCCCGGCCGTCAGCGCCTGGCCATCGAGATCGCAGGGAGCACCCAGGATATCTCGCGCCAGGTCAGCGCTGGACAGGTCGGTGGCCTGCTGACCTTCCGTGACGAGGCACTGGAGCCGGCCCGCCGCGAACTCAACCATCTTGCGCTGGGCCTCGCCACGCTGTTCAACGCACAGCACGCGGCGGGGCATGACCTCGACGGGCTGCCGGGCGGGGACTTCTTCGATGTACCCGGGCCCAAGGCAGCGGCCGCTGCCGGCAATCCCGGCACCGCAACACTGGGCGTGAACCTCGCAGATCCGGACCTGATACGCGCAGCAGACTACGAACTGCGCTTCGACGGGACCAGCTGGTCGGCCCGCAGCATCCCCGAAGGCAGCCCACTGCCACTCAGCGGTACCGGAACTGCCGGCGACCCGCTGCAGATCGACGGGCTCAGCATCGTGGTCAACGGTGCGGCGGCTGCGGGCGATCGTTTCCGGGTGCAGCCTGCTGCCGGAGCAGCGGCAGGGCTGTCCGTTGCGCTCGTCAATGCCGACCGGATTGCGGCCGGCCGGCCGGGCACAGGCAACGGCGACAACAGCAATGCTCTGATGCTCGCCGACACGCTGCGCACCGTCCGCTTCGGCGCCACTTCCCGGACGCTTGCCGATCTCGGGGCCGGACTCGTCTCCAATACCGGGGCGATCGCCGCGCGGTCCGAGAGTGACCTGCGCATCCAGCAGTCGCTGCGCCAGCAGGCAGAACTGGACGTGGAAAGTGCGTCAGGCGTGAACCTCGAGGAGGAGGCCGTCAACATGCTCCGGTACCAGGAAGCCTTCCTGGCAGCCAGCAAGATGGTGGCGATCGCCAACGATCTCTTCCTCAACCTGCTCCAGGCGGTGAGGCGCTGAGTCATGCGCGTATCCACCAAAACCCTGCAGATGCAGTGGCTGAACACGTTCCGCCAGCAGCAGGCCGACCTGGCAGCCATACAGCGCCAGGTCGGCACCGGCCGGCGGCGCGCGACGGCCGCGGACGATCCGGCCGGCGCCGCGCAGGCCCTCCTCCAGCACCGTTCCGGTCATCCGCGTGTCCGGCCCGCCCAGCAGCCC
>JAFIFS010000102.1 GCA_020831895.1 Chromatiales bacterium
GCGGTTACCCACAAAAACCGTTCTTAGGCTGGGGCTTAACAGTTGCCGCCAGCACATGGCCTACGTGGCTCCAATACTGCGCCTGGTGGGAAGCGGCCGGCGGCTCGCGACGGCCGCTGACGATCCGGCAGGCGCCGCGCAGGCGCTCCTGCTGCAGCAGGGGCTGGACCGGCTGCAGAACTACGCAGCCAACGCCGAGACTGCGCGCCGGCGCCTCAGCCTGTCGGAGGACGCACTCTCGGGCGTGACCGATACGCTGAACAGGCTGCGCGAGCTGGCCGTCCAGGCAGGCGGGGGCGTACAGTCGCCCGAGGCCAGGACAGCAATCGCCAGCGAGTCCCGCGAGCTGATCGAGAGCCTGCTCTCGCTCGCCAACAGCCAGGATGGCGAAGGTCGCAGCCTGTTCGCTGGCAACCGGGTGCAGGAAGCCGCTTTCGTCCGCAGCGGGGAGGTATTCGTCTACAACGGCGACGATGGCACACGCAGTCAGCGTATCGGAGACAACAGGACACTGCAGGAAAACGAGGCCGGCTCGCGCGTATTCGGAGAGATCCCGGCCGGCAACGGCAGCTTCACGCTCGCCGGGGACGCAGGAAACCAGGGCACCGCCTTCTGGAGCCAGGCCGACGTCAATCGCGGCGCCTGGACACCGGATACGTATACGCTGACTTTCATCGATCCAGAGAACTGGCAGGTCACCGACAGTGGCGGCAGTGTGATTGCCACCGGCAGCTTCGGCAGCGGGGACTCGATCAGCTTCGCCGGCGCAACGCTGCGCCTCGAAGGCGAACCTGCCGCCGGCGACAGCTTCACGATAGCTGCGGCGGGCCAGACGGACCTTTTCTCGCTCGCCCAGTCCTTCATGGAGCTGATGGAATCCGCCCCGGGACAGCCGAGCAGCCGGGCGCGCTTCCAGGAAGGCCTGAACGCAAGCCTGCAGGGATTCGACCAGGCGCTTTCCCATATAGGGACGATACGCAGCCAGATCGGCGGGCGCCTGGGGGTGCTGGACGAGCAGCTGGAATCCAACAGCGAGCTGGCCCTGCAGCTCAGCCAGACCCTCTCAACCATACGTGACCTGGACTACGCCGAGGCGGTCTCCGACCTGGAGCGCCAGCTGTTCGGCCTCGAGGCGGCGCAGAAGACCTTCGCGCGCACGCGCTCTTTCTCCCTGTTTGACATTCTCTGACGCGTTTTGCGACGCCGGTCACGCCCGGCACCTCAAGTGAGCCCCCGCTACTGCCGATAGCAGCCCTGCAAAGCCAATGCGGGCCTGCCATCACGACAGTCAGGCGTTCGCGGGAGCTCAAATCAGTCACTCGATGACATTTCGGGAAACTTGAGGAGTCAAACATGGCCGTAGTCAACACCAACGTGATGTCGCTGAATGCCCAGCGCAACCTCTCACGTTCCGACAACCAGCTTGCAACCGCCCTGCAGCGGCTTTCGTCAGGCCTGCGCATCAACAGCGCGCGGGACGATGCGGCCGGCCTCGCGATTGCCGAGCGCTTCACGACCCAGATCCGTGGCCTGAACCAGGCTGTCCGCAACGCCAATGACGGCATCTCGCTGGCCCAGACGGCAGAGTCCGCGCTGGACGAGCTCACCAACAACCTGCAGCGCATCCGCGAGCTGGCCGTGCAGTCGGCCAACGCGACGAACTCGGCCTCCGACCGCGCCGCCCTGGACCAGGAAGTCCAGCAGCGCCTGGCAGAGATCAACCGGATCGCCTCGCAGACCTCGTTCAACGGCCAGAAGGTGCTGGACGGCAGCTTCGGCACCGCGCAGTTCCAGGTGGGCGCCAACGTCGGCGAGACGATCGGCGTCAACCTGACGACCGGCGCCCGGGCCGACCAGCTGGGCCAGATCGCCACCGAGACCAGCGGCGCGGTGTCAGGAAATGCCCTGACCGATGGCGGGCTCACGATCGCCGTGGGCCAGGGCCAGGCGGTGTCGATCGGCGCGAGCACGAGTGGTGGCCAGGCCGGGCAGACGGCCGACAGCGCCTTCGCCAAGGTCAATGCGATCAACGCGGCGGGCGTGGCCGGCCTGACGGCAACAGCCACCAACTCGATCTCAGGCGAATTCCAGTCGGTCACCGGCGGTACTGCCGGCAACGGCGCCTCCACCTACGCGCTGAGCATCAATGGCGTGGACATCTATACGGGCGCCGGCAACGTGGCCGAAGGTGCCACGCTGACTGTGTCCCAGGTCGCAGCGCAGATCAACCTGTTCTCGACCCAGACCGGCGTCTCGGCCTCCGTGTCCGGCACCACGCTGACGCTGACAGCCGCCGACGGCCGCAACATCAATGTGGATGAGACCATCACGGCAGCGGTAGGCGGCGGTGGCGACGGCATCGCGGCAGCGATGGAAGGCACCTCCCGCGGCTCCATCACGCTGAGCGCTGCCCAGAACATCACGCTGGGCGGCCAGAATGCCGACATCGGCTTCGCTGGCACCTCGATCGCCGTGGACTCGACCACGCTGGCCACCGTGAACGTGAACACGGTCGGCGGTGCCGAGCAGACGATCCAGCGGGCCGACGCGGCACTGAACTCAGTGTCCAGCCTGCGCAGCCAGTTCGGCGCGATCCAGAACCGCTTCGAGTCCACGATCGCGAACCTGCAGACGGTCTCCGAGAACCTGCAGGCCTCGCGCAGCCGCATCCAGGATGCGGACTTCGCGGCCGAGACGGCGGCGCTGACCAAGGCGCAGATCCTGCAGCAGGCGGGTGTCTCGGTGCTGGCCCAGGCCAACGCCGTCCCGCAGGCGGTGCTGGGCCTGTTCCGGTAAGCCGGAGTCGTGAGGCAATGGTGGGCCGCCCACCGGGCCGCCCCCAA
>JAFIFS010000104.1 GCA_020831895.1 Chromatiales bacterium
GCGGTGAACAAAAGGACTGAACGGTACGAGCGCGTCCGCCTGCGCACACGCGAGGGTGCGCGAGCCATCGATGCTCAACTGATTGGCGAAACAGACCTGGAAGGCGTAAAGACATTCACCCGCTATGGCCTGGAGTTCGCTGCGGGCACCGGACCCTGGTCGATGCAGGCCGAATACATCTGGGTCGATATCGACCTGGACCGCGAGGCGTTGCTGCGCGTGCTTCCTACCACCGCGACGGATGCCAATTCACTGACGCAGAAAGGCTGGTACTGGCAGGGCAGCTACTTCCTGACCGGCGAGCACAGCAACTATCGGGCATCTTCTGGTGATTTCGGTCGGGTCATGCCGAAGCAGAACTTCTCGCTGAGGGACGGCACCTGGGGCGCATTCGAGGTCGCGTTGCGCTACTCGGTGGCCGACTCGCTCGAGCATACCCAGATCGGCCGCGGCCAGAAGCTCAAGCACACGACCGCCGGCCTCAACTGGTACCTGAACCCCGAGGTCATCTTCAAGTTCAACGTGATGTACCTCGAGGGCGAGCGTGACGTGTTCAAGGACGATGGCTGGGTCTACGCAGCCCGCTTCCAACTAGAATTCTGAGCCACCGGCAGGAGAAGACGATGATACGCAAGCAAGCAGGATTGGGGCTTGGTGCCCTGCTGCTGTCCTCCGCCGGAGTGGCGCAGCTGCAGAATGCCGATTTCGCGGATTTCGACCAGCCGGCCAGCGGCACGGCAATCCCGTACGCGACGGGTGAGGGCCCGCCGGACTGGCTGATCAGCATTTCTGTCGGCGGCGGCCGGGTCGTGTTCAGCGACACCGGGGCCGAGGACGGCCGTGCCTGGTACGGTTTCAATACGCCGACCGATCGCTTCGGGGAGAACAAGCTTGAGCAGTGCGTGCCAATCGACCCGGCGCAGAACATGTCGTTCACGTTCTCGATCTTTGCCGACGTCGCCAACCCTCTGCTGCGCTTCCGGATCAACCCCAACTTCTACGAAACCCGGGAGGGCTGCCTGGCCGACCAGTTCGATGGTGGTGGCAGCGCCAACCGGATCTCCGCTGCCGCCTTCCGTGAAAATGACAACATCGACCACCGCTTCACCAGCGATCAGGGCCAGCAGTGGCTGACATTCTCTCCCGCCAACCCGCCGTCGGACGGCAATCCACTGTACCTGGCGAGCGAGATTCCGCCCAATGCGCAGTGGATGAACCTGAGTGTGCGCAGCCGTAATGACGGTTTCTTCGATCCGGCGGATGGCCCGGTGATCCGCGTCGACAACATCATCGTCACGCAGGGCAGCTCTACGACCAACATCGTGACCAACGGCAGCTTCGAGGCGGCCGAGCTGTTCGACGGGAATCCCCTGGCGGGCATGAGTGGCTGGGTCGTCAACCGTGATGGTGACGCCGCGCGTCGGGCCGCGGTTGGCCCGCAGCCGTTCGCACTCTCCGGCGACAACGTGTTCTGGTTCGAGGACCTGACCGGCAACTTCGGCAGCAGCCGCCTCGACCAGTGCTTCCCGCTGGTTGGCCAGGATGTCGGCCCGTCGATCTTCGCTTGGACCCGCACGCCCGCCTCTCCCCTGGAGGTCCGGCTGAACGTGGACTTCTATGCCTCAGCCGATTGCAGCGGCGATGAGGACGGTGCTCTGCGCATCCGCCAGGACTTTTCCTTGGCCACCACCGCCTCCGAATGGGTGGCGCTGGTCGCCGATACGGTACGCACACCCGGTGAGTACGGGGCCGCCCAGTCAGCGCTCTTCAGTGTGCGGGCCCGTGACCGCAGCGGTCCGGGTGGCGACGGCCCCGGTGAGTTCCAGCGCATCATCTACTTCGACGAGGCCTCCGAGGCCTCGGCGGTGGCGACGCCGACCTTCAGCCCGGCGCCAGGCTCCTTCGTCGACTCGGTGACCGTGACGCTGAGCTCGGCCACACCGGGCGTGGTGATCTACTACACGCTGGATGGCAGCCTGCCGGATGACTCATCGGCCAGCGTAGCCAGTGGTGGCACAGTCGAGATCACCAGCACGTCCCAGCTGCAGGCGCGCGCCTTCCTCGATGGCCAGTTCTCGGGCACGCGCTCGGGCACCTACACGATCACGGACCCGCCGCCGCCGGTCACGCCGCCGCGCCAGCTGGATACCGGCTGCAGCATGATCCCCGGCCAGCCGTCGGCGCTCGACCCGACGCTCTGGGTGCTGGCGCTGCTCGCTGCTGCGGGCCTGCTGCGGCGGCGCAGCCGCCAGCCTCTCTGAGTGAAAGAGAGGGGTCAGTCCTCTTCCGGGGCTGACCCCTGCTCTGCACCAGGTACCTTCGGCAGGTATCGGCTGGCCTTCGTGGCCTGGTCAACCATCCGTCGCAGCGTGCTGGCATAGTCGAGCACCTGCACCATCCGGCGTGCTGACAGTGTCCCGGTTGTTCCGGCACGCAGCAGCTGCGACTTGATCGACTGGTAGGTGTTTTCGAAGCCGCGGTGGACGTCCTCACCCATCGGCTCCCCATCAGGCCTGACGGAGTCCAGTGCCTGGCTTGCCGCGCCCCGCAGGCTGGCGATGGGTTCAGCGACGGCGGTCACGTCGCTGGCTACCGGCCGGTTGCGCACCAGCTCGATCGCCCGCTCGCCGAGATCCCGGTAGTACTGGCAGACCCGCAGTGCATCGGGCAGGCGCTCGTCGATCTCCGGGTCGTGGTCAGTCGCGCGGATCTGGCCCGCGAACTCGACGATCGCATCGCCCAGTTCGCCCAGCGCGCGCAGTTCCCCGGTCAGCGCCGCGTCGGACAAGGTCTCGCTGCTGATCGCAGAGCCCGCCATCCGGTGCGCGATCTCTCCCATGCGCATCAGCTCAAGCCGGACCGCATCCATGGCCAGTGTCGGGGTCGCGAGGATATTGCGGTCAAGATGCCTGGGCAGGGCCTCGTCCTCCTCCGCCGCACGGAACCGCTTCTTCAGCGCAGTCACCAGGCGCCCGGCAAAGGGCCAGATCACGATCAGGCCCAGCAGCTTGGTCGAGGTGTGGAACAGTGCCAGCACGGTTGCGGGTTTATCGGCGGCCCCGAACTCGCCAGCCAGCCAGACCACTGCCCAGAGCAGCAGCGGCAGGGTGGCAAATGCAATGATGGCCGTGATCAAGTTGAACACCACATGGGCAGCTGCCGCACGCTTGGCAGCAGGCGTGGCGCCGAACACCGCGAAAGCTGCCGTCGAGGTGGTGCCGACATTAGCGCCGATCACCATCGCCGCCGCCCCGCTCAGCGGGATTAGCCCGCCGGCCGCTGCCGTCAGTGTCACGGCGAGCGCGGCGCTGGAAGACTGCATCAGCACCGTCAGCACGATGCCCGTCAGCATGAACGCCACGACACCCAGCAGGCCCCAGTCGGCCATCGCGGCGAGGTCCAGGCTGTCCCCGATCCCTTCGAAGCTATCCTTCAGGAAGTCGATGCCGAGAAAGAACAGCCCAAAGCCTGCCAGCGCCTGCCCGAGGGCGCCGCGGCGCGAGCCCCCGCCGAAGACCCACAGCCCCATGCCAATCGCGATCGCAGGCAGGCCCAGCGCCTGCAGGTTCACGTTGAAACCGATCAGCGCGACGATCCACGAGGTCAGCGTGGTGCCGAGGTTGCTGCCGAAGATCACCCCGATCGACTGGCTCAGCGTCAGCAGTCCGGCGTTGACGAAACCGATGGTCGCGAAGATCACCGCGCTGGACGACTGGACGAGCGTCGTGATCAGCACGCCCGAGCCCAGACCGCGCAGCGGGCTGCCGGTCGCTGCGGTCAGCAGCGACCGCAAGGCTGGCCCGGCCGCCACCTTGAGGCCATCAGTCATCAGCCGCATGCCGAGCAGGAAGAGCCCGATGCCTCCAGCGAAGCTGACCAGCCCCGCCGTCCAGAGCTGTGTTTCCATAGCCACAGCTTAACCCGGATTCAGAACAGCCCGAATACCCCGTCCGGCGTGATGCCAAGCACCCGGAACCAGGTCTCGCCCATCAGTATGATCGCAAGCCACCCCAGGGTCATCATCACCAGGCCATATCCGGCCGCATCGGTGAGGCTGTACTGGTCAGTCTCGTAGAGCAGTGCGGCCGGTTTGCTGTTGAATGGCAGCACGTAGACGTGCTCGATCAGGAAGGCGACCGGCAGGGCCAGGCTCAGTACGCTGTACTCCAGGGTCTCGGCCACGCCTATCGCGATCGGGACGAAGATCATCGCCCGCATGGTCTTGGACTGGGAAAGCAGGGCGCTGTAAGCCATGACGGCCGTCAGCATCATGTAGATCAGCCAGAAGGGGGTGTCGCGGTCGATGCCAACCGCCGAGAAGAACGCATCCACGCTGATGCCGGGCAGGCCGGTCTGGGCGAACCCGGCGCCAAGCGCATAGGCGCCGGCGGAAAACAGCATCAGGTGCCAGGGGATATCCACGTCGTTCCAGGTGACGATGCCGACACGGGGAAGCAAGGCGATGATCGCGCCGACGAAGGCAACTGCCGTCGGGCTGATGCCATGCAGCCGGTCGGTCGACCAGAAGGCGAGGATGGTGAGGAACAGCAAGGCGGCCCGGATCTCGGCGAAGCTGATCGGGCCGAGCTTGCGATGCTCTTCTGCCAGCCGCTCCATGCCGCCCTCGATCTGCGGCAGCCGCTCCTCGGCCGGCAGCGGGAATACGAGCTTCACGCCGATGATGTAGCCGAGCAGCATGAGCCCGAGCATCGTCGGCAACATGGCCAGCATCCAGTCGGAGTAGAACACGTTGCCGGCAATGGCACCGCTGATGAGTGCAGCAGCCAGCAGGTTGGCACCGGAGCCGGTCAGGAAGGCACCGGCACCGAGGTTGATGTTGAGCAGGTTCTGCAGGACGATGTTGCGGCCGAAGTTGTTCCTGCCCTTGCCGCGCTCGGCACCGTAAATCGCGGCAATGACCATGAATACCGGCAGCAGTATCGCCGCCTTGGCCGTGGTCGCCGAGATGAAGGCCGACAGGACCAAGTTGATCACCAGGAAGCTCAGTAGCACGCTGGGTGCGCGATGGCCAAAGCGCAGCAGGAACCAGAGGGTAAAGCGCTTGGCAAGGCCGGTAGCCACCAGCATGCTCGCCAGGATGAACGACATGATGTTGAGCCACATGATCGGGTGGCCCAGCTGGGCATAGGCCTGCTCCTCGCTCAGCACGCCCGTCAGCACCAGGCTGATGATGACGATCAGGGAGGTCAGGTAATTGGGGAGGGCACCCGTAGTCCACAGGATGATGCTGAGCGTGAAGATCGCGAGCATCCAGCCGTTGCGGCGGGCAAAGCCCTCGCTGCCAAGTTCCTGGTACAGGACCTGCAGCGTCTCGGACAAGCCTGCCGGGTCGACATTGAGCAGGAACGCGGGTGTCCAGGCCCAACCGATGAGGAGAAAGGAGCCGATAGCCAGCGGTATTCCTGCGACGGCCAGCCAGCGCTCCAGACCCGAGCGCTCCCGCTTCGGCAGTTGCTCAATGCGGTAGTTGCGCATGTCCAGTGGGTCATGCGCCTTCCCGGAAGACTGCCTGGAATCTTCCGCTTGCCCCCGGTCGTTCATCCCGCCAGCGGCGCCAGCCCCGTGATCCGCCGCAGCGCCAGCGTGTAGCTGGTGTTCTCGTAGGCATCCAGCCCCAGCGTGGAGATCACGTCCAGTGCATGTCCAGCCTGCTCGGATTCGACAGCAGCGGTCTGGATGCCAGCGCCGTTTACCGTCACCTCGGCCAGTTCACAGAGGCAGTCGGCAATGCGGAAGCCGAACCTGCGCTTGAATACACGGACCGGGACCAGTCCCTCTGCTGGGACGATGATGTCTCGCAGCAGTGATTCCGCATCATGTTCCTGCGATGGTGCCCCGGGCAGTGGCCGGCCCAGAACCGCCAGGTGCCCGCAGAGTTCCCCGGCCGTTGCCGGCATTGGCAACTTGGTGACCACGGTCCATTGCTGCAATCCACGCTCCACCCGCAGTAGCCGTTTGACGTCGAACTGGTTCTCGCGGATCTTGATGTTGTAGTCGGTGCATGAGGCGGAGACAATATACACTTCGGCGCTTTCGCGAATCTGCGGGGGTTCGGCCAGCGCGCGCATGCGCGGCTCCACGAGACCGAAGTTCGGGGCAAAGGCGCGGTATTCGTAACGGGCGGCGGTGCTGTTCATGGGTGTCCCGGAGAGCTGCTATGGGTAAGGAAATCGAGCGCAAGTTCCTTGTGCGGGATGACAGCTGGCGCGAGGCTGCGCAGGCGCTCGAGATACGCCAGGGTTACCTTTGTTCGGGCCCGGAGCGCGTGGTGCGCGTGCGCACGATCGGCGATCAGGCCTGGCTGACAGTCAAGGGTGAGACCCGGGGTATCACCCGGCGCGAGTTCGAGTATGAGATCCCTGCCGGTGAGGGCCGGCAGATGCTCGACGGGCTCTGCGAGCGCCCGCTGATAGAGAAACGTCGTCACGTGCTGCAGCATGCCGGCTATACCTGGGAGGTGGACGAGTTTTTCGGCGAGAACGAAGGCCTGGTGGTCGCCGAGGTCGAGCTCGAGGATGCGAAGGCCGAGATCCCATTGCCGCCTTGGGCAGGCGAGGAAGTCTCGGGCGATTCACGGTATTTCAATGCCAGCCTCATCAGGAAACCATACAGCAGCTGGAAGAAAGACTAGCCGGATCACCAGGCTTGTGCATCCGCGATTTTCATACTGCCAGGGCGGGGCCTGACGCATGTTCCCGCTGCGCGACGAGAATCCGCACTTCATCACCCCTTGGGTCACCTGGTGCCTGATCCTCTTGAACGGGCTGAGCTGGGTCTTCCTCCAGGGGCTCGGCACTGACCCGGCGCTGGCCCGCTCGGTCTGCACGCTGGGGCTCATTCCCGGGGACCTGCTGAACACGCTGCCGCCCGGGACCCGCTTCCCGCTTGGCCAGGGCGCCTGGTGCGTGCTCGATGCCGCTACCCCCTGGCATACCCTGGTCACGTCGATGTTCATGCACGGCGGCTGGCTGCATCTGCTCGGCAACCTCTGGTTCCTGTGGATCTTCGGCAACAACGTCGAGGACTCCATGGGCCATCTGCGCTTCCTGCTGTTCTACCTCGCCTGCGGGCTGGCCGCGGCGGCCCTGCAGATTCTCTCGAATCCGCAGTCCGGCGTCCCGATGGTGGGCGCCTCGGGCGCCATAGGTGGCGTCATGGGCGCCTATGTGATGCTGTATCCGCGCGTGAAGGTGCATATGCTGATCTTTCTTGGCTTCATCATCACGACGATCGCGGTGCCGGCCATATTCATGCTGGGCTACTGGTTCCTGATCCAGCTGCTCGGTGGGCTCAGTTCAATCGGCGCCCAGGGAGGCGGCGTCGCCTTCTGGGCGCATATCGGGGGGTTCGTCGCCGGCGCGCTGCTGATCCCCCTGTTCCGGGATCCCGAGCTCGTGGCCCGGCACCCGTACCACGGCTGGAAAGGTAGCTCAGGGCCCAGCTGGCGCAAGATCCGCTGAGGCCGATGGCGTCAGCCTGACCCAGGTCGACTTGTAGGCGGGTGTCCGGCTGGTAGGGTCGTGCGCCTCGAGGCTGATCAATGGCATCGCCTCGGGGTAGTAGGCGGCGAGTGAGCCCGGGGCAATCGCGTACTCGACCAGCTCGAGACCCGGCAGCCGTCGCTCCCGGCCCCCGGCCGCGGCAATCACATCGACGCGCGTGCCTGCGGCCAGGCCCAGGGTTTCCAGGTCCCGGGCACTGATGAACAGCACGTCCCGTCGCCCGCGGATGCCCCGATAGCGGTCGTCATGCCCGTAGATCGTCGTGTTGTACTGGTCGTGCGAGCGCACCGTCGTCAGGCGCAGCGGGTAGGCAGCCGGGGCTTGCTCCAGCGACCCGGCGAACGGGATGAAGCAGGCACGCCCGGTCACCGTCTGCCACTCGCGATGGGCGGCCGCATTGCGCAGGTGGAAGCCGCCCGGGCTGCGGACCCGCTCGTTGAACTGCCCGAAGCCGGGAACGACTTCCGCGATCAGCTCGCGGATACGGTCGTAGTCCTCGACCAGCCAGGCCCAGCGCAGTGGACTCCCCGGCAGCAGCGCCTGCGCGATGCCCGCGACGATGGCCGGTTCGGAGAGAAGCTGTGGTGATACGGGCTTCCGGAACCCGCGCGAGGCATGGACCATCGACATCGAATCTTCCACAGTGACGAACTGCTCGCCGCCCGCCTGCACATCGCGGTCGGAGCGCGCGAGGCAGGGGAGGATCAGTGACTCGCCCCGGTGCAGCAGGTGGCTCCGGTTCAGCTTGGTGTGGATGCCGACCAGCAGGTCCAGCCGGCCCAGGGCAGCATGCGTGGCCTCGGGGTCCGGTGCGGCCACCGCGAAATTGCCGCCCATAGAGATGAGCACCCGGATCTGGCCGGCCAGCATCCGCTCGATGCACTCGACGACAGTGCAGCCGGACTCGCGCGGCGCACGAATCCCGGTCGCCTGCTCGAGACGGTCGAGGAAATCCGCCGGCGGACGCTCGTTGATGCCCATCGTCCGGTCGCCCTGCACATTGCTGTGCCCGCGCACCGGGCAGATGCCGGCCCCTGGCCGGCCGATATGCCCGCCGAGCAGCAGCAGGTTGGCGATCTGCTGCACGTTGCCGGTGCCATGGCGGTGCTGGGTGATGCCCATGCCATAGGCGGCGATCACGCTGTCAGCCCCCAGGTAGACCTCCGCCGCTGTCGTGAATTCATCCATGCTGAGCCCGGAGCCGGAACACAGGGCCGGCCAGTCCAGGGACTCCAGTTGCTCACGCAGCAGCGCGTATCCATTGGTGTGCGTGGTGATGAACTCGTGGTCCAGCAGCTGCCCGCCAGCCTCGCGGTCGAGCTCGAGCAGCCGCTTCATCAGGCCCTGGAGCACCAGCGGATCGCTGCCGATGCGTGGCTGGAAGTAATGTGTCGCAAGCTCGGTGCTGGCGCCGGTGAGCATCGCTGCCGGCTCCTTGGGTGAGCGGAACCGCTCGAGGCCGCGTTCGCGCATGGGGTTGAATACGACGATGGGCTTGCCCCGGCGTGCGACCGCCTGCAGTGTCGCGAGCATCCGCGGGTGGTTGGTTCCGGGATTGTGACCAAAGCTGAAGACGGCGCCGGTACAGTCGAAGTCAGCCAGCGTGACCGTGCCCTTGCCGACCCCGATCGATTGCGGCAGACCGATGCTCGAGGCCTCGTGGCACAGGTTGGAGCAGTCGGGCATGTTGTTCGTGCCGAACTCGCGGATCATCAGCTGGTAGAGGAATGCCGCCTCGTTGCTGGTGCGCCCGGAGGTGTAGAACGCCGCTGCATCAGGCGACGGCAGTGCGCGCAGCTGGCTGGCGATGAGGGCGAAGGCCTCGTCCCAGGCGATGGGCTCGTAGCGGTCGCTGGCCCTGTTATATCGCAGCGGTTGCGTCAGCCTGCCTTGCGCTTCGAGCCAGTGATCACTCTGCTGGCGCAGCTCGCTGACCGTATGCCGGGCGAAGAAAGCCGCGTCGATGGTCCGGTCGGTCGCCTCCCAGGCAACAGCCTTGGCGCCGTTTTCGCAGAACTCGAACGACGAGGTGTGCCGCGGATCGGGCCATGCACAGCCCGGGCAGTCGAAGCCATCGGGCTGGTTCGTGTGCAGCAGCGCGCGCCCGGCCGTCAGTGTGCCTTCGCGCCGCAGGGCGCGCCCCACTGCGACCAGTGCAGCCCATCCCCCTGCCGCCGCCTTGCTGTCGCGCTCGTTGCTCATCCGCTGCGTGCCTGTCAGGCTGGGCCCTGGATGGTCCTGATTGTAGCGCCACCTTGTGGCCGCCGTTGGCCTGGTGCAAACCGGCGCAGGACGAGTGACTAAACCCAGGCACAGGGGTCCGCAGTGGCGGGCCGGAGGGGGAGGAAGCCGATGGGCATGCTGGTCGATGGCAAGTGGCAGGACAAGTGGTATGACACGGACAGCACGGGGGGGCGCTTCGAACGCGAATCGGCGAACTTCCGCAACTGGGTCACCGCAGATGGCGCGCCGGGGCCGTCTGGCACCGGGGGCTTCGCCGCCGAAGCCGGCCGCTACCACCTGTATGTGTCGCTAGCCTGCCCCTGGGCGCATCGCACCCTTATCTTCCGCCGGCTCAAGGGCCTGGAGGACCTGGTCGATGTCACGGTCACCCACCCGCACATGCTCGAGCAGGGCTGGGAGTACCCGGAGCCCGAGCCAGTCAATGGCGCGCGTTGTCACCACGAGCTCTACACGCTGGCCCGGCCCGGCTACACCGGCCGCGTCACCGTGCCCCTGCTCTGGGACAAGCATCGCCGCACGATAGTCAGCAACGAGTCGGCCGACATCATCCGGATGTTCAACTCGGCGTTCGATGCCCTGACGGGCAACCGCGAGGACTTCTACCCGGAGACACTGCGCGACCGGATCGATGCGATCAATGAGCGCGTCTACGCGGACGTCAACAATGGCGTCTACCGCTGTGGCTTCGCGACCACGCAGCAGGCCTATGAGGAAGCCTTCGGACAGCTGTTCGGGGCGCTGGACTGGCTCGATGGCCTGCTGGCAGGTCAGCGCTACCTGGCCGGCTCACGCCTGACCGAGGCCGACTGGCGCCTGTTCACGACGCTGGTGCGCTTCGATGCTGTCTACCACGGCCACTTCAAGTGCAATGCACGGCGTATCGAGGACTACGCCCACCTATCCGGCTACCTGCGCGAGCTCTACCAGTGGCCGGGTGTCGCTGAGACGGTCGATTTCCACCACATCAAGCAGCACTACTACTACAGTCATGCGACGATCAACCCGACCCGTATCGTCCCGGTGGGGCCGGTCCTTGATTATCGACGGGCCCATGGGCGTGGGTCAGACTGAAGCCTTGGTGGTGGCGCACTGCGGAGGGGTTTGCCCGGACACGCCGTAAACCCATCCCTGGGGGCTCGAGCGCCG
>JAFIFS010000005.1 GCA_020831895.1 Chromatiales bacterium
AACAACGTCCCCCCCCCCCCCCCCCCCCCCCGCCCCCCCCCCCCCCCCGCGGACGCCCCCCCCCGGCCAGCAGCGGGCTGGCCGCGCGCGCGAGCGCGGCGCCGGCCAGGAGCAGGAAGGCCAGGCGGATGACCAGTCCTGCGGTCAGGGCACGGCCGGTATGGCCCAGGGTCACGCGCGCCATCATCGCCAGCATCATCCCGCCGATCGCACCCGTCGTCAGCATGTGGAAGCCGCTGCTGCGCGGGACCCCGGCCCCCAGTGCGGCCAGACCGAGCAGCAGGTAGCCCAGAAGCATGGCGCCGTAGGCCAGGTGCAGGGCGAACAGCAGCGGTTCGCGGAGCGTGGCCCCGCCCCGCCAGCCCGACAGCCGAGCCGCATGCACGGCCGCGAGCAGCAGCGCCAGCGCTCCGGTGACCGGCGCGCTGCCCATGGCCGCATCGGCAAGGGCGGTGACAACGGCCAGCGGCACCACGGTTTTCTCGATCCACGCATGGCTCACGGGCATCTGCGTGGCGGGGCAGTTCATGCGCAGCCAGTTGCCGGTGAATGCCGGAATGATGCGCCCGGCGATCAGCGTGATCAGCACCAGCAGCAGGTGGGCCATCAGCAGCAGGGCGGGCTGCGAGGCCCCTGGCAGTGTTTCCGCGCGATCGAGGTGGAACACCAGGTTCAGCAGCGCCCAGGCCAGGAGCAGGGCCAGCACGGGGTAGTTGCGCCTGTTGCCGGCCGCGAGCAGCTCACGGCCGAACAGCGCCAGCAGCCCCAGCGGGAACAGCATGTCCGCCGCCAGCACGATCCCGGCCGGCAGGTGTTCGCCGATCATCATCGCGATGCGGCCCAGCAGCCAGCTGGCGGCAAGCCAGGCCAGCGGCGTCCCGCTGACTGGGGGTCGTCCGGTCCAGTTGGCGACCGCGGTCATCAGGAAGCCGGCCAGCACGGCGCCGCCGAACCCGGCAAGCATTGCGTGCGCATGCCAGGCCACGTCCGGCAGCGGGCCGAAGGCATGGCCGTGCAGTGCCAGAAACCAGGCCGCCATCGCGAACATCGCCTGCAGGGCGGCCAGCAGGAAGAACGGGCGGAAGCCGTGGGTCAGCAGCGGGGACATGCGGCGATTCTAGCGCCGTTGTCCGGCACCCACAGCCGCGCGCTGGTATCAGCCTCCGTGGCGCAGCACGCGTGCGGGCTGGCGTCCGTCGCCGGTGGCCTGATACCAGCTGCTGAATTCGCCCTGCGCCAGCTGCCAGTCATGCAGCGGATCGGTGCTGTCGATATCGAAGGCGTTGAAGCCACAGCGCTGCATGAAATGCAGCTGCTCCAGCAGCACGTCACCGACCGCACGAATTTCCCCCGCAAAGCCGAGCCGTTCGCGCAGGATGCGCGCATGGCTGTAGGCGCGCCCGTCGCGAAAACGCGGGAACTCCAGTGCGACCAGGCTGAAGTGCCTCAGGTCATCACCCAGCAGCTGCGGAGACTGGTCGCTGGCCAGCCGGATGCCCAGCCGGCGGCCCACCAGCACCTCCCGCCGGGCCTGCCACTGCTCCAGCGAGACCAGCAGCGCACCCGTGGCCGGCAGCGCCTCTTCGCGCGCCAGGTTGCTGATGTCGACGAATTCGTCGGCGACCAGGGCGCCATCCCGGACCAGTCCCTTCATGCGACCTCCCGCTGGCGTGTGCCTCGGCCTTGGCCATATACAGCATCACGGAACGGTTCCACGCCGATGCGCCGGACGGTGTCCAGGAAGCGCTCGCCCGGCTCGCGTATCGACTGGTAGCACTCGACCAGGGCACGGATGGCACCTGGCACCTGTTCGAATGCAACAGCCGGGCCCAGACGCTCGCCCAGAGAGGCCTGCTGGTCCGACGAGCCGCCCAGCGTGAACTGGTAGTACTCCCGTCCACCCTTGTCGACCCCGAGAATGCCGATGTGCCCCACGTGATGATGACCGCAGGCATTCATGCAGCCGGAGATATTGACCGTGAGCTCGCCGATCGCATCCAGGTCCAGCTGTGCGACCTCCTGCTGGATCGCCTGCGCGACCGGTATCGAGCGCGCATTGGCAAGCGCGCAGTAGTCGAGGCCGGGGCAGGCGATGATGTCGGTGACGCGGCCGAGGTTGGGCGTCGCAAGACCGATCGCTGCCAGCGCCTGCCAGAGCGCGTGCAGCTCGTCCTGCCTCACGTCGGGGAACACGAGATTCTGCCGGTGGGACACGCGCAGTTCGCCGAAACTGAAGTGCTCGGCGAGGTCCGCAACCTGGTCCATCTGGTCGGCCGTCAGGTCGCCCGGCGCCTGTGCGGGATCCTTCAGCGAGAGGTTCGCGATCGCATAACCCGGCACCCGGTGCTCGACGACGTTCGCGCGCACCCACTGGTCGAAATCAGGGCTGTCCCTGCGCGCGGCGTCCAGCGCCGGGCTGCCGGCCGGCCGCGTTTCATAAAACAGCGGGGCCAAAAACGCCGGGGGTCGGGCGGTAGAGGCCGGGGGCCCGGCCACGCCCTCGCAGCGCCCGGGCGCCGC
>JAFIFS010000064.1 GCA_020831895.1 Chromatiales bacterium
GTGCTCCCCGGACACGCCGTAAACCCATCCCTGGGGGCTCGGACGCGGCATCCCTGCCGCGTACGGTCCGGGGAGCACCCGCCGGACAGCGCCTCGACACCCGGGTGGATCGTCGGCTGGTAAACCGGCTAGTAGATTTCACCCTCGTCGGCGCGGCGCGGGTCCCCGGCAGCCTCGATACGGCCGCTCGCCCTGTCCCAGGTGACGACCTGCATGTTGCCGAACAGGCGCGGGCTCTCGACCAGCCGGTGACCCAGGGCCTCGAGGCCACGGCGTTCCTCGGCGCTGAAAGCCCCCGGCTCGAACACGACCTGGTCCGGGAAGTACTGGTGGTGGAAGCGCGGCAACGCAGTCATCGCTGCGGCATCAGCCCCCTCGGCCCAGGCCAGCGTCGCCAGCAGCACCATCGTGATGATACGGCTGCCGCCCGGGGTGCCGAGCACCGCGACCCCACGCGCGGACTCGAGGAAGGTGGGCGACATGCTCGAGAGCATGCGCTTGCCGGGCTCTATCGCGTTGGCCTCGCCGCCGAGCAGCTGGAAACCGTTCGGCACGCCCGGCTTGATGACGAAATCGTCCATCTCGTTGTTCAGGATGACGCCGGTGCCGGGCGGCACGAACGCGGCCCCATACCAGGTGTTGATGCTCATGGTCCCGGCCACACGGTTGCCCTCGGTGTCGATGACCGAGAAATGCGTCGTGTCGTCCCCCTCGGTCTCGGGCCAGATGCCTGAGAGGTGCTTGCTGCGCGTGGCACGGTCGGTGCGCAGGGAGGTGCGCTGCCCTGCTGCATAGTTGGGGTCGGTCAGCAGAGCCACCGGCACTTCGACAAAATCAGGATCTCCGAGCCAGATCGACCGGTCACGGTAGGCGCGCCGCATCGCTTCGATCACGATATGACGACGCGTTGTCTGGTCCAGCTCGTCAAGATCGAACCCGGAAATGATGTTCAGCATGTTGGCCAGCGCGATGCCGCCGCTCGAGGGAGGTGGCGCCGAGATCAGCGTGATGTCGCGGAAGCGGCTGCGCACCGGCTCCCGCTCGACCACCCGGTAGGACGCAAGGTCATCCAGCGACCATATGCCGCCACCTTCGCGTACCCCGGCGACCAGAAGCTCCGCCACCGGCCCCCGATAGAAGCCGTCATGTCCCTCTGCAGCCAGCGCCCGCAGCGTCCGCGCCAGGTCATGCTGTCGCAGCAGAGCCCCGTCCTCAAGCGGCTGCCCGCCGGGATAGAACAGCTCGCTGAACGCCGGTGAACGCCGCGCGGCGTTGGCGCGAAAGCGCAGCCCGCGGGTCAGCGACTCATCGACCCTGAAGCCCTGCTCGGCCAGCGCGATCGCCGGCGCCAGCGACTCGGTCAGCGGCAGGCGGCCGTAAGCGGCCGCGAGGTGTGCGAGGCCGGCTGGTGAACCTGGTATGCCGGACGCGAGTGGCCCGTTCAGCGAAGCGCCCGGCACAGGCTGGCCCTCCGCGTCCAGGTACATGTCAGGCGTTGCCGCCCCAGGCGCAGTCTCGCGCGCATCCACGAAGACCTCGCGCTGCTCCGAGGCAATGTGCAGCAGCCAGAATCCGCCACCGCCGAGACCCGAACCATAGGGCTCGACCACGGCCAGCGCCGCGCTGATGGCGACGGCAGCATCGAAAGCATTGCCGCCCAGGGCCAGGATCTCCTCGCCTGCGCGGGTGGCCAGCGGATGGGCGGTAGCGATCCCGGCCGCATGCCGTGCAGGGGCCGGTTCGGCGGGAAGCTGCGGCGCGAATACCGCAAGCAGCACCAGGAGGCACGAGAGTCGGAACAGCGGCTTCATGGAAGTCACCAGTGGCAGGCAGCCGGGATCAGCTGCGGGGAACCTGGCCGCGCTCGGCCAGGGCACGCGCGACGGCGGGATGCACAAAGCGGGAGATGTCGCCGCCCAGCGCGGCGACCTCGCGGACCAGGGTCGAGGAAATGAACGTGTATTCACCGGCCGGCGCGAGGAAGATCGTCTCGACCTCGGGCCGCAGGTGACGGTTCATGCCAGCCAGCTGGAACTCGTACTCGAAGTCGGAGACCGCGCGCAGCCCGCGGATCACTACCCCCAGTCCATGCTCGCGCGCGAACTCCACGGTCAGGCCCTCGTACCCGCGAACCTCGACATTGTCGACGTCCTCCAGCACCTCGCGGGCCATCCCGATGCGCTCGCCGAGGCTGAACATCGGCACCTTGTGGGGACTGCGCGCGACGGCGACGACCAGGCGGTCGAACAGGCGCGCGGCCCGGCGCACCATGTCGATGTGGCCGTTGGTGATCGGGTCGAAAGTGCCCGGGTACATTGCACTGACCGGCATTTCAGGTCTCCGGGCCGGGTTCGGCTGCCTGGCGGCGGACAAGCACGCCACTCACCTCGCCGGCCGTCTGCTCGCGCCAGCCGGACCAGCCCGGCGGCAACTCAGGCGGCGGGCTGCGGCGCGACATCTCCAGGTAAACGAAGGCATTCGCTGCCAGCCAGCCGCGGTCAAGCAGTGTACACAAATCGGCAAACGACTGATCCGCATAGGGCGGGTCGGCGAAGACGATCCCGAACTGACGTGGCGGCGCGCCACGCAGGCAGGCCAGCACATCGGCGGCCAGCACGTCGCCGCTGCCGTCCAGGCGTTGCAGTTGCCCGGTGATCGCAGCGGCAGCGCGCGGCCGACGCTCGATGAACAGGCAGGAGGCGGCACCCCGCGACAGCGCCTCGAGGCCCAGCACCCCGCTGCCGGCGAACAGGTCCAGGCAGTGCCTTCCGGGCAACCATGGTGTCAGCCAGTTGAACAGGGTTTCCCGGACACGGTCGGGTGTCGGGCGCACGTCCGGGGGCAGGCCGGTCAGCGCTATGCGCCGGCCACGCCAGCGCCCGCCGATGATGCGCACGCTGCCCGGTCGCGCCTGCGCCGCGCGCTTTGGCCGTTGCTTCTTCATCCGGGTGCGCGATGCGGTTGCGACATGGGCGCAGATGGTCGCACATGGGGCAGCGGACTGGCGAAGCTGTATCATTCGACCATGCCCCCCGAGACCACTGAAGCAGCCCGGCCCCGTTCCGGATTTTTCTCCCGCCTGCGCGACAAGCTGGGCGGCAGCCGCCTGGCCGGCGCACTCGGGCTGCTGCCCGGGCGCCCTCTGGACGACGAGCTGGCCGAGGAGCTGGAGACCGAGCTCCTGCTCGCCGATGTCGGTGTCGATGCCGCTGCCGAGATCATCGAGCAGCTGCGCCGGCGCGGCGCACGCGAGGGCTTCGCCGATGCCGAGGCTGCGCGCAGCGCATTGCGCGACACCATCACCGCGATGCTCGCCAGCCACTCCCGCCCACTGGCCATCCCCGACCGGCCGCGGCCGTTCCTCGTACTGATGGTCGGCGTGAACGGTGCCGGCAAGACCACGACGATCGGCAAGCTGGCGCGACGCTTCACGGACCAGGGCCTCAAGGTGATGCTGGCCGCCGGCGACACCTTCCGTGCCGCGGCCGTCGAGCAGCTGCAGGTCTGGGGCGAGCGCAATGGCGTGCCGGTGGTTGCACAGCAGCCCGGCGCCGACCCGGCTGCAGTCGTCTACGATGCCTTCCAGGCTGCCCAGGCGCGCGGGATCGATGTGCTGCTCGCGGACACGGCCGGTCGCCTGCAGAACAAGGAGCACCTGATGCAGGAGCTGATCAAGGTCGTGCGTGTCGTACGCAAGCTCGACCCGTCGGCCCCGCACGAGATCATGCTGGTGCTTGACGCAAGCCAGGGACAGAACGCGGTCAACCAGGCACGCCAGTTCCACGAGGCCGTAGGCCTGACCGGAATCACGATGACCAAGCTTGATGCCGGTGGGCGCGGCGGCGTGCTGCTCGCGATCGCCCGGCAGCTGGACGTGCCTTTCCGGTTCATCGGCGTGGGCGAACAGGCCGCCGACATGGACGCGTTCGATGCCGGCGAGTTCGCCGCGGCCCTGCTGCCGGCGTCCTCCTGAGCCGGGCCGGCGGCCATGATCCGCCTCGAACGTGTCAGCAAGCGCTTTCCCGGCGGCGGCGAAGGCCTGCGCGAGGTCAGCCTGAGGGCCGAGGCGGGCGAGCTCGTGTTCCTGACCGGCCACTCCGGCGCCGGCAAGAGCACGCTGCTCAAGCTCATCGGGCTGCTCGAGCGCCCGACGCGCGGGCAGGTGCTGGTCGACGGGCGCAACGTGGGCCGCCTGCCCGACCGGCAGATCCCGGCCTACCGGCGCCAGGTGGGAATGGTGTTCCAGGACCACAAGCTGCTGGCCGATCGCAGCGTCCATGACAATGTCGCGCTGCCGCTGGTGATTGCCGGCGTCGGTGCCCGGGAGATCGGGCGACGGGTGCGTGCGGCGCTGGACCAGGTCGGACTGCTGGCCAGGGAAAGGCACCTGCCGGTCACGCTGTCGGCGGGCGAGCAGCAACGGGTCGGCATCGCCCGGGCTATCGTCAACCGGCCGAAGGTGCTGATCGCCGATGAGCCGACCGGCAACCTCGACCCGGAGCTGTCGCTCGAGATCATGCTGCTGTTCCGGAGGCTGAATGCGGTTGGCGTCACGATGCTGATCGCTACCCACGACCTGGCCCTGATCGGCAGTCTCGGCGCCAGGCAGGTGGCACTGTCAGGCGGGCGCGTGATCACCGACAGCCGGGGAGCGCCATGAACCCGGCCCGCTGGCTGCAGCGCCACCTGCAAACGGCTCTCGGCACGCTGGGCACGCTGAGCCGCCAGCCCGTGGCCACGGGACTCACGGTGCTGGTGATCGGCATGGCGCTGGCCCTGCCGGCAGCCCTGCACGTGCTGGTGCAGAACGCGCGCCTGGCCGCAGGCAGCTTCGAGGACGTCCGTGATTTCAGCGCCTACCTGGCCCAGGGCACCGCGCTGGTCCAGGCCGAGGCGCTGGCTCGGGAGCTGGAGGCCCGCGACGAGGTCGGTGCCGTCACGCTGATCAGTGCGGAAGATGCGCTGGAGGAACTGCGCGCGGACCCCGGCATCGCCACGCTGATCCTGGCGCTTGAGCGCAACCCGCTGCCGCACACGCTGGTGATCCGTCCAGCCGAGGGCCTCGACAATGCGGCGATCCAGGCCCTGGCCGACAGCCTGGGCCCGCCGGTTGAGATGGTGCGCCTGGACATGGACTGGCTCGGGCGCCTGGCCGCACTGTTCGACGTGCTGCGCCGCGCGGTGCTGCTCGCGATGCTGCTGCTCGTCAGCGCTGTCGTCATCATCATCGGCAACACGATCAGGCTCGAGATCCAGAACCGGCGCCAGGACATCGAGGTCATGAAGCTGCTGGGGGCGACCGACGGCTTCGTCCGCAGGCCCTTCCTGTACCTGGGGCTGTGGTACGGACTGCTCGGCGGCCTGGTCGCGCTGATTGTTCTGCTGACCGGGCTGGCCGCGCTGGGCGGACCGCTTGACCGCCTGGCGGCGCTCTATGGCAGCGGCCTGCGACTGACCGGGCTGGACGGGCGCACCGCACTGGGCCTGCTGCTCTGCAGCCTCGCCGCGGGCACCGGGGGGGCGCTGCTGGCCGTGAGCCGCCACCTGGCCGCAATCCAGCCCCGGGTCTGAACCCCGGCTTCCCTGCCCGAACCAACTTCGCCTGCCAAGGCCGGGGAGAACTGTGGGTGTCCCGTTCCGGAACCCAGGCCGGGCAGGACTGTGGGTGCCCTGTTCCGGAACTGTGACCGGGTTTAGCACTCCAAGGATGGGAGTGCTAAAATTCGGCCAGTGAGTGGAGGACAGCCGGCCAGTGAGTGGAGGACAGCCGGAAAGATGAGCAACAGTCTTGCGATCAGCAGCCAGCCGCGTGACCTGATGGCACTGCCAGCGCCGGTCGGCAGCTTGGATGCCTACATCCATGCGGTCAACTCGGTGCCGGTGCTGAGCCAGCAGGAAGAGCAGGCGCTGGCGCGCCGCTTCCACGATGACAGCGACCTCGATGCTGCCCGGCAGCTGGTGCTGTCTCAGCTCAGGTTCGTCGTGCACATCGCGCGGGGCTACCTGGGCTACGGCCTGCCGCTGGGTGACCTCGTGCAGGAGGGCAACATCGGCCTCATGAAGGCGGTTAAGCGTTTCGACCCGGCCGTTGGCGTGCGCCTGGTCTCGTTCGCGGTCCACTGGATCCGGGCCGAGATCCACGACTACGTGCTGCGCAACTGGCGGCTGGTCAAGGTCGCGACAACGAAGGCGCAGCGCAAGCTGTTCTTCAACCTGCGCAAGGCCAAGCGCAACCTGGGCTGGCTGTCGGCCGAGGAGCGCGCCGCGATCGCCAATGACCTCGGTGTCAGCGCCAAGGATGTCGGCGAGATGGAGCAGCGCCTGTCGGGCCACGATGTCTCGTTCGATCCGTCGCCCTCGGGTGCCGAGGACGAGCCGCTGAATGCACCGGCCCTGTACCTTGCGGACGAGGGTGCGGACCCGGCCCGTGAGCTCGAGGCTGACGACTGGCAGGAGCAGGCCAGCGAGCGTCTGGCGCAGGCGATGCAGTCACTGGATGCGCGTTCACGTGAGATCCTCGAGGCACGCTGGCTGGGCGACGGCAAGGAAACCCTGCAGACGCTGGCTGACCGCTACGGCGTCTCGGCCGAGCGCATCCGGCAGATCGAGCAGCAGGCGATCAGGAAGCTGCGCGGCGTCATGCTGTAGGAGCCCGGCCGGCATCAGCTACCGAGGGATGAATCAAGAAGTGGGCGCGAATTCATGGGTGTGAGCCGATTCATCTGTGGGAGCGAACTCATTCGCGGATGAATTCGCTCCCACCCTGCACCACCGCGCTCAGCCGGTGACCGGCAGCAGGGTAATTTCCACACGACGGTTCTCTGCGCGTCCCTCCGGCGTTTCGTTGCTGGCAATCGGGCGCGTGAGCCCGTAGCCGACAAGCAGCAGGCGCTGGTCACTGACTCCGCGTGACCCGAGGTAGGCACCAACGCTGCCCGCGCGGCGCTGCGAAAGTTCCATGTTGTAGCTTGCGCTGCCGCGGCTGTCGGTATGCCCGGCGACCTCGACCAGCGTCCGGTCGTATTCGTTCAGCACCAGCGCGACCGAGTCGAGCACCTGGTAAAAGCCCGCGTTGATATCAGCGCTGTTGGTAGCGAAAGTCACGTGGCCCGGCATGTTCAGAATGATGTTGTCGCCGTCGCGGGTGACGCTGACACCGCTGCCGCGCAGCTGCTCGCGAAGCTTGGCTTCCTGCTGGTCCATGTAGGCACCGACCGCGCCGCCGGCCAGCGCACCGAGCCCACCAAGGATCAATGCGCGCTTGCGCCGTTCGCGCGAATCGTCACCGCTGATCACGCCGACCACGGCGCCCGCAGCCGCACCGATCACTGCACCCTGGGCCGCGCGGCTCGTGCGCGGCTCACCCGTGTAGGGGTCGGTCGTCTGGCAGCCGGCCAGCCCGACGGTGCCGGCCAGCAAGAGGCTGCCCAGTATCCTGCCCTGTGTGTTCATCACCCTGCTCCTTCATCGCGGTCAGGGCGCATTTATCGCAGAACGTCATGGCTGCGACAACGGCCCCGGACAGGCTTGCCAGCCTGCCGGGCACCGCGTAGCGTCTGCATATGGACACGGCTGTAGACCACTGGCTGGATGCGTACAGCCGGGCCCATCGCCACCCGGTCAACGAACGCCTGCATTACGTGTGCGTCCCGGCAATCTTCGTCAGCCTGCTCGCGCTGCTCGTCCTGCTGCCGCTGTGGACGAGCGCGCTGCTGCTGATCGCGGCGGGATGGACCGGGCAATTCATCGGCCACTGGCATGAAGGCGCACGTCCGTCGTTCTTTCGAGACCTTCGGTTCCTGCTGATCTGCCCCCTCTGGCTGCTGGCCAGACTGGACCGGCAGCTTGGTCTGCGCTACTGAACCAGGACCCGTACAGCCACCGGGCGATCTGGCGCATTGCCGGACCCATGATCGTCTC
>JAFIFS010000011.1 GCA_020831895.1 Chromatiales bacterium
GCGGTATCCTTCAGCGAGAGGTGCGCGATCGCATACCCCGGCACCGGGTGCTCGACGCCGTGCGCGCGCACCCCCTGGTCGAAATCAGGGGTGGCCCTGCGCGGGGCGTCCAGCGCGGGGCTGCGGGCCGGCAGCTTTTCATAGACCGGCGGCGCAAAGTAGCCCTGGATTCGGTCGATCTCGGCCTGGGGCACGGCCAGGAGCTCGCTGCCGCGGATCGCCGCCCACTCTTCCTCGACCCGCGCGCGGAACTCCTCCGCGCCCAGTGCATTGACCTGCACCTTGATCCGGGCCTTGTGGATATTGTCGCGACGCCCGCCCAGATTGTAGACGCGCAGCACCGCCTCGAGGTAGGAGAGCAGGTCTTCGGGCGCAAGCCACTCGCGGATCGTCTTGCCGATGAAAGGCAGCCTTCCCAGCCCTCCACCCACGATCACCTCAAAGCCCGCACGTCCCTGTGCATTGCGATGCATGCGCAGGCCGATGTCATGCACACGCACGGCGGCACGGTCGTTCGGCGAGCCGGTGACGGCAATTTTGAACTTGCGCGGCAGGTAGGAGAATTCCGGGTGCAGGATCGACCACTGCCGGATCAGCTCGCACCAGGGACGAGGGTCCTCGATCTCGTCACCGGCACGGCCCGCATACTGGTCGGAAGTGATGTTGCGGATGCAGTTCCCGGAGGACTGCATCGTGTTGATCTCCACGTCAGCCAGGGCCTCGAGCACGTCGGGAGCATCCTCGAGGCGAATCCAGTTGAACTGGATGTTCTGGCGCGTCGTGAAGTGGCCGAATCCCCGGTCGTAGCGCCGCGCCACGTCGGCGAAACGGCGCAGCTGCCGCGCAGACAGTACGCCGTAAGGGATGTTCACCCGCAGCATGTAGGCATGCAGCTGCAGGTAAAGACCGTTCTTCAGCCGCAGCGGCTTGAACTGGTCCTCGTCCAGCTCCCCGGACAGGCGCCGCCCGACCTGCCGGCGGAACTGGGCAATGCGCTCGGATACCAGGCGGTGGTCGAACTCGTCGTATCGGTACATGTCTGTCGGTTTTCCGGGAGTGTTCAGACGGTGGTGGTCGGGCCTTCGGCCCTGATCCGCTCGCGCCAGTCGACCGGGGACGGCCGACCTTTGATGATCCGCACGTCGACCAGGTAGGGGTCGACCACGAGGTTTCGCTGCTCGTCCTGGCGCGCCCTGACGAGCAGGGCGGCTGCCTGTTCCGGGTCATCGGCCACGGCGCCGGAGGCGATGTCCACGCTCCAGTTGCCCTCCCGGGTCAGGAAGGCCGCACGGCCGTCGCGCAGCCGGCTGGCCAGCACCATCTGCTGCTGGATTTTCATGGGAGAAGCTTAGCGGCAGGGCTGGCAGCCCATTAGAATCATTGCGCAGATGCTTATTCGCGGCCGCAGTCTTTCAGTCAGGCGCCTGACTCGCGATGGCCCGGCGCCTGAGCCACTCGCGCAGCACCGTCACGAAGGGCATCGCGGCCCCGGCGACCACGACCGACCAGTGGATAAACAGGCCCAAGAAGGTGAGCAGCAGTGCGATCCCAAGCTTGAGGTACCAGCGACTCATGTCGGCGCCCGGAACCAAAATGCCGATCCTGCCAGCGCTTTGGTCCGATGGGCAACCTTGAAAGCAGGGCCGGGGCGGGCGTTGCGCCAACGCCCCGGCCTGCTCCTTCACCTTGGAGGATCAGGGTGGCACCGGCCGGTGATCCGGCGCCACCACGGATCAAGCTACCTCCAGAACCCCGGGTCATGCATCGCCCGATCGGGTGAGAATTCCCGGCCGATCAATTTAATCAGCGGCTTGAGACGCATGCCCTGATGCCGTGGCCGTGGAGCTTAGGCCACCAGGTGTGGGCGGTTCGCTTGCGGCCACCGAAGGCTCGTGGAAGGACGAAAAGACCGGTGAGGTAGCCGGACTAGCCTGGAGGAGACATGCTGAATTTACGCGCTGCAATATGGGGCCTCGCTTGTGCCTGTCTGCTGGGGATTGGGGTGCCAAGGCACGCGGTCGCCGAAGTGATCGGCACCGGGGAGTTCCTCGCCATGGCTGAGCGAGATGCACAGATCGCTGTAGTCGAAGCTGCGCTGGCCAGGACCGAGGTCCAGAGCCAGCTGGAGCGTCTCGGTGTGGGCATCGACCAGGCGCTGGAGCGGGTGGCGGCACTGAGCCAGGCCGAACTGGCGGCGCTGGCCGGGAACATCGAGGAAATGCCGGCCGGGAGCGGTGCGCTCGCCGTCATCGGCGTCGTTTTCCTGGTGCTCGTAATTCTGGAGGTCGTCGGCGTCATAGACGTCTTCAAGGGTATCTGAAGCCCTTGTCCATTTCGCTCACCACTGCTGCCAGGACGGCTGCCGGCGTCCTGGCGGCCTTCTGGCTTGTCGCCTGTGCTGGTACAGCAGTGGTCATGCAAGAGGGTGGACCTGAGCTGCCCGCCAGCTTCTCCCCGCCAGAAAACGTTCCTTTCTTCCCGCAGTCCGCCTACCAGTGCGGGCCGGCAGCGCTTGCCACCGTGCTGGTCCACAGCGGCGCGAACTCGGATCCGGAGACCCTGGTCGACCAGGTCTGGATACCGGGACGTCGCGGCAGTCTGCAGCTCGAACTGCTTGCCGCAACCCGCCGCGCCGGCCGAATTCCCTGGGTGCTGCCGGAAGATCCTGCTGCGATCTGGCAGGAGCTGGGTGCCGGCAATCCGGTGCTGGTGCTGCAGGATCTTGGCATAGGCCCATTCCGTCGCTGGCATTACGCCGTCGTCGTGGATTACGACCCGGACGGTGACCGCGTGATCCTCCGCTCGGGCACCAGGAAGGCGCAGCGGGAGCGGCTGTCGCTTTTCCAGCGCAGCTGGTCCCGCGGCGGCAACTGGGGCGTGGTCGTTCACCGGCCCGGCGAGCTGCCGGCCAGCGCAGAGCCCGCCGGCTATGTCCGGACTCTGACCGGGGCGGGGGAGGTAATGCCGGCAGCGGCGCTGGCCCCGGCCTGGGCGGCCGCTGCCGAGCGCTGGCCGGAGGATTTCCTTGTCCTGTTCGGCGCCGCCAACGCTGCCCTGGAGCGAGGCGACCTGGCCCCGGCCGAGTACTGGTACCGTCGCCTGCTCGCCCTCGGCGAGGAGCCGGCGCTTGTTCACAACAACCTCGCCAACCTGCTGCTGGCCCGGAACTGTCCGGCCGAAGCCTTGCGCCATGCCCATGCGGCCGCCGATGCGCTGGTTCCCGGCACGCCCTGGCGCGAGGCAGTCGAGCGCACGCGGGCCAGAGCCGAGGCAGCGATGGGGGCGTCCCTGGCAGCAGACTGCCCGCCCGCCCCCGCCCCTGACGGCTGATTGGAGTTGAATACATGCGGCCGCTCGGCTAGCGTGCCCGCCCATGCCGGATAGTCCAGCCGACCGACCCAAGGCCAGTTCGCTGCGCCCGCTGAGGGCGCTATGGCCCTTCGTTCGCCCCTACTGGCGGCGCGTGATCGCCGCCATACTGGCCATGGTGGTCGCCGCCGGCGCGCTGCTGGCGCTGCCTGTCGCCTTGCGCTACGTCATTGATTTCGGCATCGGTGCGAACGATCCGGATACCATCGACCGGTATTTCCTCTGGCTGTTTGCTGCCGCGCTGGTCTTCGGCTTCTTTGCGGCGCTCCGCATCTACCTGGTCAACTGGCTGGGCGAGCGCGTCGTGGCGGACGTCCGCAACTCCGTCTACCACCGCGTGCTGCGCATGGACCCGACCTTCTTCGAGGTCACGCGCACCGGCGAGGTACTGTCCCGTCTGACCACGGACACGACGCTGATCCAGTCGATCGCCGGCGTCGGCGTCTCGATTGCCCTGCGCAACCTGCTGCAGCTGTCCGGCTCGCTGGTGATGCTCGCGATCACGAGCTGGCGGCTCATGGGCATGATCATCCTGCTGGTGCCGGCGGTCGTGGTGCCGCTGATCCTGATCGGCCGGCGCGTGCGCAAGCTGTCACGCACCAGCCAGGACCGTGTCGCCGACACCAGCGGCATGGCCGGGGAGACCCTGAATGCAATTCAGACCGTGCAGGCCTTCACGATGGAGGAGTTCCAGGGGCGCCGCTATGCCGAGGCGGTCCAGGGCAGCTTCCGGGCCGGCCTGAACCGGATCAAAGCCAGCGCGATGCTCACGGCTGTCTCGGTGATCGCGCTGTTCGGCGCGATCAGCTTCGTGCTCTGGCTGGGTGCCCATGCGGTGCTCGCCGGCGAGATGACCGGCGGAGAGCTGGGGCAGTTCCTGCTGTACGCGATGTTCGTCGCGGCCTCGGCGGCCTCGCTCAGCGAGGTCTGGAGTGAGGTGCAGCGGGGCGCCGGCGCGATGGAGCGCCTGGCGGAGCTCAACGATGCCCGCCCGCGCATCCGGATCCCGGAGACCCCCGCGCCCATGCCGGAACCGAGCCGGGGCGCGATCAGTTTCGAGGATGTGTCCTTCCGCTACCCCTCGCGGCCGGATGCGCGCGCGCTCGACGGTTTCACGCTGGACATCGCGCCGGGCGAGAACATCGCCTTCGTCGGGCCTTCCGGCGCCGGCAAGTCGACGACCTTCCAGCTGCTGCTGCGTTTCTATGATCTCGAAGGCGGCCGCATCCTGGTCGATGGGGTCGATATCGCTTTGGCCAACCCCGAGGCGTTGCGCCGGCGCATCGGCGTGGTTCCGCAGGAGACGGTGATCTTCGGCGCGACGGCGCGGGAGAACATCCGTTTCGGACGGCCTGATGCCAGCGATGCGGAGGTCGAGGCGGCAGCCCGCGCCGCGGCAGCCGAGGCGTTCATCTCCCAGCTGCCGGAAGGCTACGACACCTTCCTGGGCGAGCGGGGCGCCCGCCTCTCCGGCGGCCAGCGCCAGCGCATCGCAATTGCCCGCGCGATGCTGCGCAACCCGCCCATCCTGCTGCTCGACGAGGCCACGAGTGCGCTCGATGCCGAGAGCGAGCGGCTGGTGCAGGAGGCGTTGGAACGCCTGCAGCGTGACCGTACCACCATCGTGATCGCGCATCGCCTGGCCACCGTGCTCAAGGCAGACCGGATCGTCGTGATGGACGAGGGGCGCATCGTCGACATCGGCACGCATGCCGAGCTCGTGCGCCGCGACCCGCTGTACGCCCGGCTGGCCGAACTCCAGTTCGGCGAGCAGCCCGAGGCAGCCGCCCGGGCGGCCATGCTGGAGGCTGCGACCCCGTGAGCGAGGCCCTGCGTTGCTGGCGCTGCGGCGCAGATACCGGGCTCGCGCCGCCGATCGGCCGAACCGAGGAATGCCGCAGCTGCCGCACCCAGCTGCATGTATGCCGGATGTGCGTGCACTTCTCGCGCGGCCTGCCGCGGCAATGCGCCGAACAGGATGCGGAGGAGGTCCGCGAGAAAACCCGGGCGAATTTCTGCGACTGGTTCAGGCCCTCGACCAGCGCCTATACCGGGGAGTTCGATGGGCCGGAGGCACGGGCCAGGGACGAGCTTCGCGCGCTCTTCGGCGAAACCACGGAGGTGCTTTCCCCGTCGAGCGACAGCCCGGCCGAGGCCTTTTTCGACTCACCGGGCGCGCGCAAGCCCTCCGCGGACTGAGCCTGCGAGCGGGCGTGCCCGCGCGATTTGCCTGGCCCGGGGACCCGCTGGGGCGGCGCCTGGTCTGTAAGGGAATCCCGCAGTTGCATCCAGCGCCATGAGGCTTAGTCTGGGAAGTCGAACTGGCGCCGTCCGAGGCGCGGGGGATTGGCAGATGGCTGCGATGGACGAGGTACCGCCGACAGACCTGCAGATGCCAGGGATCAACCAGGTATCCGCAGCGCAACCCTGGACCTGGATTGCTGCCGGGGCAACAGACCTGCGCAGGGCCCCCGGCGTGAGCCTGGGCTATGGCGCGATCTGGGCCGGGCTCAGCGTGCTGCTGACGGCAGTGCTCTATGCGCTGGGACTGTTCTACTGGCTGCTGCCGATGCTCTCCGGCTTCATGTTCCTGGGCCCCATGGTTGCGGTGGGCACCTATGCGATCAGCCAGGACCTCGCTGCGGGCAGGACCCCGGGTATCGGCCGCGCGCTCGGCGCCTGGCGCCGCAACCCCATGCAGCTGGCGCTCATGGGCCTGGCACTGCTGATCTTCATGATCGCCTGGATACGTATCGCCACCCTGCTGTTTGCCCTGTTCTTCGGCATCGGCGCACCTGATCCGGCCAGGCTGTACTCCACGCTGCTGCTCACGCCGACGGGTCTTGGAATGGTCGCGGTGGGCACGGCTGTGGGCGCCGTGCTCGCGTTCGGCGCCTTTGCCATCAGCGTGGTCGCCCTGCCCATGCTCATGGACCGGCAGGTCAGCATGCTGGAGGCGGTCGTGACCAGCCTGCGCTGTGTCGCGCTGAACAGCCGTCCCATGCTGCTGTGGGCAGCGCTGCTGACGCTGTTCGTGCTAGTCGGGATGCTGACTTTCTTCGTGGGACTGGTGCTTCTGCTGCCGTTGCTGGGACATGCCAGCTGGCATGCCTACCGGGACCTCGTGCAGCCGGGGCCCCGCTGAGCAGCGCTCAGTAGTGCGGCGGGACCTCATCGGCCATGTCGCCCGCCGGCGCAGCTGGCCGGGCTGAGAGTTCACCCAGCATGCGCAGTATCTCCTCGATCCGCGCCCCGTTGCGATCCAGCGCCTGCTGCTGGCGGTAGAGCTCCTCGCTGAGTTCCTGCAGCGCGTGCTCGAGGTGCGCGCACTTGACCTCGATGGCCTCGATCCGACTGTCCATCGACATTCCGGGTACCCTTCCAGCATGCGGCCAGCCGGCCGCCGGGCGCATGCTACCATCGCGCGCTGGCCTGACGGGCGGCCCGCTGTGGGCGCCCGCGGTCCGGGCTCGGGGGAGCTGACTGATGAGTGAGTCTTCGAACGAATTCCGTCGTGGCTGGCGAGCGCTGGTCGCGGCCTCCGTCGGCGTCGCCTGCGGCGCCTCGCCGGTGCCTTTCTTCGCAATCGGCGTCTTTGCCGTGCCGCTGGGGCAGGCTTTCGGCTGGGGGCGTGGCGACGTGATGTTTGCCATCCTCCCGATGACGCTGGCGGTCATCCTGGTGGTGCCGTTCATCGGAGCCATGGCCGACCGCGTCGGCGTGCGGCCCGTCGCGCTGGCAACGCTGTTCGGGCTGGCCGTTTCCTTCGCCGCACTGTCCCTCACGCCTGACTCGCTGCTGGTCTTCTACTGCCTGTTCTTCATGGTCGGGCTGCTGGGGGGTGGCTCGACCCCCGTCAGCTGGACGCGAGGCGTCGTGGGCTGGTTCGAGCGCAACCGCGGGATTGCGCTCGCGATCACGCTGATGGGCACCGGCATCACCGGTGCACTGCTGCCAAGTTATGTCGCCTGGCTGATCGAGAGCTTCGGCTGGCGACTTGCCTTCGTCGGCGTTGCCATGCTGCCGCTCCTGATCGCGCTGCCGGTGGCCTGGCTCCTGTTCTACGAGGCGCCGCGCAAGCCTGCCGCCGTGGCGGCTCCGGAAGGCGCGGCTGACGAGGTCCAGCCTGCTGCCGAGGGCGGAATGACGCTGCGGGAGGCGGCCCGCAACTACCGTTTCTGGGTGCTGGCGATCGTCGTGCTGCTGGCCACGCTGCAGACGGGTGGCACGATCACGAACCTGCCGCCCCTGCTGCAGGATCGCGGTTACACCGCGGGCGAAGCGGCGACTTTCGCCGGCTTCATCGGCATCAGCATTGTCGTAGGGCGCCTGCTGACGGGCTACCTGATCGACCGCTTCTGGGCGCCCGGGGTGGCCTTCCCGCTGCTTGTCGGCCCGGCAGTCGCCTGCCTGCTGCTCACCAGCGCCGAGGTGACACCAGCCATGGCGATCACGGCAGCCGTGCTTATTGGCCTCGCCTCCGGTGCAGAGACCGACCTGATCGCCTATCTGACGGCCCGCTACTTCGGCCTCGCCAACTACGGGCGGATCTATGGCGTGCAGTACGCAGTCTTCGGCTTCGCCGGCGGCATCTCGCCCTTCCTGTTCGGGCGTGTCTTCGACGTGACGGGCAGCTACAACCTGGCGCTGTATGCCGCCGCGATCATGGTGGTCGTGGCCGCCTTCCTGCTGCTGACGATGGGACGCTATCCAGCGCGTCATGCTGCTGCGCGTAGCCGTTGATGCGGGTTCACTTGAACCGGCCGGCGGAAAGGGTAGTCTGGAGCAGCCCCGCCCGGGCTGCCCGGGCCGGTTTCTGGAGGTGTCGCCGTGTCCGTACTGTCAAGGTTTCTGCTCGCCCTGAGCCTGTCGGCGCTGCTCGCCGGCTGTGCCGGGCGTGGCGGGGTGACTGGACCCGAGGAGACAGATCCACCTGTGGGCGCACTCGGCGTGCGGATCGACTCGGTAACGGGGTACCGGGTGCTGGATGACAGCAACCTGATCCTTTATGCGCCCAACCGCCGCAACATGTGGCACGTTGAGCTGGTGCCGCGCTGTTTCAGCCTGAGGTCCGCCAGCACGCTGCGCCTGCGCGGCCGCACCGGCCGTCTGGCGGGCTTTGCCGGCGATGCTGTCGAGCTGGACCGCGCCGGCGGGCGCGAGACCTGCCGCGTCAGCAACGTCTACCGGATCGACGAGCAGGGCCTCGAGGCGCTGCTGGCACGGCTGTCTCCGGACGAGGATGACGGTGACAGCGTGGAGATCCCGCGGGTGGAGGACTAGCTGGCGCCCTGTGCCGGACCTGCCTGCTGCCAGAGTCGGCGGCTCAGCTGCTGCAGGGGTTCGCGGGCACCGTCGGCAAGCCACTGCGTGAGCGACCCGGTGACATCCGGGTAGCTTCGCGGCCCCGGCGCGGGCAGGGAGAGCCAGTTGGCGATGTCGCGCGTGCTGAGATGGCGGCTTGCCGTGCCCAGGCCCAGCGACTCCAGCGCCAGCGCGTTCGACTCCTGTTCCACCTGTCCTCGTATGGGCTTGACCAGCAGACTGATGCCCAGGTGCAGGGCCTCGCTCGCCAAGGTGTAGCCGGCATTGGCGATGATCCCGTGGCAATGGCGCAGGCCCCGGCTGAAGTCATGGCGCGAGATTGGCCGCGTTTCCACGTTGCCACTGGACTCCCGGCTGGCCACGCGGTCATAGATGCGGAAACGGAAGTGCGGAAAGCGTCGCAGCCGGCGCACGATCTCGCTGCGGTTCTCCCAGGGCAGGTAGACCAGGATGAGATGCTCATCGACGCTTCCGCGCTCGAGCTCCCGCACCTCGGGCGCGATGAACGGGGGCAGGATCGGCGCGCCGAAGCTGTCCCAGTGACTGCCGACCGGCAGGTCGACCGGGGCGAACTGGCGCAGCACGAGGCGGTTCAGCGGGTTGCCGCGGGCCATCGGCACGTCGTGCGCGAAGGCGTAAAGATGGCCGATACCGATGGCGCGATGACCCGACAGCCGGGCATGCCATGCGCTGATCGGCTCGTAGTCGCTGACGATCATGTCCCAGTCGCCGCCGCGCAGGCTGGCCAGGTCGCGCAGGAATCGCAGCGGGCGGTTGCTCAGCATCGTGCGCAGGTAGCGGATCTCGCCTGCCACCACCGAGAACGTGAGCCCCCGACGGCGGTCGAGCGGTTTGCCGATCCGTTCCAGCCAGCCCGGGCCCGGTGCGGGGCCGCTGATCAGTACGTGCACATCGTGGCCGTGCGCGCGCAGCGCCTGGATCACGGGCGTCGAGCGGACCAGGTGTCCGTGCCCGGTGGACTGCACCCCGTAGAGGATCTTCATCCGGGGCATTGAATCGCGCACGTGTTACCGGCGCGTGACGGCCCGGTTATGCCGGTGTTGCCGCCGGGTCAGACCTTCTTCTGGCGGCCGTGCCAGGTCACGCCGTAGAGGTCATGACGCCGATCCTTCAGGTTCTGCACCGTGCCGGTCTGGCGCGCCTCGCGCAGCGCACGCAGGCTGAGGTCCGCGAGAGCCACGGTCTCCACGTTGGGCGTCGTGTCCGCCGCAATGCCGTCCCGCGCGAAGGGGAAGTCGCACGGCGTCAGGATGCAGCTCTGCGCGTAGTGGATGTCGATGTTGTTGACGTTGGGCAGGTTGCCGCAGCTGCCCGACATCACAACGTACAGCTGGTTCTCGACGGCGCGGGCCTGGGCACAGTAGCGCACGCGAAGGTAGCTCTGGCGCTCGTCGGTCAGGAACGGGACGAACAGGATGTTGATGCCCTGGTCGACGAGGTGCCTGACCAGCTCGGGAAACTCGGAGTCGTAGCAGATCAGCACCCCGACCGGGCCGCAATCGGTGTCGATCAGCGTGAGCTCGTCCCCACCCTCGATGTTCCACCAGTAGCGCTCGTTGGGTGTCGGGTGGATCTTCTCCTGGCTGGCGATACTGCCATCACGCAGGAATACATGGGCAACATTGCGGATCGCCTCTCCCCTTCGCACGGGCGTCGATCCAGCCACGATGTTGATGTTGAAGCGCACGGCTGCATCCCGGAACAGCTCTATCAGCTGCGGCTCATAGTCGGCCAGGTGCGCGATGGCCTCGTGCGGCGGGATGGCCTCGTTCTCGATCGACAGCAGCTGCATGGTCAGCAGCTCCGGGAAGACGACGAAGTCCGCCCGGTAGTCCGCCGTCACGTCGACGAAGTACAGCACCATCTTGCGGAACTCATCGAAGGACTCGATGCGCCGCTGGCCGTACTGCACGGTTGCGATCCGCACGCGGATCGGCAAGGCCGGCTGCTGAGGTCCCGGCCCCGGCCGGCTGGCGTTCTCCACCTGCGGGTTGCGCCAGACCAGGTGCACGGCATACCCGCCGGACTCCCGGTCGTGAGGCAGGTAGTCGCGCAGTATGCCTACCGGCTCGAAGCCGTTGCGGATCTGGAAAGACAGGACTGGATCCCTGGCCTTCTTCTCCCGGACAGCCTCAACATACTGCTCGGGCGAGCCGAAGCGGCGCGAGGATCTCTTGTAGCCAGGGATCCGGCCGGCAATGACGATGCCCTTCAGCCTGCGGAACTCGCACAGGCGGCGGCGCTCGCGATAGAAACGCTGCCCTATCCGGTACCGGCGCGTCCTCGGGTCCACGCAGACCTCATAGCCGTAAAGCCACTTGCCGCCGGCATCATGCGTGGACCCATAGCCACCACCGGTGATCTCGCGCCAGGTGTGAGGCTTCAGGGCCATGTCCGAGGACACACAGATCGTCGCGCAGTAGCCCACGATCTCGCCCCCGAGTTCCGCGACCCAGACCCCGTCCGGAAAAGCGTTGATCTGCCCGATCAGCATCGCTTTCGGGTAGGGTGGCATGTCGGGGTAAACGCGCTCAGCCAGCGCGGCTATGCCATCCGCGTCACTGAGTGTCGCATTGCGCACCAGCAGCTGTGCCCTTGTTTTGCTCTCGCTCATCAGCTCTGCATTCCGTCCGCCATGGGGCGCCATGATGCCGTGCATGCCGCGCGAGGACCAGCGCTTGCGGCTTGCCCGGCAGCCATCCGGGATGGCAATGTGGCGCTCATGAAGATCAACTGGTCACGTTACCAGCCCGGCCGCCAGCACGACGAGATGCTTGGCGCCGATGGCCTGCTGCGCGAGGCAGCCCGGGGGCTGGGCGACTACCTCGCCTCGCTGGATGCACGCCAGCTCAGGGCCCGCCAGCAGGCTGCCGAGCGCTCGATCGTCGAAATGGGCGTCAGCTTCACGGTCTACTCCGAGGGGCAGAACATTGACCGCGCCTGGCCGTTCGACATCATCCCCCGGGTGCTGGCGGCGCGCGAGTGGGCGCGTATCGAGCAGGGCCTCGCCCAGCGCCTCAGGGCGCTCAACTGCTTCATCGGCGATGTCTACGGGGCGCGGTGCGCCATGCGGGATGGCATCGTGCCGGCCGACCTCGTCGAGAGCTCGGGCAATTACCTGCCGGCCTGTGCCGGGGCAACCCCGCCCTTTGGCGTCTGGGCCCATATCTGCGGCAGCGACCTCGTGCGCGGCGCCGACGGCACGGTCTATGTCCTCGAGGACAACCTGAGGGTGCCCTCGGGCGTGGCCTACATGCTCGAGAACCGCATCGTCACCAAGCAGATCTTCCCGGAGCTGTTCGCGCGCCAGCCCATCAGGCCCGTGGACGACTATCCCTCGGCGCTGTTCGACATGCTGACCTCGCTGGCGCCACGTCGCGGTGAGCCGCCCGAGGTCGTCGTACTGACCCCGGGCATCTACAACTCCGCCTACTTCGAGCACGCCTGGCTGGCCCAGCGCATGGGTGTCGAGCTGGTGGAAGGCGCGGACCTGGTGGTCGACGACGACGTAGTCTACATGCGCACCATCGAGGGTCTTTCGCGAGTCGACGTGATCTACAGCCGGGTCAACGCCGAGTTCCTCGATCCCGAGGCCCTGCGTCACGACTCGCTGCTCGGGGTGCCGGGGCTGGTCCGGGCGTGGCGGGCCGGCAACGTGGCGCTGGCCAATGCGCCCGGAACCGGTGTGGCGGACGACAAGGTGGTGTATGCCTATGTACCGGAGATGATCCGTTACTACCTTGCCGAGGAGCCGATCCTGCCAAACGTGCCGACTTGGCTCTGCTCGCGGCCGGGCGAACTTGCCCACGTGCTGGAGCATATCGACGAGCTCGTGATCAAGCCGGCCAACGAGTCCGGTGGTTACGGCATCCTGATCGGTCCGCAGGCCAGCCGGCGCGAGTGCGCGCGTTTCCGTGAGCTGCTGCGCGCGAACCCGCGCAACTACGTCGCGCAGCCGGTGATCAGCCTGTCCACGGTACCCACCGTGACCGGGCGCGGCATCGAGCCCCGTCACGTGGACCTGCGGCCGTTCATCCTGCAGGGCAGGGAGCTTTACGTGACGCCGGGTGGACTGACCCGGGTCGCCTTGCGTCGTGGCTCGCTGGTCGTCAACTCCTCGCAGGGCGGCGGCAGCAAGGATACCTGGGTGGTGGGCTGACTCATGCTGTCACGCGTGGCTGAACGCCTCTACTGGATGGCCCGCTACCTGGAGCGCGCCGAGAACACGGCGCGCCTGGTGGGTGTCTACGACAGCCTGTTGCTCGACCTGCCGCGCAGCACGGGCCTGGGCTGGCAGGACATCCTGCCGGTTTTCGGCAGCCCTGCCCGCCGGGCCACCACCGGTGACAGTGCCCCGGCCGACGACGCGCCCTTCCTGCGTTTCCTGCTCGAGGATCCGGACAATCCCGGCTCGCTGCTGTCCTCGCTGTCGATGGCCCGCGAAAACGCCCGGACCACGCGCGACATACTGCCCAGCGAGGCCTGGCGATCAGTCAATGAGCTGACGCTGCACGCGCGTGCGCGTCTGCCAGCAGCAGCGGTGCAGCAGGGCCGTGACCAGACCCTGCGCGACATCGTGGCACGCTGCCAGCACCTGAGCGGGCTGCTGGCCGGTACGATGAGCCACGGGCCGGCCTACCAGTTCATCAGGCTTGGCCACAACCTCGAGCGCGCCGACATGACCACGCGCACGATCGACATGGCGGCAACGCTGCTGCTGGGCGGACGTGCCGAGGTCAAGCAGTACGACAACACGCTGTGGATGGCCGTGCTGCGTGGCCTGAGCGCCTACCAGATGTACCGGCAGTATGTGCGCCGGCGTATCCGTGCCGAGGACGTGATCGGTTACCTGCTGCACGACGCCCTGTTCCCACGCGCGATCCAGCACTGCCTGAACGAGATCGGCCGCGCGCTGGACGAACTGCCCGTGAACCAGGCTCCCCGCGCGCGCCTGGTGCCGGTGCTCGAGCGCCTCGACGGCATGGTGATGCCGGAGGCTGATCCAGCGCTGCTCAACCGGCGGCTCGATGAGCTGCAGCGGGAACTGGCCGGCCTGCACGAGGTGATTCGGCAGAACTGGCTGGCACCGGGCCCGGGTACATGAAGGCACTCCACTGCGGCAGCTGCGGCCAGCGCGTGTTTTTCGACAGCTTCACCTGCGTGGCCTGTGGCGCCGCGCTGGCCTTCGATCCCGGTGCTCTGGAGATGCGTGCCTCACCGGCCGGGACCGCTACCTGGCGGGACCCGCACGGGCAGGTGCGCAATGCCTGCAGCAACCGCGGCCCGCACCCGGTTTGCAACTGGCTGGCTGATCCGGGGTCGGCGTTGTGCCGGTCCTGTGAACTCACCGAGCTGCTGCCCGACCTCAGCCGCCTGGACAACATGCGGCTGTGGGCCAGGATGGAGCTCGCCAAGAGACGGCTGCTGTATACGCTGATCGACCTCGGCCTGCCGCTGGCCTGGGGTGACGAGGGCGCCGCGCTGCGTTTCCGCTTCCTCGAGGATCGTCGGCGCAATCCCTCCGTGATCGAGGATTTCGTCACGACCGGGCACCTGTCCGGCGCGATCACGGTCAATATCGTCGAGGCGGACGATGCCGCACGGCATGCGGCGCGCGAGCAGATGCAGGAACGCTACCGGACCGTTCTGGGACACCTGCGCCACGAGGTCGGACACTACTACTTTGGCTGGCTGATCAATACTCCGGAAACAGTGGCCGAATTCCGCGGGCTATTCGGGGATGAACGGTGTGACTATGCCGAGGCATTGGGGGCCTACTACCGTGACGGGCCACCGGCAGACTGGCCCGAGCGGTACGTCAGCGCGTATGCAGCTGCGCATCCCCACGAGGACTGGGCTGAATCCTTCGCCCATGTGCTGCACATCATCGACCTGGTCGAAACCGCCCGCACGTTCCGGCTGGCGCGTCCTGGTGGCGAGCGGCCACCCGGGGAGTGGCTGGAGGAGTGGGGTGCGCTGATCGTCGCGCTCAACGAGCTGAATCGCAGCCTGGGCCTGGAGGACGCCTACCCCTTCGTGCTCACCCAGCCGGTGATCCGCCGGCTGGTGTTCATCCGTCGACTAATCGGACATGCGACGGCTGGCCTGGCTGTACCGGCAGGCGCGGCAAGCCCTCGAACGCATTCCTGAGGCTCTCCTGCCAGATCCGTCTCAGGTCGCGCAGGTAGGTGTCGTCTTCCTTGAGCAGCAGGTACTGGCCGGCAGCCAGGCTCTGTGCCTCGTAGATCAGCACCTCGATCGGTGGGCCGACGGTGATGTTGCTGCGCATGCTTGAATCCATGGAGACCAGCGCACAGCGGGCCGCGACCTCGAGCGGGGTGTCGGCAGCGATGATCCTGTCGAGGATGGGTTTGCCATACTTGATCTCGCCGATCTGCAGGTAGGGCGTCTCGGGGGTCGCCCGGATGTGGTTGCCTTCCGGGTAGACCTGGAAGATCTGCGGCTCCCTGCCCGAAACTTGCCCGCCAAGGATGAAGCTGGCATCCGGCGCGAAGCTCCCCGCCGTGGCCTCACGGTGCTTGCGCTGTTGCTCGACGCTGATCCCGCCGACGTATTCAGCCGCATCGGCCAGGCTGTCCACGGACTTCAGGCTGCGCTCTGCGCCGCTTTCGAGGTCGCGGCGCACCTGGCGCATCACCGCCTGGGTGGTCGCGAGGTTTCCCGCAGAAAGGATCGTCACCATGCGCTCCCCGTCCCCGAGGAACCGGTACATCTTGCTGTAGGTGCTGACCTGGTCCACACCCGCATTGGTGCGCGAGTCGGAGCAGAAAATCAGGCCTTTGCCGACGGTGATGGCCAGGCAATAAGTCAAAGTCTGAGGTCCTGGGCTGGGGCGACCCCATGATACCGGGCTGCAACAGAGTCCGCGACCCTGCCGCCGCGCTTTCCCTCAGCGCATGTGGAGTTCGAGAATATCCCGGTCGGCCAGCTTGTGCTCCGGCCCCACCCGCTGCCCCGCGTACACCTCGGTGCCCCAGACGCGCGCATAGCGCAGGCTGGAGGCGATGTCCTTGTGCAGCTGCTGGGCCACGTCGATCACGGTCTGGCCGCGGCGTAGCGTGAACGGGCGGTCGTCGTTGGCGGGCTTGCCGGGGGCCTTGGTGTAGACGCGGATGATCTCAAGGCCGCGGAACAGGAATTCGCTGACCTGTTCGCAGCCTTCGCCGGTCTCGGCCGAGACCAGCTCATGCGGGAACTCGAGACCGAGCAGCTCCTGGAGCACGCCCAGTTCTTCTTCCGCGTCCTCGGTCAGGTCGGCCTTGTTGACCACGAGCAGCGTCGGCAGTTCGATCCGGAACGGGTCAAGGATCTCTTCCTCCTCGCCGTCGCCCGTCGTCTCCGGCTCCGGGCCGCCGCAGCGCGCGCAGCGGCGGCCCGGTGCGGCTCGTCGCGAGCCGGACGGACCCGGCGTTGCTGGACCGGATCCTCACCGTCCGCGGCAGGGCGGAGCTGCACGGGCCGGCGCGCGGTTCGCCGCAGGGGAAGCTCGTGCTGGGCTTAAGGCCCTGTCAGCACTGTGCCCTGCGACCATCAGGCCCTGCCGGGCCCGGTGCGCCGTGGGCGTTACCGCGTCAGGTCGACCGAATCCGGGTCGCTGACCAGGAAATCCCGCAGTGCATGAAGCGACCCGGCGTGGGTGACGCGGTGGGTGATGCTGGCGTCACCGCGGCCATGCCATGATCGGGGTGGGGAGAGGGCGTTTGAATGGCCTAGTTACTGAGGACCTGACGGGCTATCTCGTGGAACATGAGGAGGAGGCGGACTTCCGGCGCTGGCTGGAACTCAATCACGAGGAGATTTTCGAGGAGCTGCTGGGCGACTGGTATACGGACCCGGCGCTGTGGCTGCAGGATCGTTCAATGCGAACACTGCATGAGTGGTGCCACTTCGACTTCCACTCCCTGGTCGTTGACATGGGCGAGACGCCGATCGAGGATGATGAAGCCGGGTCGTGACGCGCGCTTGGAATGCTGCGAGGCGGGGAGTGTGCGCTGCAGTGCCAGTGTGTGCCAGCGCACCGACCGACCCCCCTCATGCCTGCGATCTTGTCTTTCAAGGTGCCCTGTACCGGGGCGCCAGGCGACAGGAGAATCTGGATGAGCACCCAGGAACGGCAGCAGAACCCGCAGCAGAACCCGCAGCAGAAGCAGCAGGGCCAGCAGAAGCAGCAGGAACAGCAGGAGCAGCAGAAGCAGCAGGAGCAGCAGAAGCAGCAGCAGCAGCAGGGAAAGCCTGGTCAGCAGCGGCAGTAAGCGCAAAACGGTCGCGGCAAGCGTCCGGGGGCCACCCATGGGTGGCCCCTTTTGCTTTCAGGCAGGCATTGCCATGCGCCCGGGGCGGTTACCGTCCCGCCCACTCCCGGTATCCGTCCAGCACGGTGCGTGCCCGCAGCCGGTCCAGGCTATGGGGCAGCAGCGCAGTAAAGGCCTGGGGGCGGATGCCCAGCTGCGCGAAGCCGTCCTGGCTCGGGATGCTGTCGACCGGCAGCGAGCGGTAGTTGTCGGTGGAGAAGGGTTTGCCGGGGACGAAGTCCATGACCGCGGCCTGCAGCCTGGAGAGCCACTGCGGCAGCCCGATGACCAGCGTCCGGCGGTTCATTGCTTCGGCAATGTGCTGGACGATCTCGCGCAGCGTCAGTGTTTCCAGGCCACCCAGTTCGAAGGCCTGGCCGTCGGTGGCTGGGTCCTTCACGGCGCGTTCCAGTACCTCGACCACGTCGTCCAGGTAGACCGGTGCGAAGCGCGCAGCGGGCATCGCCAGCGGAAACACGCCCGGCAGCAGCGCGATGAGGCCGGCAAACGGTTCACGAAGCTGTCGCCAGGGCCGAAGATCACCGACGGACGCAGGATCGTCCAGCGCAGGCCGTCGGCATCACGGATCAGCCGCTCGGCCTCGCCCTTGCTCCTCAGGTAGTGACTTGGCCCGTCCGGTCCGGCCTTGAGCGTGCTCATCTGCACCAGCTTGACACGGGGCCGGCCGGCGAGCGCTGCTACCAGCTTGCCGGCCAGCTCGCTGTGGGCACGCCGGAAGCCCGCGCCCTTGCGTCCTTTCTCGTTCAGTATCCCGACCAGGTTCACCACCGCATCGCAGCCCGCGGTGAGCCGCTCCAGCGTCACGGGATCCTGAATGTCGGCTACCGGTGTCGTCGCCGTGGGCAGCATGCGCAGGTGGGCTGCGCGGGCCTCGATGCGCGTCGGCACGATGACCGTGTGGCCGGCATTGGCCAGCCGCGCGACCAGGCGGCTGCCGACGAAGCCACTGCCGCCCAATACGAAGATTCTCAGGGGCTTTTTCATTGCCAGCGCCCTCAGCGGACCTGCAGCACGATCATCCGGTTGCCGCGGCGGGCCGTGATCACCAGCATGTCCTGCTCACTGGCCGCAGCCCGCAGTTCATCCGTGTTGCGCATGCTCACGCGGTTGACCTGCACGATGATGTCGTTGGGGCGCAGGCCGGCGAAGCCGGCCGGGCTGCGCTCGGCCACGCTCTCGATCATTACACCCAGGCCGGTATAGGGTTGGCCGGTGACCGTGTAATCGGCCAGCACCGCGCCGGCGAGGCCCGGATGAATCTCCTCCGCCTCGACCTGCACCTCGGGCGCGGCGGGTGCCTGCGCCTTGTCGAGCACCGCGTTTATCCGGCGCTGCTGGCCATTGCAGACCAGCTCGATACGGACACGATCACCACTGCGCCTGAGCCCTCACCGTCCGCGGCGGGGCGGAGCTGCACGAGCCGGCGCGCGGTCCGCCGCAGGGGGAGCTCGTGCTGGGCTTAAGGCCCTGTCAGCACTGTGCCCTGCGACCATCAGGCCCTGCCGGGCCCGATGCGCCGTAGGCGTTACCGCGTCAGGTCGACCGAATCCGGGCCGCTGACCGGGAAATCCCGCAGTGCATGAAGCGACCCGGCGTGGGTGACGCGGTGGGTGATGCTGGCGTCACCGCGGCCATGCCATGATCGGGGTGGGGAGAGGGCGTTTGAATGGCCTACTTACCCTGGTCGATGTGCAGCTTTACAGCGCCCTGCTGCCCTCCTTCGAGCTCTCGATCGACGAGACCTCTACCGTCTTGAACGGGAGTTGCGTGACCCGGCCCCGGCACCCGAAATCGACCGTCCCGAACCGCCGCCACCGGCCGAGCTGCCTCCGGCAGCCTAGCAGGAGGTGTTAATCAGCCGGGTTGTCGTCGACGAGTCGGCGGTGCTCGAGGCCGGGGGAGGTCCGCGCCGCAGTGGCGCCACTCGAGGGCCGCATGGCGACCCTGGCCGAGTTGTTTGCCGCGGTCGAACTGCTCAACGAGCGCTATGCGGCGCGGCGTTGCGTGACCTGCCGTGCATTCCTGCCGGCCCAGGATGTGCGCGAGGGCGTGGTCCGGATCGAGCTGGTCGAGGCTCGGGTCGGACAGGTGCGGCTGGCCGATCCAGCCTACACCCGCCGCAGCTACTACGAGCAGCGCCTGACAGTCGCACCGGGCCAGCTCTTCAGGATCGAGCGCTTGGAGTCGGATCTCGTCCGGCTGAACTCGACCGGGCAGGCGCGGGCCCGGTCACAGCTCGCCGCCGGGGAACAGTTCGGCACGGTCGACATCATCATCGATCCGGTCGAGCCCCCGCGCTGGCAGGGCCTGCTCTTCGCCGACAACGCCGGTCGCGACACGGTGGGCGAGTGCCATGCCGGGGCGACGGTCGTCAACAATGCGCTGTTCGGCCGCAGCGACCCGCTGCAGGCCTCCGTGACCGGTGCGCGCGGCACACTGGGCTATTCGGTGTCCTACAGTGCGCCGCTGAACACGCTTGGCACCCTGCTTACCGCGCTGTAGGACCGCAGTGACATAGACGTCAAGAAGGGTCCCTTCGCGGATCTCGACGTCGGTGGCTACGCCTACACTGCAGGCCTCAACCTCGTGCACCCGCTGCGGATCACTCCCGGCTCGCGTCTGCAGGCCTTTGTCGCTGCCTATGCCAAGCGCTCCGATGCGGAGTTCGGTTCCGAGACACTGCTGCGTACCAAGTTGCGTACGCTGGTCTGGGGCATCGACTGGCTGCTGGTCGGCGACCAGGGCGTCCTGTTCACGAGCCATGCATTCACCACGGGACAGGAAACAACGGCCGATAACCGGGGCTTCTTCAAGTAGAGCGGCGATATTTCCTGGCAGCGTTCGGCAATGACTGGTCGACCGTGCTGCGCGTCGCTGGCCAGTGGTCGGACCGCAACGTGATCCCGTCGCAGGAGCAGTACCAGGTCGGGAGCACGGCGAACGTGCGTGGCTATGACGAGGGCCTGCTGATCGGGGACAGTGGCTACTTCATCAGTGGCGAGATCCAGGCCCCGCTACGTGTTTTCAGTGAGGCTGAGGCGGGTCGCTCCGACTTGCGCGCACTGCTGTTCATCGACCACGGTGCTGCGTTCCCGTTCCAGCCGCCAGGCAGCGGTGCGAGCAGCGGTGACGATTACCTGACCAGCCTTGGTGTCGGGCTCAACCTGAACTGGCGCAGCCGCGTGACCGGCCACGTCTCACTCGGTGTGCCACTGGATGACCCTTTCGACAACCAGAGCTCGTTTCGCGTGCATGTCTACCTGCAGGCGTCGTTCTGACCAGCCAGGGGAGGCGGCAGTCTCCCCTCTTCGTTCCCTGACACGGCGCGGCAGCGCGTAAACCACCAGGCAGTCGTTTCACGGCCCGGCGCGTGGCCTTTCGGGGATCCAGGGGTCCGTGTGATATCGCACCGACCACAGCTGAAGCCACGACTAGGCTCATGTTTGCCCTTGGCGCCCAGGTAAAGGCGCCCCGCTTCTGGATGACAACCAGTGAGGAGAGTCGTGATGTTCAGGATTCCGGGATTTGCACCAGCCATGCTGCTGGCAATGACCCCCCTTGTATCGATGAGCCTGGTCAGCCAGGCAGGCGCTGCCACCGCAGAGGATCTGGAACGTGATTCCAAGCAGGCGCTGACCACCCTGTTCAGGACCAGTGACTTCGCCGAGACCCTCTCGAAATCAGCCAAGGCCGTACTCGTGTTCCCGAACATGGTCAAGGCGGGCTTTGTCTTCGGTGGCAGCTATGGTGAGGGCGTGCTGATGAGAGGTTCCGAGGTTGTTGACTACTACAACTCGGTATCGGCCTCCTGGGGGCTCCAGATAGGCGCCCAGTCCTACGGCTATGCGGTATTCCTCATGAGCGAGGATGCCGTACGCTACCTCGACGAGAGCAATGGACTGGAGATTGGCGTGGGCCCAACCGTCGTGCTGGTTGACGAAGGTGTGGCCAAGAACCTGTCCACGTCCTCGCTGAAGGATGACGCCTATGCGTTCATCTTCAGCCAGCAAGGCCTGATGGCGGGCATCAGCATTGAGGGCACCAAGATTTCCCGGATCACCAGGTGATGCAACCGACGAGTCCCGGCCCCTGCGGGCCGGCCAATCGATGGACTGCTCGCAAGGCCAGCCGAGGTCACCAATGAAATCGCTCGAAGTAGCCCTGTGGACATGCGGTAGCGCAATGCTGGTGTTCTATGCCGGTGCACAGGGCTGGAGCGAGTGGGAACGGCAGGCCGCTGTCGAAAGCTTTGCCGAAGCCCGGCAACTGGTGGATTCACCCCGGCCAGCCGGCTTGCAGCGCGCCCGTGGTGATGAGCGCCCGGACATCGTTCCGGCGGCGCCTGCCTTGGCTCCGCTGCCCGGGCACGGCGTGGTGATCGGGGTGCTGCGCATCCCGGCAATCGGGCTCGAGGTGCCAGTCAGCTACGGCACCGGACCCCTGGCGCTGGGCCGTGGCGCCGGCGTGGTGGAAGGCACCGCACTGCCGGGCGAGGCGGGCAACGTGGCGCTGGCCGCACACCGCGACAGCCACTTTCGCGGGCTGGCGCGGCTTTCGCCAGGGGACCTGATCGAGGTGGATTCGTCGGAAGGCACGATGGCCTACCGCGTGACCGCCTTGTCGGTGGTCGAGCCCACTGATGTGCATGTGCTGGCCGATACCGGCGAACCGGTGCTCACGCTGGTCACCTGCTATCCCTTCCATTTTCTCGGCAATGCACCGCAGCGCTTCATCGTGCGTGCGGTGCCCGACCTGCCTTCAGCCTGAACAGCTTAAATAGGATGACAACATGAACAGCATCAACATGATTCGCACCACGGCCGCCGTCGTGGCCCTTGCCGTCACCGGCGCCGCGGGCGCCCAGTCCGAGCAGCAGCGCTTCCCCGCGCAGCGGACCCAGGCGGCCTCCTGCGCCGAGATCAACTGGAACCAGGAGATGCTCCAGCAGCACCCCGGCCTGATCGAGGCCTGCCAGGAAGTGGTCGTGGCCGGTGGCCGGACCTGGGCCCGCTTCGCGGCCAACTTTGTCCGAGTTGAGCCGGATGGCGTGGTGATCTTCAGCGTCCGTGACCGGCGTGACCGCTCCCTGGAGGAGGTGCGGCTGACACCGACCGAGGGGCAGGTGGCCTACATAGGCAACCGGCCGACACCCTTCCGGCAGTTGCGCACCACTGACGTGATCAGCCTCTACGTGCCCGAGGGCGAGTACGGCTTCGCGACGCAGGCCGGCGTAGCACCTGCGCAGGTGGCCGCTGCCGCCCCGGCTCGTGCGAGCTCAGCCCCGATCGCCCAGCAGACGGCCGCGCGCCGCGAGCCACTGCCGGCCCGCTTGCCAACCACGGCCGGCCTGTTGCCCTGGGTGGCATTCGCTGGTGTATTGTCGCTGCTGGCAGGCCTTGGGCTGACCCTGCGCCGCAAGTACTGAGGTGGCGTACCGGCTGGCGCTGATTGCTGCACTGGCCGCGCTCACATCCTGCGCCGTCAACCCGGTGACGAGCTAGCGTGAGCTCGCGCTGGTCTCCGAGAGCCAGGAGATCGAGCTGGGACGGCAGTCGGCGGCTGCGGCCGAGGCGCAGCTCGGGCTCGTCGATGACACGGAACTGCAAGCCTACTTGGAGCGGCTCGGCAGCCGCCTCGCGCAGGCCTCCGAACGGCCCGATCTGCCATGGACGTTCCGGGTCGTCGACGATCCGACGCCCAATGCTTTCGCCGCACCTGGTGGCTATTTCTTCATCACCCGCGGCCTGCAGGTCCTGTTCCTGGAGTATTCCCGGGATGACGAGAACAGCAACTGTGAATTGTCGGTGCCCGCTGGGCTCGAGGAGGATGCGGAGGTCGCCGGGATCAAGGCAGTCCTCGATGCGATGGATCCGCCGGACAGGGAGATTTTGTCGCTGTCGCTATACCAGGGTTACAGCCACGGTGACATCGCGCGGCGGCTGAGCATTCCCCTGGGCACCGTGAAGACCAGGCTGCGCCGCGGCCTGATTCGTATCCGCCAGCAACTCGAGACCGGGGCGACAGCGTGCGTTGGCGTACAGACCTGAACGACCAGCAGGCGCAGCCTGCACAGACATAGTGTGCCCTCGCCCGCTGGAGCATGAAGATGAGAACAGCAAGCAGATTCCGAAGCGCCCGGCGCAGCTGCGCCGCCACCGGCCTCATGGCCACGGCCCTGTTGATGACGGCCTGTGCCGCGTCGCCCGTTGCACCCACATCCTCGCTGGATGCGGCCAGGACGGCGATCGCCAATGCAGAGCGTGCCAACGCGGGCAGCTTTGCTGCCGCGGAGCTCGACGCGGCCCGCCAGAAGATGATCCAGGCTGACCGTGCCGCTGCCGGGAAAACCCAGGTCAACATGGTGCGCGCCGACCGCCTGGCCCAGGAAGCGCGGGTCGAGGCGGAACTCGCCGCGGCGAGGACCGAGGCCGCCAAGGCCGCCGCCGTCAACCGGGAACTCAACCTCGGTGCCGATGCCCTGACTGAGGAAATGAAGCGTGCAGGAGAGCAGAAATGAACAAGCCCATTGGCAATCCGTCACGGATGGCCCGCCCCGTGCTGGCGACCGCAATCGCGGCGCTGCTGCTCGGCGGCTGTGCCACTACACCGGTCAGCCCTCCGGGCGCGGCCGACGTCCGGGCCAGGCTGGTCCAGCTGCAGGCTGATCCGAACCTGGCCAGCCGTGCACCCGTGGCCATCCGCGAAGCAGAGGCCGCAGTGCGCATCGCCGAGGAGCCGGTTGGCACCGACGTGGCGCTGGGTGCGCACCGGGTCCTGATGGCCGACCGCAAGGTCGAGATCGCCAAGGCCCGCGCGCAGACCCGCTACGCCGAGGACCAGCGCGCCAGGCTCAGCGAGGAGCGCGCCAGCACCAGGCTGGCTGCCCGCACCCGTGAGGCTGACCAGGCACGCGACTCCGCCGATGCTGCGCGGGCTGGTGCTGCCGATGCTGCGGCGCTGGCTGCGCTGGAGGCTGCGGAACTGCGCCGACAGATCGAGGCCCTGGAGGCCCGCGAGACCGAGCGTGGACTCGTACTTACGCTCGGCGACGTGCTGTTCGATACGGCCCAGTCCGACATCAAGGCCGGTGCCACCAGCAACCTCGTCAAGCTGGCGGAATTCCTCAGGCAGTACCCTGAGCGCGGCGTCGTCATCGAGGGCCATACTGACAACGTGGGCAGCGCCGCTTACAACCAGGCCTTGTCCGAGCGTCGTGCCGACGCGGTCAAGTCCTGGCTGATGCAGCAGGGCATTGCCTCCCGCCGCATGGTCACCTCGGGCAAGGGCCTGCACCAGCCCGTGGCTGACAATGCCACGGCGACTGGCCGGCAGCTGAACCGGCGCGTCGAGGTCATCATCGAGCACAGCCCCGTCGCCTCGTCGGCGCGCTAGGCCTCCATGCATTACGCTGTCTTCAATGCCGTGGCTGGAGTCGTGGCGGTGGCCGCGGTGGCCGCCGTCAGCGTCGGCTACGACGCACTGGATCGGGGGCAGTACGCCGAGGTGGTCGAGGTCAGGCGGGTCACGACCACCGTCCTGGTCGCCGGGCATGACTGCGATGAGCAGCCCATCGCCGGCACCTGCCAGCCCACGGCGGAGCGCCGCATCGAAAGCCCCGGCTACTATGTGACATACCTGCTGGACGGCCAGCAGCGGGTGGTCCGGCTGGACCATGACCCCGGCAAGCGGCTCCTGGTCGAGGACGGCCGACTCATCCTGCAGAAGTTGAGAACGCTCCAGTAACAGGTGCCCGCCGCGGACACTGGTCGCTGTCCTGTGCCCGAAGGGCCCAGGCAGGAGAAGGGAAGACGGAAAAAAGCGGCGCCTAGAGAACAGCCGCGCCTGAACCATGTGCCGCGCCCGCTATGCTGGCACACTCATCGTAGAAGGCCACGCCGCACCGGCCCCGCTTCGCATAAAGCATGGCCCGGTCGGCACTGCGGATGAGGGTATCGGCGCTCGCACCATCATAATCGGGTCCCAGTGCGATGCCGATACTGGGCCGTACCCACATGCTGTGCCCCGCGATGGTCATGGGCGCGGAGACCACCTCCATCAGCTTGACGGCAAACTCGATCAGCTGTGGGCGATCGGGGCGTTGGGTCAGCAGGCAGGCGAACTCGTCACCGCCGAGGCGGCTCATCATGTCCTCGGCCCGAACGGCATGGGCGAGCCGCGCCGCGATGATCTTCAGCGCCTGGTCGCCGGCGTCATGTCCGTGCAGGTCATTGATTGGCTTGAAGCGATCGATGTCGATATACACGACTGCCAGCCGGGGGCCATTGGACGCCGCGGACTCTTCCAGCTGTTGCTGGAGGTGCTGCCGGAACCAGCGTCGGTTGGGCAGCTGGGTCAGGCAGTCAAGCAGGGCGACCTGCCAGGCCATGTACTCGTTGCTCGTCGCCTCGGCGAGCCGCGCACGGGCTTCAAGCAGTTCCGCCTGGGCGTGGGCCATGGCCCGCTCGAGGTTCTTCCGGTGCTCCAGTTCGCGGCTGAGGTTTTGCTGTAGCCAGCCCACCAGGGTCGCCTCCGGTGGTGGCGCACCCTCCGAGGTGAAGTCATCCTCCTGTCGAGCCAGGATGCTGACGCCATTTGTTCTGGTGAACGGTATGGACATGATCAGCTGCTCCTCCTTGGGGGGAGTGCAACTCTGCCCAAGGTGGCTACTGGTGTCTGTTCGCCTGCCAACACAGCCAGGCTGCTCCGGGCGCTTTAGCTGCGCGGCAGGCGGTCTTCAATGCGCAGCCCTCGAGGTCAGTGCTTTATCGGAAACTCCCGCAGTGGATTCTCAGTCTTTCGGTGCTTCTCAAGGCGCCTGGGCGCAAAAAAAACGCCCGACCCTTGCGGGCCGGGCGCTCTTTTCGCGAGGCCTTGGGCTTTTAACCCGTGACCTGGCCGCGGCGCACCCGGGCGAGGCCAATCAGGCCAAGGCCGAGCGCAACCAGCGGCGGTGTAGTCGGCGCGGGGACCGGCACGATGCTCTTGGTCAGCGAGAAGCTGGTGCTGAAGTCCACCAGGCTGTTCACCGTGATGCCGAGATCAAGCCCGCCGAGCCCGTGACTGGGCCTGTCAGAAAGTCTGTGTGTGCGGTGATTGCGATGACTTTGACCGTACCCCCTAACCCGAGCCATACGCGATGTGGGATTTCCCTGTTGTGTGGGCCAGGGAGTTTTGCCGACGAGTCTATGATCGCGCGAAGTTTCAGACCGGCGGCTGCGGCATAGCAAGGCCGATTATCCATGTCATCCCTGTACTTTCCCTGAAAAACAGGAAAGGTGGACCGGAGACTGGTTCGCTGCAGACTCACCCCACCGCCAGATATGTCAGATGCAAAAAAGCCCCTTCGCGGGGCTTTTTTGCATCTGACATATCTGGCGGAAAGAGCTGGAGACTCGAGCGCTCCGGTTCGCCAGATTGGCAGGGCCGATCTGGACAGCCGCAGGCGCCCCGCAGGGGTGAGCCGCTGTACCCAGCGGCGAATCACTAAACGAGTGTCCAAGTTACAAACTAGCGGCCGATCAGCGCCAGCGCTTCCGTGGCGCGGAGGATCTGGATGTCGCGGAATGTGCCGAGGTCGAGCAGGTCGCGATCGCCGGAGACGATGAGCGAAGCATCGGCGCCGAGCGCGGTCGCAAGTACGACATCGTCGTCGGAATCGCGGCTGACGGGTTTCGAGAGCGAGGCCGGTGCGACAATTTCGGCAAGGCGCGCGTAGTCCTGCACGAGCTCGGTGGCGGAAAGTCCGGCGGGATGAATGCGCGCGGCGAACTTAGCCCGGCCGATTACCTCGGCGAGCTCGGCGAGCAGCACGACACTGGTGCAAAGCGTGACGGTTCGCTCCCCTGCAAACTCGATCAGTCGGCGCGGCGGTCCTTGCCAGAGCAGTCCGGAGAGGATGGTGTTGGTGTCAGCGACGATCCGCACGGGCGCGGCGCTCGGCGCGTGCGGCGTTGATCTCGGCCTGAACTTCCTGGCTGGTCATCGGCGGCTCGTTCAAGGCATCGAGCTTTTCGAATGCTTCCCCGAGGCGCCGGACGGCGTCGTCGCGAGTGCGTTCCTCGCGGGCACTGAGGAAATCGACAAAATCCTCGACCTCGGCAAGCCGCGCCGGCGGCAACCTCTTGAGCTTTTCGAGCAGTGTCTTCTCGGCCTGAGCGTTCATGGCGCGATCCTCTGGCCTTAAATCCTACCACTCAGCGCGGCTTCCAGGTGGCTGTAGCGGCGGACGCCAGGGATATCGTTGCGCGCGGCCGACGCCGACCTGATTCCCATAGTCGCCGAGCAAGCCGGCCTTGAGTCCTCCCTGACCAGTGCCTGCTGCAGTGCCGCGTAATGCCAGCCACGGGGGGAGCTGAATTCCGGGGGTGCCGCTGGCCATGAGATCGAACAAAACACCTGGCCCAGTGCAACTAGGCCTGCTCGGTTCGGTAGCTCATGGGGCGACTCCGCCGCGCCGGTTGCCTGGAATACGCCAATGGCGTATAGTCAAGAACGATGGCCACGTTCATCGAATCGTCTGTATTTGCCCGGGTCTGCTCCGCTTATCTGGACGACGACGAGTACGCAGAGCTTCAGCAGCATCTGTTACTGAAACCTGAAGCAGGCCAGCTGGTTCCGGTGGAGTGCGAAAACTTCGATGGGCGCGTCCCGGTATGGGTAAACGCGGCGGACTGAGGGTGATCTATTTTGTGCAGTACGAGCCTATGGAATTCTGGATGTTGACCATCTACTCCAAGGGCAGCGAATCAAACATTCCTGGGTACCTGCTGCGCAAACTTGTAGAGGCTTTCCGAGATGGCTAAGAAACTGACTGGAGCGGCGTTGGCAAAGTTTGAGGCCGAACGCGACGTATGGCAGGAGGTCCTTGATGGAGTCCGCGAGATCAAGTCAGAGAGAGGTAAGCGAACCGCTGTCGAGCCGGTTTCGCGGATAGTTAAGGCACGATTGAATAGTGGTTTGTCTCAGGCGGAGTTCGCGACCGTGCTTGGCGTGTCAAAGCGCACGCTCGAGCAATGGGAGCAGGGGCGGCGCAAGCCGTCTGGTGCTGCCCAGACCCTGCTGAAGATTGCCGAACGCCATCCCGAGATTCTGCGTGACATCGCCGCGTGACCTTCACTGGATCGCACCGAACAGTGCGTTGCGTACCACCAGGCAACCGACTGGAAGCACTGAAGGGCAAGCGCTCTGGCCAGTTCAGCATCCGGATAAATGATCAGTGGCGAGTCTGCTTCAGACGGGCTGAAGCAGGCGCGGAAGAGTTCCTTATGCCCATGGGGCTTAGCCAGTATCGATTGGCCAAGGAAATCGACGTTCCGGCACAGCGCATCAGCGAGATCGTTTCCGGAAAGCGTGCGGTGACTGCGGACACGGACCTGCGCCTCTGCCGGTTCCTGTGTCTTTCCAGCGGCTATTGGCTGCGGGCGCATGCGGCACACGACACTGAAGTTGCCGAGCACCAGCTACGTCCCGTGCTGCGGAAGATCAAGCCGTGGGTTCCCAACGCGGCCCAACAAAGCGCGGCAGCGGACGACGCAGTCCGGCGCCGGTGACCGCAATCAGCAAGGCACTCATCAGGGGAGTAGGTGCCGGATCACGGCACCTTCTTTCGCCCCTGATGTAGACCCTGCCTGGCCAGAGTCAGTAACTGGACCCGGCCAGCAGAACCACTGAGAATCCCAGGCATGTGCGGGCGCTATGTGACCAGGACCGAAGCAGCCATAGAGCGCTACTGGTCCGTCATCGAGCCATGGTCACGGCACGTAACCAGCTACAACGTCGCACCCAGCCAGTCGGTGCCCGTCGTGGTATTGCGAGAGGTCCGCTCCGGTGCCTTCATGCGCTGGGGGCTGATCCCGCACTGGGCCAGGGGTGAGCCGCCCAAGTATCACACCATCAACGCCCGGGCGGAGACGGTCGAGACCGCACCCAGCTATCGCGGTCCATGGTCCAGAAGCCAGCGCTGCATATTCCCGGTCATGGGGTTTTACGAATGGCAGCAGACCGGAAGCAGCAAACAGCCATATTTCATCCGGCTGGCCGGGGGTGAGCCATTCGGCCTCGCGGGTCTGTGGGATACCTCCGTCAAGCCAGACGGTACCGCAGTAGAGTCATGCACGATCATCACCGTAGCGGCCAACCCCCTGGTCGCTGCGATTCACGCCAAGGGCCGCATGCCTGCCATCGTCACGGCAGAGACGGCAGCAGCCTGGCTCGAAGGCAATCAGGATGATGCGCGACAGCTACTGACTGCATATCCGGCTGATCTCATGGATGCCTACCCGGTCAGCCTGCGGGTGAACTCACCCCGCAATGATGGTCCTGGGCTCATCGAAACCTTGGGCTAGCAGTCAAGTCGGCGGGTCGTTCAACTCGTAGCTGGTGCTGCGCCCGCCGGCATCCGATTTCCGCAGCAAGCCCCGCGTCAGCAGGTCGTTGATGTCGCGCAGCGCCGTGTCCGGCGAGCACTTCGCGATGGCCGCCCATTTGCTGCTGGTGAGCTTGCCTTCGAAGCCATCGAGCAGCTGGTTTAGCAGCTTCACCTGGCGCTCGTTCATCGGCATACCAGCCAGACGCTGCCAGAAGCGCGCCTTGGCCAGGACCGCGTCGAGCGTGTGCTGCGCCTGATCGACCGCACGGCGCAAGGCCTCGAGGAACCAGGCGAGCCACTCGGTGACATCAAGTGCCCCCTTTTGGCTGCGCTCCAGGATGTCGTAGTACGCTTGGCGGTCCCGCTGGATCTGCGCGGACAAGCTGTAGAAGCGCTGCGGGCTGGCCTCGGCACGCGCCAGCAGCAGGTCACCGATGGCGCGGGCGATGCGGCCGTTGCCGTCGTCGAACGGGTGCAAGGTGACGAACCACAGATGGGCGAGCCCCGCCTTGACGAGCAGTGGTTCCCCCGACTCTGCATTGACCCAGTCAAGAAACCGATACGTCTCGGCGTCCAGGTGCTCAGCCGGCGGTGCTTCGAAGTGCACGTACTGGCGGCCGATGGGACCGGACACTACCTGCATCGGACCGTTGGCGTCGTCGCGCCAGCCGCCGACCTTGATCCTGGAGAGTCCGGAGTACCCGGTTGGAAAAAGCGCGGCATGCCAGCCGAACAACCGCTCCCGGGTGACCGGAGCCTCGCAGTTGGCCGTGGCATCGAGCACCATCTCGACCACGCCTTCGACATGCCGATCCACCGGCGCCAGGGCGCCAATGTCCACGCCCAGGCGACGGGCGATGGACGAGCGTACGGATTTGACGTTGAGTTGCTCGCCCTCTATCTCGCTGGTCTTGACCACGTCCTCGGTGAGCGCAGCCAGGCTCGCCTGATCGCGAAGCGCCATGCCGACATCGGCCAGACGCCCCAGCAGCAGGCCCTGCGCACGACTGACTTCGGCCATGGGTCCGGCCAGCGTCGCCAGATCGAAGCGCCAGTTCGGCCAGTCGCCCGCCTGCCAGATGTACTTGTATTCGCCGCCCTTCATGCGGAGATTATGGGTCGCAATCTCCGCAAGCACAAGTTATTGGCCGCATATTATGCAGCGATAGAGTGCGTCAATCGCCGCAAGGAGAGCACCAGCCGGACCGCTAGTTCCCGTTGACCGGACCCCGGTCATTCGAGCCATGCGCGATGCAGGGGTTCCCTGTTTGATCCTTTCCCCAAGACAGCCCGGCCTGGTGCTCAGGACTTCGCGTCCCGGCGCAGCGCCGACTCCAGCTTCTTGGTCTCGGTGATATCGACCAGCGTGATCACCACGCCGTCGATCACGTTGTCCAGGCGGCGATAGGGCATGATGCGCACCGAGAACCAGCGCCCGTCCGTGGCCAGGATCTGCTTCTCCGTGAACTTCAGGGTGCGCAGTGTCTCCAGTGCGTCTTCGTGCAGTTCCGGGTACTCGAGGCTGCTGGTGAGGTCGCTGAGCGGCCGGCCGACATCGCTTTCGCGCAGGTTGATGATCTTTGCGGCGCGGTCGGTGTAGCGCCGGACGTTGAGGTCCTGGTCCAGGAAGAGGATCGCGATCTCGATGCTGTTCAGCAGGTTGTGCATGTCGCTCTGTGCCAGCGCGAGGTCGTCCAGCCGGGTCTGCAGCTCGGCATTGATGGTCTGCAGTTCCTCGTTCATCGACTGCATTTCCTCTTTCGAGGTGGTCAGTTCCTCGTTGGTGGACTGTAGTTCCTCGTTGGTGGACTGCATTTCTTCGTTGGCCGACTGCAGTTCCTCCCTGGTTTCGCGTGCCTCGTCGCTCAGGGCCTGGATCTCTTCGCGGTAGCGCTGGATCTCCTCGGCGTGGGCGGCGTCGACGGCTGTCCTGGTCCGGCGCGGGCGTCGCCCGGTGGGTGCAGGTGGCAGGTCGCGGAACACGACCATCGTCATGCCCTTGAGCGCCGCGGGTTCGCGCAGGACCTGCACCGTGACATCGATACGGCCACTGCCGCCCTGTGCCGCCAGCTCCAGTCCATGCAGCTGCACTGGCTCCGCCTGCTCGGCGGCCCGCCTCAGCGCGGCGGCAATCGGCCCGCGGAGCGTGTCGCGCACCATGGCATGGAAGTTCCAGTTGGCGTGGCCGGCCGCGGGTTCCAGGTACTTGCCGGTGTGCCCGCTGATATAGACGATGTCGGCATCCCGGTTGAGCAGCACCGCGGCCGGCGCGAACTCCTGGAGCAGAATCCTGTCGGCAGTGGCCTTGAGGTTCTTCCCGTAGGACTCTGCATCGACATGGCTGCGGGGCACGGCGGGCTCCTTGCTCAACGGGGTCAGCGGCGGGAACGAGCGTACCAGCATATCGGGGCCGCCAGGCACCATCTGGTCCTGGCGGGCGAATATCCGCAGCTTGGGCTGCAGGGGCATGAAGAGCTGGGTGAACGGCCCGATGGTCTCGGAACTGCCGAGCAGCAGCAGGCCGCCCGGCCGCAGGCTGTAGTGGAACAGCGGCAGCAGCCGCTGCTGCAGGCGCCGGTCGAAGTAGATCAGCAGGTTCCGGCAGGTGACCAGGTCGAGACGCGTGAACGGCGGATCGAGCACGACATCATGGCGGGCGAACAGCACCATCTGGCGAATGTCCTCGATGACCCGGTACCCGGACTCGCATTCGGTGAAGAACCGGGCCAGCCGGGCCGGCGGCATGCTCTCGCTGATCGATGCCGGATACTGGCCGCGGCGTGCCCTGGCGATGGCGTCGGTGCTGAGGTCAGAAGCGAAGACCTGCAGGGTGACCGGATCTGGCTGTGGCAGCCGTTCCAGCGCCTCGCAGAATGCGATGGCCAGGGAGTAGGCCTCCTCGCCGGTTGAGCAGCCCACCACCCAGGCACGCAGCGCAGTCGCCTTGCCACGCCGCTCCAGCAAGGCGGGCAGGGCGACCTCGGCCAGGTAATCCCAGACCGGCGGATCGCGGAAGAAGCTGGTGACGCCGATCAGCAGCTCGTTGAAGAGCAGGGTGACCTCCTGCGGGTTCTGCTGCAGGAAGGCGGCGTACCGGGCGAGGTCAGGCAGGCGGTGGATCGCCATGCGTCGCTCGATCCGGCGATGCAGGGTGCTGCGCTTGTAGAGCGAGAAGTCATGCCGGGTCTGCTGCTGCAGCAGTTGCAGGACCTGCTGCAGCGGTCCCGATGGCGCCGCGGGCGGCTCTGCCTCACGGGCGCCGCGGTCCGGCTGGCGAGCCTTGTGGATGCAGTCCAGGATGCGCGCCGGCAGCGCCTCGGCCGGGCCGATGATGTCAGCACAGCCCGTAGCGATGGCGCTGGCTGGCATCGAGTCGAACTGGGCAGTGGCCGGATCCTGGACCACGACCAGTCCACCGACCGCCTTGATCGCCTGCAGGCCCAGCGTCCCGTCGGCACCCATGCCCGAGAGGATCACCGCGATGGCCTGGTCGCCCCGGGCACTGGCCAGCGAGGAAAAAAGGATGTCGACGGGCAGCCGCCGGCCACGCGGCTCGGCCGGTTCCGTCAGGCGAAGCGTGCCATTGATGACACTGAGCTCTGTGTTGGGTGGAATCACGTACACGCAGTCAGGCTCGATGCGCATGTGCTGCCGGGCCTCATGCACCGGCACACCGGTAATCCGCTGCAGCAGCTCGGGCAGCAGTGCCTTCTGGGTAGGGTCGAGATGCTGGACAACGACGTAAGCCAGCCCGCTGTCGGGCGGGACCTGGCCGAAAAACTGTTCCAGCGCAGTCAGCCCGCCAGCCGAGGCACCGATGGCCACGATGCGCGTGGCCTCGCGGAGCCGGGGCTGGCGGTCAGTCACCCTTGGCCGGGTCGGGCGGGGCAAGGATCATCAGCACGGCTGCGGCCTGCGGCGAATAACTGGCCGAGACCCGGAACGGGGGCTGGCCGGTATCTGCCAGGCTGGCTGGCTGCAGTTCCCGGCTTGCGGTTGGACTGCCGTTGCGCAGGTCCTCAAGCAGCGTTGCCAGTCCTGGCCTGGATTGTGGCGCGACGAGGCTTTCGAGTGGGCGACCCTCCACCGCTGTCTGCCCGATGCCAAGCAGGGTGACCGCTGCCGCATTGGCCTCGATCACCTGCCCGTCGAGGCTGACGACCAGGCAGCCGACCGGCGCGGACTCGAAGAATGCGCGGTAGCGGGCCAGGCCTTGGGCGAGGTCGAGCTCGTTGGCCTCGAACTGCCCATGCTGGAGGTCCAGCTCAACCTGGTGGACCTGCAGTTCATGCAGCAGCTTGAGGGCATCAGCCGCGCTGTCGGGTGAGCCGGCCAGCCGGTGGAGCAGGGCGAGTGCATCAACGCTGATCGCGCTGCCCCGGGCAGGGGGCGCCGCGCCATGCATGATCAGGCCTTCAGCATCAGCGCGCAGGCGCGCTGGATGTCCCGCTCCGGTGGTAGGTGTCGACATGAAGCCTCCATGCAGCTTGGTGCGATCCGCTGCTGATACTAACCCCGGGGAGTGTAGCCTGACGATGAGCTGCCTTCTATCACAGCCGCCCGGTCAGCAGCAGGATAAGTACGACAATCAGGATCACGCCGATCACGCCACCGGGTGCATAGCCCCAGCTCTGGCTGTGAGGCCAGCTGGGCAGCGCGCCGACGAGCAGCAGGATCAGCACGATCAGCAGAATGGTTCCGAGGCTCATCGTCATGCTCCATTTCCGGAAAGCACGTCGACGTTAATCCCTGGAGTGGTCGCCTTTCTGTGCGCTGGCGTACCCTTGAGCACGGCGGGGCGGCCCCTGGAGACGATCGGTCTCGCGCCTGACCACGGCATAGCACTCGCAGGCCAGCTGCTCGAGCCGCGGGCGGTCAAGTACCGTGATGTGCCCGCGGTGATAGTCGATGACGCCGAGTTCCTTGAGCTTGCCGGCAGCCTCGGTGACGCCTTCCCGGCGCACGCCCAGCATGTTGGCGATCAGCTCCTGGGTCATGTTCAGGCGGTTGCCTGGCAGCCGGTCCAGTGACAGCAGCAGCCAGCGGCACAGCTGCTGGTCGATGCTGTGATGCCGGTTGCACACGGCGGTCTGCGCCATCTGGGTGATCAGTGCCTGGGTGTAGCGCAGTACCAGCATGCGCAACTCCGTATGCTGGTTGAACTCCGCTTTCAGCAGCGGCGCCGGCAGGCGGAAGGCCTGCCCGCTGCTCTGGACGACGGCCCGGCTCGGCGTGCTCTCGCCCCCCATGAATACCGCTATGCCGACCAGCCCCTCGCTGCCGACTACCGAGATCTCGGCCGAGGCCCCGTTTTCCATGACGTAAAGGAGCGAGACGATGGCATCGATCGGGAAATAGGCATGGGTGAGCTTGTCACCGCCCTCATAGATGACATCACCCAGCTTCAGGTGAACGGACTTGAGCGCCGGGAACAACCGTTCCTGTGCCTCAGTCGGCAGTGCGGCCAGCAGGTAGTTCAGCTCCGGTGCGGCAGCTGGTGTCATTCGGCCCTTCCCTTGCTCCAATGTGGGCCGTGATCCCCGGGTGACGGGGTCCATCAGCAGGACCGGCTGCCCCCCAGGCAGCGCGGATGCGTGTCGTGACTGATCCGAGTATCGGGCAGAGCTCATGGCGATTCAACAGTGCAGGCCTGTCCCGGGCCAGGCATTCGCAGGCAGGCAGACAGGCTGGCGAGGCCTCATAACTGGAAGCCGCCGGCGCCCAGCAGGCCGATCAAGCCGACGATGATCAGGTAGACCGCAACGATGGTACTGAGCAGCCGCGGTACAACGAGGATCAGGATGCCCGCGAGCAGGGCCACCAGTGGCTGAGCACGAGTGAAAGGTTCACGATGGGTTGTCTCCCTGGGCAGAAGTGGCAGGGGTTGCGGCAGTAACATGTCTCACCAGCAGTGCCCTCAGCAGGGCGCCGCCGCCACTCATTGCATTCAGCATCCTGAGCAGGGAGTCGCCACGGCGACGCGTGGCCTGCTCGAGCAGCACGCCGAGGCCTGCTGCCGCCAGCAGGGCGCGGGGTGAGGCTATCGTAGTGCGCAGCCGGCGCTGGAGTGCAGTGGCATTGACCTGAGTATGGAACTTGTAGCCAATCAGGCGGTGAGTCCGGGGTGGATGGTATCGGGTTCCGACCAGTTCCGGCGAACGGTCGCCGGGGGTTTGTAGCTGTGGGCGCTGTGCGGTCGCTGCTCGTTGTAGAACTGCCGCCAGCGTTCGATCAGCACCTTCGCCTCGGCACGGCTGCGGAACCACTCCCGGTTCAGCAGCTCGTCCCGCAGCTTGCCGTTGAAGCTT
>JAFIFS010000017.1 GCA_020831895.1 Chromatiales bacterium
CAGACCCGGGCCGAGGCGCGAGCCGACATCTTTGACTATATCGAGCGCTTCCATAATCCTCGCCGCCGACGTCAACTGGAAATGCTTAACGAAAAGGATTTACTCTTAACTGAACCGTCCGCGGAAGCGGGGTAGAACCCGGAGACCGAATTGACGGTAATCCCCCCATATAGCTGGACCTGTCAGAAATTCTGTGTGTGAGGCGGGATTCAAGCAGTGACCTTGGTGAACCGATCGCCGTACATGACGGCAAACTGGTTCGTCGCCTCACGCCATTCTCGGGTTGATCGTACCTTGTTCCCGAGCACGTTGCTTAGCGCCAGCCACAAGAGCTTGGTCGCCGCCTCGTCGCTGGGGAAGTGCCCGCGGGTCTTGATGATCTTGCGCAGCTGCATGTGCAGGCTCTCGATCGCGTTGGTGGTGTAGATCACCCGGCGCACCGCCGGCGGGAAGGCGAAGAACGGGATCACGTGCGACCAGGCCCGCTGCCAGCTCTGGGCGATGGTCGGGCACTTGGCGCCCCAGGGCCCCTCGGCAAAGGCGGCCAGGTCCGCTTCCGCCCCCTCGGTGCTCGGGGCCGCGTAGATCGGTCGCAGCGCCGCCGCCACTGACCTGCCGGGGTTCTTCGGCCCATTCGTCATTAGCCAGCTGGCTACACGATCCGTCTCAGGTCATCACCGCCCCCAAGCATGGCCACTATGTGAAAGAACCCGATGATAGCAAGGCCACTGAGACATTACAGTTTGGGCAGGTCCGTGCCGGGTGTTCGGTTTCGGGAAAGAAATGACCAGTTCCGAAACCTGAAATCCCGGCACCGCTTTCCCCAGCACCGCTTTCCCTAGAGGCTGCGGCAAGTAGCCCAACCCACACACCGTGATGAGCGAAAGTTGCGCCACATTGGGTGCAAATGGGCGCCTTAAATGGGTACGACTCGTAAGTGGGTGTAAATGGGTGTAACTTTGGTTCATGCTGAAAACGGACACTCTCCAGATCACCCCGGAGATCCTGAGCCTCATTGCCAGCATCGACGAGTTCAAAGGCGCCTGGCGCGCCTTGGGCGCCCTCGCGCCCGATCGCCTGTCTGCGCTGCGCCGCGTGGCCACCATCGAGAGCATAGGCTCCTCCACCCGCATCGAGGGCAGTAAGCTGTCCGACCGGGAGGTGGAGCAGCTGCTGTCGAACCTGGAGATCAAGTCCTTTGCCACCCGCGACGAACAGGAAGTTGCCGGCTATGCCGAGCTCATGGGCCTGGTGTTCTCGTCCTGGCAGGACATCCCGTTTAGCGAGAACCATATCAAGCAGTTGCACCAGATGCTGCTGCGCTACAGCGAGAAGGACACCGGGTATCGCGGCAACTACAAAACCCGCTCGAACAGCGTCGCTGCCTTCGATGACACCGGCGCGCAGATCGGCATCGTGTTCCAGACAGCGTCGCCCTTTGACACACCCCGCCTGATGACGGAGCTGGTGGCCTGGGTGAACCAGGAGCGTGAGACGGCCCGTCTTCACCCGCTGCTGATCATCGCCGTTTGCGTCGTCGTGTTTCTGGAGATCCATCCCTTCCAGGACGGCAACGGGCGCCTGTCCCGCGTGCTGACCGCGCTGCTGCTCCTGCAGGCCGGCTACGCTTACGTGCCGTACAGCTCGCTGGAAAGCGTGGTCGAGCAGAACAAGGAGGCGTATTACCTGGCGCTGCGCCAGACGCAAGGCACCATCCGTACCGAGGCGCCCAACTGGCAGCTATACTCCCCGCGGGCTGTGCTCGGTCGCCTCGAAGGACGTTCTGGGGAAAACCGTACCGAGGAAGCGCCGCGGCCGGGTGAGCGGCTGGTCCGCCTTCCTCGCCGGCTTCGTCACCGTCGGAGTCGGCGCGCTGCTGCTGCTGGACCTGCGTGCTCCTGGCGATAAGGGCGGCTACCTGCTGCTGCTGGGCATGGCCGGCGGACTCTGGCTGCTCGCAGCCGGAGCCTATGCGCTGATACGGGAGTATCCGGGAGCAACCGAGGGCGGCGTCAACGCGTTCCGGGACGCGCTGGGGCGCCTCGACCTGCTACGCACGGAGGCTGATTTTCGCAGCTTTGTGCTGGCCCGGTCTCTGCTGCTGTGTTCGGCCCTGAGCGCACCTTTCTTCATCCAGCTGGCGCACCAGAACACCGCGGGCGCGCTGCTGGTGCTGGGACTCTTCGTGATCGCGGATGGCCTGGCCAGCCTGCTTTCAGCGCCATTCTGGGGGCGGTTTGCCGATATCTCGAGCCGCCGGGTCATGATCGTTGCCGGCGCCGCTGCAGGGTTGACCGGGCTCGCACTGGTCACGCTCACCACGCTGTCGCCGGTACTGGCCGGCAGCCAGTGGCTGTACCCCGTCTTCTTTTTCCTGCTGGCGGTAGCGCACGCCGGGGTCAGGCTCGGCCGCAAGACCTACATCGTGGACCTGGCCGGGGGCAACCGCCGCACCGACTATGTCTCTGTCAGCAACACGGTGATCGGCCTGCTGCTGCTGGTTGCCGGCGGCATCGGTGCGCTGGCAAGCCTGGTCTCGACGCCCGCCGTGATCCTGCTGCTTGCAGGCATGGGGCTTGCGGGCGCGCTGCTCAGCGCGAGACTGAGGGAGCTGGATTGAGCGGGCTTCACAGTCTTGGTCAGCGTCTGTACGGGCAGGGGCACATGCTATTCTGACACCGGGTCCGGATCCTTGAGGGAGCTTTCGCCCGCCCATGTCTGCTGTCCGTCCGATCCGCGCGCTTGCACGCGGGCTGGAAGTCCTGCATGTCCTCAACCAGTATCGTGGCGCCACGGTGTCCGAGGTAGGCCAGGCCATCGGCCTGCCGCGGTCGACGACATACCGGATCCTGGAGACTCTTTGCCAGACCGGGCACGCCTACCGCGCACCCAGCGACGAGTGCTACCGGCTGACTCCGCTCGTGCGTGGCTTGAGCGGTGGCTTCGACGATGCCACCTGGGTCACACAGATCGCGCTGCCCTGGATGAACGAGATCAGCCAGGAACTGGTGTGGCCGGTCGCGATCGCGACGCTGTCCGGGGCGACGATGCTGGTCTGCCAGACGACCGACGAACGCAGCCCGCTGGCGATCGATAAGCGCGGGCCCGGCTTCAGGGTGCCGGTACTTGGCTCTGCCTCTGGCCTCGCTTTCCTCGCCTTCTGCCCGGAACAGCAGCGTGAGTCGACGCTGGACCTGCTCGCGAGGTCGGGACTGTTCAAGGAGGCCGCCCGCCAGAAGGCACTCGCACTGCTTGCAGAAACACGCCGCCGCGGCTACGCGGCCTGGCGGCGGCCGCGCAGGGTTTCCGACGAGATGAGCCTGTCGGTCCCGATCCTGGCCGGGGAACTCGTGCTGGCCTCGCTGACCCTGCGTTACTCGGCCTCGGCTGTCGAACCCAGGGACGCACTCGAGCGCTTCTTGCCAAAGCTGAAGACGGCTGCGGAAGCGGTAGCACAGGCCTTCATCGAGCAGCATGAACAGGACGCGATGATGGCCCGCGGCCTGCCGGACGACCCCGGGCCGGACCCGGAGGGTCAGGACAGCGACGAGCTCTAGCCGGAGACGTTACCAGGGCTTTCGCTCCAGCTGTTCCGGCCACTTCGCCAGCACCCGCGCCATGATCTCCGGGTCGGCCGCGCGCTCGAACAGCCCGCGATTGAGCTCCGGGAACACCGGCGGGCCACCCTCCTCCGGCCACTGCATCGTGGCGTCGATCGCGATCTTGCTGGTGGTCTTGCCGTCCGGCGAACTGGGCTCGAAGAACGATGCCCGCGCGGACTCGGTGATATGGCTCGCCGGATGAGGCTGCCAGCGGCTGCCGAGTGCAACAGCCATGTCCGAGATGCTCATCACGTCGAGGTCGTCGTCCACGACGACGACGAGCTTGGCGATCATGGTCTGCTCCGATACCGCGCGCGCGATCTCCATGCCGAGCCCCGGACGGTCCTTTCTTATGCTGACGTAGTAGATGCCCTTGGCATCGTCGTGGTAGTAGACCTGCTGGATCTGCGGGTAGCGGCTGGCCCAGAACCGATGGCTGTAGGCATCCATCGGAGCACGCGAGAAACCGCCGCCGATGCTGGTGAAGCTGTTCGGCAGCACCGGGTCGCGACGATGCGTCACGCGTTGTACCGTCAAGAGGTAGCGCTCCTCGTTGTAGGTGCCCAGGTAGCCGTACATCTCGTGATAGGGGCCCTCGGGCACCAGGTTGACGAGGTCGAGCTCGCCCTCGATCACCATCTCGCAGTCCGCCGGCACAGTGAGGTCACTCAGATCGCAGCCCACGACCTCGAGCGCCTTCCCGCGCAACCCGCCCACGAAGCGGTATTCGTCCACCGGGTAGCGCGGGATCAGCGGCACGCGGGAGCCACTGACGACCCAGGTGACCGGATCCTGGCCGAGGAAGATCGCGATCTGCATGGTCTTCTCGCCGCGCTCGGCGGCCCGGCGGAACATGCGGTCGCCGGTCTGGCCCGGTTCGGAGTTCAACACGATGCTGCGCCGGCCGGTGACCTGCGCCCGGTAGGTACCGATGTTCTGGCCCCACTCAGGGTCGGCACTGACCGTCGAACCGGTATTGATGTAGCGTCCCGCATCGCCTGGATTGCCCTTGATGAAGGCGAAGTCGAGGATGTCGATCTCGTCGCCCTGAAGCGTCACCTCCTTGCAGGCGGCACGCTCGCGCGGAACCAGCAACGGCTCGATCTGCGGGTACTCGCCATCGTTCTCGTCGAGGAGCCTCAGCATGTGGTTCAGCCCGCGGCGGTAGGAGTTGCGCGGGTTGATGAGGTCCGGCTCCAGGCCCCAGACCAGCGCCTCGTGGTGCAGGTGGCTCATGTGGTTGCCGACCACCGGCCCCTTCATCCAGCGTCCGTCCACCTTGATGTTCTCGAAGAGAGCGATCGGCTCTTCGTTGAGGCCGAAGCGGTCGCTGAGCAGGTACATGATTGCGGTCGCTTCCCAGGCGTCCTGGTCAACGTCGCTGAAGCGGGCAAGCAGGCCACGCTGCTCCATTGCGGCGAGGTAGTCACGCAGGCTCAGGAACGGCGCCTGGAGCACCGCTGGCGAAGCTCCAGGACGCCCGGTTCGCACGCGGCTACTGCCGGCCAGCGCCGGCGCCCCGCCGAGCAGCCCAGCCCCGGCTGCCGCCGCCATCCCGCTGCCGACAAACTCACGCCGTGACAGCGCCCGCTCCAGCCGCTCTCTTGCTGGCTTGCGCATCTGCTCCCTCCTCGTGCGCGGTGACAGGCCCACCGTGCTTCCACAGCGGGGTTTCCAGTATGCAGCACAATGACGCTGCCGGCTCCAGACACGATCGGCGCTCCTTCCCGACGAGGGCTGTTATAGTCAAAGGCCGGATGCCACTCGCTGGAGGGACCGATGAGGCGCGCGTTGCTCGCCGTGTCTGCTGTATGGCTCGCCTTCTCCGCCTGGGCCATGATGAGCTGGCATGGCTCCTACCGCCCGCTGGAGGTCGACCTCGTCGAACAGGCCCGCGCAGAGCAGCCCGCCCCGGTTGGCCAGGTCGGCGTGCTGTTCACCGGCCTGCTGATGCCGGAGACACTCGACGATGTTCAGGACTTCTTCCTGCGCATCGCCAGCAAGCCCGCACGGACATGGCCCTGGCCTTTCCGGGTTTTCGTCCAGGAGCGTCACCCGGTCGTGCTGCTTGACGTCGAGCGTTTCCACGAGCAGGAGGCATTTACCCCCACCCGACTGGTCGATGCCTGGGGACGCGACCATGACGAAAACGGGCGGCCGTGGATCGACTATTACCACGCGGGCGAACTCAGCTGGGTTGCACCGCGCGAGCGGCTGCGTTCCGGCCATTTCATCACGTCGTCGCTGCACACGGACTGGCCAACTTTCGCGCAGAAACCCACGGTCAATGCGCGGCTGTGGTACTACGGTGTGGGACTGGAGCCGCCCGGCATGCCCCATGCAGCAGGCGTCCGGCATGTCGTCGACCTGGCCAGCGAGGAGCTGACACGCCGCCACGGCCCCCTCGTGATCAGGCAGGCCGACGCGACAAACCCGGGCGAGGTCCGTGCCGCCGTGTTCGAGATGCTCGACAGCGGCATGGAGACTCTCGTGCTGGCTTCCACGTTCGTGACGCATGGCACCTACAAGGTGCTCGGAGAAGGCGGCAGCTTCTACGAAGCCTGGCGCTACGTGGAGGAATGGCAGCGCCGCAACCGGGGCCGTGAGATCACCATGATCCTCGCACCGTCGATGGGGAGTTTCCAGCCCGTCATCGATGGCTGGGTCGGCATGCTGCGCGAGCGTCTCGACACGCTGCCGGAGGGCAGCGCCGTCGATGTGCTGATCTCCTCGCACGGCATGCCCTGGGACCGCTTTCCGGACGAGAGCTACCACGAGTTCTCTGCTCCCTACTACGCCGCCCTGCGCCGGGACATCGCCACACTGCTGGCCGAGTATCCGTTCAGCCGGACCCGCATCTCCCAGGGCCAGGATATCTACGCAGACGAACAGCATGATCCGCAGGACCGCTGGGTCTCTACCAATGAGGCCTATCGGGCCGCCGCTGCCGATGGCTTCGACGTGATCATCACGCTGCCAAGCACGTTCTATTCGGAAAGCTCGGACACGATGTTCGCCCATGCGCTCTACACCTTCGAGGGACTCCAGGGCTTCGACGCCTTTGCAACGATCCGGCACGGAGACTGGAACGAGCCCCTGGTGCGCGAATTCCGGCTCGGGGAGACGCGAGTGATCTACAACGGCCTGCCGGTCGGGCGCTGGGCGCCCTACGTGGCCACGGCGCTGGCCGACTCGGTCAGCGCCGTGCTCGACTGAGCACGAGGCCACACGCTGCGGCGCACTGCAGCCCACTCACCGCTGGTTGCACAGGCGGCCGGTAACGCTTCCCAAGCGTGTCCGCTGATGGCAACCTTCCCGGACCTGCGATTCAGCAAGAGTGGGGAGAAAGCATGAGGCTCACCAAGACCCTGGTCTCACTGGCGGCTGGCGGCCTGTTCGCCCTGTCTGCTGCGGCGACGGAACATGAAAAAACCGTAGGCGTGATCTTCGTCGTCCACGGTGGCTCCGAGGAGACCGACCTCGGCAACACGTTCGACAACACGCTGCAGTTCTTCCAGTACGACCCGAACAACGTGATCTTCCAGCGGGTGATCTGGAACCCAGAGGTCTGGCCGACCGTCGTCAGCAAGGACGACAGCCAGGATTACGCCAACGCCTCCACGCAGTTCCTGAAATACAGCTTCCAGAACGCGCGTATCGGCGGGATCGACCCGGCCGCAGACCTCGCCGACCGCCAGCTGGACATGATGACGCAGGTGCTCGAGGCTCATGGTGCGCAGCTCGGGATCAACTTCGTCACCGACATCGCGCACTGGCTGGGCTCCCAGACCTTCATCCACCGCCTGCCCTGGCCGCGGATGATGTACGAGCCCCAGGTGGCCGGCGGGGCCAACCTGAGGTACTGCGGATCCGAGACGGACGACGGCCCCTGGCCTCACTGTAGCCCGGACCGGTACAACGTCGACGGTCCGGCCGAGCGGCTGCTCAGGCGCGGTGCCGAGGAAATCATCATGGTCGACATGACGACCACGGGTGTCCGCTTCTGGAAGACCTACGATGTGGTCAGCACGACGCGGCGCGTGGTTGACAAGTGGAACGAGGAGCACGGGACCAATGTCCAGGTGCTCTGGGTGAACGACCCGACGGACCTGATGCGGGAGAGCTTCCCCACGGACCCGCCCGGCTGGACCCGCTCGGCCGGGCCGCCGCGGGTCAACCCGCAGATTCCGCTGGAAGGCCGGCCCAACCCGTTCATCGAGGATCCGCTGCTGATTGACATGATGGTTGACGGCATCGTCGCCTCGTTCAATCCGGGGGTGTCCGCCGAGCGCACTGCAGTGCTCATCGTCAACCATGCGATCCGTGACGGCAACGAGGCCTTCGACCCGAAGATCGACGACACCGTCGTGATGGACAAGCTGATCCGCGAGGAGCTGCTGCGACGCTACCCGACCATGAAGGAGAACAACATCCTCGGCGCCTGGATGGGCCGGCGGGAAGAGAACCCGAACATCGAGGTAACGCGCCCGGGCCAGAGCCGGATGGAACGCACGCGCGAGATGCGCGGCGAGAGCCTGGGCAATGCCTGGCTGTACCTGAGCGACCGTCAGCTGCCCGGGGGCCTGCATGGGTACCTTTACTGGGATGCGCTGGACGAGTTCCGCCAGCGCGAGATCGACCATATCGTCGTTGCGTTCACGCAGATCTCTATCGACAGCGTGCTGAACCTCGTCGAGCTGCCCAATCAGATCGCCAAGGAGATCGGCTGGCGCAGCTGGCTCCGCGCCGATACGCTCGACTTCGACACCTACCCCGAGGTCGGCCACCCGTTTGCCGAGGTCTGGGGCGTCTGGGTCGATACCGAGTGCAGGATCGAGGGCGATCCGTTGGGCCGGACCGGGCCCTGCTGCTTCGAGATGGGCGGCTGTGACGACGGCCGGCCTTATCCCCCGCCGCGGCAGACCCCCATCGACCAGCCTCGCCAGGACACGGACCCCTCGCTGGGCTGGCAGATCCCCGCCTTCGGTCACCTGGGCTATGACCAGTCCAAGGGGCCGCCGAGCGATGATGCACCGGTGCAGGGTCAGTACCGCGGCACCTGGGAGCTGTGGCAGCCGCTTAACGATGACCCGCGGGTCGGGCTGCTGCTTGCCCGGCAGGTGCTCGGCCTGATGACCGAGCACGGGATGATCGACGAGGGTGCAGGCTACTCCCTCACCAGCGCGACCGGCCGGGGGGCAGGCCGATGAGCGGGGGCAGGATCAACCGCCGGATGCTGCTGCGCTCGGCTGCGCTGCTGACCCCGCTGGCCATTGCCACGCCGACAGTGAGCGCGCGGACCAGTACGTTCAAGAGGCTCGACCCCAATTCACCGGTCGCACGCAGCCTGCTCTACGTCGAGGACACCCGCGAGGTGCCGAAGGACCATCCGCTGGCCAGCCGCCACAGTCCGGAGCAGAAATGCCTGAACTGTGCGCAGCTGCGGGGCGAGGCTGGGGAGACCTGGCGCCCCTGCCCGGCTTTCGCCGGTCGCCTGGTCAATGTCGGGGGCTGGTGCACGATCTGGCAGGGACGCTGAGGGACAGCCGCTCGCTCGGCACAGACGCCCGTCGGCGTTTGCGTGGATAATGGCGGGGACCGGTGGCAAGCACCGGTCCCCGCACTTCCGCGCAACTGGACGGACCTGGCATGAACCGTGCCCGTATCGCACTGCTGCTTGTGGTGCTGGCCGCCATCGCGGCATTCTTTGTTCTCGACCTCGGACGTTTCCTGAGTTTCGAGCTGCTGCGAGCGGCGCTCGACGACGTTCGGTCTTTCCGGGATTCGCAGCCCGTCCTGAGCAGCCTGCTTTACTTCGTGACCTACGTCGGGGTCACGGCGCTCTCGCTGCCCGGTGCAGCCGTCATGACGCTGGCGGGTGGTGCCATCTTCGGCCTGGGCTGGGGCCTGCTGCTCGTGTCGTTCGCATCGAGCCTGGGCGCGCTGCTAGCCTTCCTGGTTGCGCGCTTCATCGCACGCGACGCGATCCAGCAGCGCTACGGCAACCGGCTGCTGCCGATCAACCAGGGCATCGAGCGCGACGGGCCCTTCTACCTGTTCGCGCTGCGACTGGTGCCGGCCTTCCCGTTCTTCCTGATCAACCTCGTGATGGCGCTGACCCCGCTGCGTGCATGGACCTTCTACTGGGTTTCGCAACTCGGCATGCTTCCGGGCACGGCGGTCTACATCAATGCGGGCACGCAGATCGGCCAGCTCGACAGCCCGGGCGGCATCTTCTCGCCCGTGCTGATCAGCTCGTTCGTGCTGCTGGGGCTGTTTCCGCTGGTGGCGCGCAAGCTGCTCGACTGGCTGCGCGCACGCCGCGTGTACCGTGGCTTCCGCCGGCCGCGCCGATTCGACCGCAACCTGATCGTGATCGGTGCCGGCGCCGCCGGGCTGGTCTCGTCCTATATCGCGACAGCAGTCAAGGCGCGCGTCACGCTGGTCGAGCGTGACCGGATGGGCGGTGACTGCCTCAACAGCGGCTGCGTGCCTTCAAAGACGCTGATTGGGACCTCGCGGCTGCTCGACCGGATCCGCCGCTCGGCTGACTACGGCATCGCCCAGGCCTCGGCGCGGTTCGACCTGCCGTTCGCAATGCAACGCGTGCACGAGGTGATCCGCGCGATCGAGCCCCATGACTCGGTCGAGCGCTACCGCAGCCTCGGGGTCGACGTACGCCAGGGCGAGGCCCGGATCATCGACCCGTGGACGGTCGAAATCGCCGACGCAGCCGGCGAGCGGCAAAGACTCACGGCCCGGTCGCTGATCATCGCGACCGGCGCCGAGCCTGTGATTCCTCCGCTGCCGGGGCTCGACGGGGTGGACTGCCTGACCTCGGAGAATCTGTGGGAACTGAGAGACCTGCCGCAGCGCCTGCTGGTGCTCGGCGGAGGCCCTATCGGCTGCGAGCTGAGCCAGGCATTCGCCCGGCTCGGCGCCAGGGTGACGCTGGTCGAGATGTCAGGGCGGCTGCTGGCCCGGGAGGATCGTGAGTTCTCGACACTCGTTGAGCAGCGCTTCAGGGCCGAGGGCATCGACGTACGCACCGGCACACGTGCGCTGCGGGTGGAGTCCGGCGAGGGCCGCCAGCGCCTGCTGGTCAGCGAGAACGGGCGCGAGGCCGTGATCCCTTTCGACCGGATACTGGCCGCTACCGGACGCAGGCCGCGCCTCGAGGGTTTCGGGCTGGAGGAGCTGGGCATCCTGACCGATGGCCGGCTGGAGCTCGACGACTACCTGCGCACGCGCATCCCGAATATCTATGCCTGCGGCGATGTCGCCGGCCGCTACCAGTTCACGCACACGGCCTCGCACATGGCCTGGTTCTGCGCGGTCAATGCGCTGTTCGGACGCTTCCGGAAGTTCAGAGTCGATTATTCCGTGGTGCCCTGGGCGACGTTCACGGAGCCTGAAATCGCCCGCGTCGGCATCAACGAGCAGGAAGCCATAGACCAGGGCATCCCTCATGAAGTCACCACCTATGGCATCGATGATCTGGACCGGGCAATCGTCGACGGGGAAGCCTATGGGCTCATCAAGGTGCTGACGCCACCCGCCAAGGACCGGATCCTCGGCGTGACGATCGCGGGGCCCCATGCTGGCGACATGATCGCCGAGTTCGTGCTCGCGATGCGCCATGGCCTCGGGCTCAACAAGATCCTGGGCACGATCCACATCTATCCGACGCTGAATGAGGCCAACAAGTACGCCGCCGGGCAGTGGAAGCAGGCGCACAAGCCGGAAGGCCTTCTGCGCTGGGTCGAACGCTACCACCGATGGCAGCGAAGCTAGGCTGCGGACCCGCGGACCAGCTTGTGCACCCGGTGGGAGTGTCCTAGATTGGATCCGTCCGGCCTGACAGCCGCGAAAAAGTTCAGTGATCCAACAGCCGAGGCAACAGAGTCATGACCCTGAAGTCCAGATTCCACATCGCCGTCGCAGCACTTCTGGTCCTTCCCGCCTTCGCAATGGCGCAGCAGGACACTCCCCGACAGACGGACCTGATAGACCGGGCGACGCTGCCGCTGTACGGCAAGACGGTGCTTTTCACCACGCCGCGCAACTACGCCGGAAGGCTCGGCCAGCTGCTGATCGAGGCCGGTGCGCGTCCCATATGGATGCCGACGATCACGATCGATCCAGTACCCGACCACAGCGTGTTCGACCAGGTGATCCGTGACCGTGCCCAGTATGCCTGGATCGCGTTCACCAGCCGCAACGGCATCGACGCCTACCTGAACCGTATCGAGGCACTCGGGCTGGTGCCAGCAGATATCGCAGGCCTGAGGACCGCTGCGATCGGCAACGATGCGCGACTGCTCGAGCAGGTCGGTCTCGTGCCGACTCTGGTGCCCCCGGTACCCAGCCCGGGTGGTATCGTCGACGAACTTAAAAGGCGTGGCGAAACCAGCGGCATTGTCCTGGTGCCGGCACCCGACGTCGTGGGCATGGACGAGCCGGACGTCGTTCCTGACTTTATCCGCGACCTGGAGGGGATCGGCCTGGAAACCAAGCGTGTCCCGGCCTACGTGACCGGGCGCGAGATGGAGAACCTTGAGCTCGGCACCCGCATGCTGCTGGCCGGCGAGATCGACATGATCGCGTTCACCAGTCGCGGCGAGATCGAGAGCCTGCTGCTGCACCTGGGCGAGGACCGCAACGTGCTGAACGAGAAGACCGTGCTGGCCTGCTTCGGCCCGATCACGGCCGAGGGTGCGCGGCTGCGCGAGCTGCGCGTCGACGTGATCTCGGAAGACTTCTCGCGGTTCGAGGGCTTCATCGATGCCATGGAGAACTGGTTCCGCAACAACCCCTGAGGATCCGGTGGTCTGCCGTGCACCGGGCCTGCCTCCCCGCTATGCTGGGCGCAGGCAGGCCCGGAGCGCGTGAATGCTGATTGACTGTCACGTCCACATCAACAACTACGACAGCACACAGCTGGCCGATCCGCGGCAGACCGCAGACAAGCTGTTTGCGGCGATGCAGGAGTCCGGGGTCAGCCACGCGGTAATCCTGACCTCCTACTTCGTCAACGAACATCGTCCCCACGTCGACGAGGCCATCGCGCTGCTGGGCGATGACCCCAGAGTCACCCTCATCGAGGGGCTGCGCTGGCGCGTCGACGATACGCGTACCGACCTGTTCCGCATGGAGGAGCGGATCGCCGCCGGGCAGGTGCGCGGCATCAAGCTCTATCCCGGCTACGACAAGTACGCGATCAACGATCCCTCGCTGGAGGGCGTGATGCGGATCGCGGCCAAGCACAAGGTGCCGGTGATGATCCACTGCGGGGACACCTACAGCAAGCATGCAAAGTTGCGCCAGGCTCATCCGCTGCTCGTCGACGACCTGGCGGTGGATTACCCGGACGTGGACTTTGTCATCTGCCACCTGGGCAACCCCTGGTTCCAGGACACGGCCGAGGTGCTGTACAAGAACGACAATGTCTATGCCGACATCTCCGGCCTCACGCTCGGCGATTTCCACTACGAGTTCGAGCGCTACATGGTGCAGCGGGTCCGCGACATGATCACCTACATGGGCGATCCGGGCAGGCAGCTGCTCTACGGCACCGACTGGCCGCTGGCCGGCATGAAGACCTACCGGAAGTTCTTCGACAGCCTGGAGCTGGACGAGGACGCGAGGGACAACATCGCCTGGCGAAACGCCGCGCGGCTCTTCCGGATCGACGTCGAGCGCCTGCGTTGAGACGCAGGTCTCGTCGGGTTTTCTTACAGTTCGCCTGAGACGCGCGCCCCGCGCGACAGGGCCCGCCAGGGCCCCTCTTTCGAAAGCACTGCCTTGCCGCAGCATCATCCTGATTGGCACGGAATTTGCTCCACTGAGCCGCGATCGGGCGAAAGCCCGGCAGCGTTGACATAACGCCGCTGTCGCCCAACCTGACAACAAGAATCAATCACACAGGGAGTGGTGCCGTGCACAGCACAAGGCAGTTGATGGTATCCGGCCTGCTGGCCACGTTCATGGTGTCGGCCTCGGCTGATGCGGCGACGCTGCGGACCTTCACGTACGAAGGTTTCCAGTCACACATTTTGAGCCAGACCCAGACCGCGCGCGGCTTCGCCACCCTGCTGTTCGATGACGCGGCCATCGACGCGGTGATCGCCGCCGGCAGCACGAACGCCGGTCACGTGCTTGCGCCGGGCGCGATCCAGCTGGTCGCGGCCCAGCTCGAGGTCGTGAATGCCGCAGGCGAGGTCATCCTGGCGCGTGACCACACGACCGGCAGTGCAACCGACATCAGCTGGGGAGTCCTGGACGGCGGCCTGGCACAGCTGAATATCCGGCTCTGGACCCTGGCCTCTAACGGCTTCACGATCGTGGACGGGTTCCAGCTCGGCTTCTCGAATGAGCGAATCGTCAACGAGCAGCGGCGCCCGCCTTTCCGCGGCACCGGCTCGGTGGACCTGCGCGACGGGGCCGCTCCGGACGGGTACACCTTCGGCAGCCCGATCCTCGGCTGCGAGGGCTCCTATGCCGCGTACTTCAGCGGCAGCATCAACTGGATGTGCCGGTACGATCCGGGCACCTTCAGCAATGGGGTATGGTCGCTGGATCCGGCGTCAAGCGTCACCGTCAGCGTCGTTCCGCTGCCAGCCGCCGCCTGGCTGATGCTGTCGGGACTCGGCGTGCTGGCGGCTGTCCGCCTCAGGCAGGGCTGAAAGTCGCACACTGGCCCGCCGGCGGGTCCGCGAACGAATTCGCTCCTACAGCCTTTGCCTGGGCAGCTGGTTGACCTGGCTCTTTTGTTGACTACTGCAGGCAGTAATCGATGACGACCTGGTTGAACTCGTCGACGAACTCGCCGTGCGGGCTGTGACCAGCCTGCGGGAAACCCTGGTACCCCGCCTCCACGCCGCTTTCCACGAGCATCTCGTACAGCATCCAGCTCAGCCCGGCCTGCACCTGCAGGTCTTCGTCACCAGTCACGATCAGCGTCCGCACCTCGAGCTTCCCCCCACGGATGTCCTCGTGCAGCTGCTCGCGCAGTGCGACGAATATCGGGTGCGCCGGGTTGAGCCGCAGCGTCGGATGATCAGGATTGGGCGGCATCGAGGACATGCCGCGCACCGCCTCCTGGATCTTCGGCGACTCGAAGCGGGTGATCTGGCCGGCCGCCTGCGCCAGCCCGATATTCCGGCCCGTCGGATAGCGGAGCATCAGCGCTCGGCGCGAGCTGTAGATGGTCGGGCCACTGGCCGGATGCACGGGGCCGGCAACATAGCTGACGAAGCGCATCGACTCGCGCATCAGCTCGCCGTCATCGGGCACGATGACCGGGCCGATCGGAACCAGGCAGCTGACGAGGTCGGGCCTGTCGACCGCCACCCGGGTGACCGGGTAGCCGCCCTGGGAATGGCCCACCAGCGTGACACCCTCTAGGCCCATCACCTCGATGAATCGCTCGAGGTGCTTGGCATCGAGCGAGTAGTAGTCGGGATAATCCTCGTCACGCTTGAGGTTGTCCGTGTAGCCCTGCCCGAGGCGGTCGATCGCGAACACGCGGAAGTGGCGCGCAAGGCCCAGGAAATTACGCTGCCAGTTCACCGCGCTGTTGTTGAAGCCACCGGTCTGCCCGCCGTGCAGCAGGATCAGCGGCGGCCCGTCGCCGGCCTCGAAGTAGCGCGTCCGGTAACCATCGACATCGACGAAGCGCGCGGACCCCGACGGCATCGCGTCGGCCCAGTACGGCGTCCCGGCCTCGAGCGGCGGCGGGAAATCGACCGTGAGCTCGCAGGCCGGCTCGCCGGTAATGGCGTCCAGCACCGGAATCACCACCGCCTCGGCCGGCTGATCGGACTTGAGCACCAGGTGAAAGCCGCGCCGGTCATCGTTCCAGTTGCACTGCGTCAGGGACTGCTGGTACAGCAGCTCGACCCCGAGCACGTCAAGTCCCGCAAGGGCGATTTCCGCCGGCAGTTCGTCTCCGCAGATCACGAGGTCAGTGTCGTGCTCGGCACGGACCGGCTGAAACAAGGCATCGCAGGTTGCGCTGTGAGCGATGCCGGACAGTGAGAAGGCCAACGCGGCCTGCAGGCCGAACAGCGTGCGAACGTGGTGATTCATCAGCGTCCCCCCCGGATTGCTGAGCTGATGAATCTACTCCGCGGGCAGAAGGACCGCAAGCCGGGAAGAAGCGCGGATGAATCTGCTCCTACAGCTTCTGCTTCAGCAGCTGGTTGACCTGGGCCGGGTTGGCCTTGCCGCCGGTGGCCTTCATCACCTGGCCGACGAAAAAGCCCATCACCTTAGTCTTGCCCTCGCGGTACTGCTGCGCCTGGACCGGATTGGCCGCGATCACCTCGTCGATGATGCGGGCGAGTTCGTCGGCATCCGAGATCTGTCTGAGGCCCCTGGCCTCGATGATCGCGTCGGCGTCTCCACCTTCCTCCCAGAGCACCTCGAACACCTGCTTGGCCATAGAGCCGGACACGGTGCCATCGGCGATCCGGCGCAGCAGGCGAGCCAGCATCTGCGCGGTCACGCGCGTGTCGGCGATCGTAGTGCCCGTGCGGTTCAGCGTTGCCGCGAGCTCGCCGATGACCCAGTTCGCGGCGAGCTTCGCCTCGCCGCCCAGCTCGGTGACGAGCGCCTCGAAGTAGGCCGCCTGCTCGCGCGTTGCGCCCAGTTGCGCGGCCTCGTCCTCGCCCAGCCCGTACTCGCCGGTAAAGCGCGCCTGCAGCTCGGCCGGAAGCTCCGGCAGGGCGGCACGCACGGACTCGATGTAGTCATCATCGAGCTCGACCGGCAGCAGGTCCGGATCCGGGAAGTAGCGGTAGTCGTTGGCTTCCTCCTTGCCGCGCATCGCCCGGGTCTCGTCGCGATCCGGGTCGTACAGACGGGTTTCCTGCACCACGGTGCCGCCCGACTCGAGCAGGTCGATCTGCCGCTCGACCTCGAACAGGATCGCCCGATCGAGGAAGCGGAACGAGTTCAGGTTCTTGATCTCGGCACGGGTGCCAAGACGGTCCTCGCCAGTTCGGCGAACGGAGACATTGGCATCACAGCGCAGCGAGCCCTCCTGCATGTTGCCATCGCAGATGCCGAGCCAGCGCACGAGCTGGTGGATCCGGCGCAGGTATTCCACGGCCTCGGCGGCTGAGCGCAGGTCCGGCCCGGAAACGATCTCGAGCAGCGGGGTACCGGCGCGGTTCAGGTCGATGCCGGACAGCCCGGCGAAGTTCTCGTGCAGTGACTTGCCGGCGTCCTCCTCGAGGTGCGCGCGCACGATGTGTACGCGCTTGTGCCCGCCGTCAGCGGTCCTGATGTCCAGGGCACCATCGTGGACGATCGGCAGCTCGTACTGGCTGATCTGGTAGCCCTTTGGCAGATCCGGGTAGAAGTAGTTCTTGCGGGCGAACACTGAGCGGCGCGCGATGGTCGCCTTGACGGCCAGGCCGAAACGCACCGCCATGCGCACCGCCTCGGCGTTGAGCACCGGCAGCACGCCGGGGTAACCGAGGTCGACCAGGCAGGCCTGGGTGTTGGGCGCCGCGCCATAGGCAGTGGCGGCCCCGGAGAATATCTTGCTGCGCGTCGCAAGCTGCGCATGCACCTCCAGGCCGATCACGGTCTCCCAGCTCATGCCGGGCTCCCGCCGGCCGGCGGCGCACGCAGGTGCCAATCGGTCTCCTGCTGGAAGCGGTGGGCCGCGTTCAGCAGCCGCTGCTCGCCGAAGTGGGGGCCGACAAGCTGCAGGCCGACCGGCAGCCCGTCCACCAGGCCGCAGGGGATCGAGATGCCCGGCAGGCCGGCAAGGTTGGCGCCGATCGTGTAGATGTCGTTCAGGTACATCTGCACCGGGTCGTCGGTCTTCTCGCCCAGCCGGAAGGCCGGTGTGGGCGTCGTCGGCCCGGCGATCAGGTCCACCTGCCCGAAGCAGCTGCGGAACTCGTCGGCGATCAGGCGGCGGACCTGCTGGGCCTTCAGGTAGTACGCATCGTAGTAACCGGCGGAGAGCACGTAGGTGCCGGTGAGGATGCGGCGCTTGACCTCGGCCCCGAAGCCGGCCTGGCGCGTGCGCTTGTACAGGTCTTCAAGGGATTCGGCTTCCGGTGCACGGTAGCCGAAGCGGATGCCGTCGAAGCGCGACAGGTTCGAGGAACACTCGGCCGGCGCGACGATGTAATAAGCGGGGACCGACATGGCGAGACTCGGCAGGCTCACCTCGACCAGCTCGGCGCCGGCGGCCCGGTAGACCGCCAGCGCCGCGTGCACGGCCTCGGCCACGCCGGGATCCAGGCCGTCGTCGAAGAACTGCGCCGGTACCCCGATCTTCAGCCCCTGCAGGGACTGGTCGATACCTGCGGAATAGTCGGGCACGGGCTGGTCGGCCGAGGTCGAGTCACGCGGGTCAAAACCAGCCATCGCCTGCAGCAGCAGGGCGGCATCGGCGGCGCTCAGCGCCAGCACGCCGGCCTGGTCGAGACTCGAGGCGAACGCGATCATGCCGTAGCGGGATACGCGCCCGTAGGTGGGCTTGAGGCCGGTGATCCCGGTCAGCGCCGCCGGCTGGCGGATCGAGCCCCCGGTGTCGGGTGGGGGGGGGGCCGCCCCCCGCCCCCCCCCCCCCCCCCCCCCCGCCCCGCCGCGCGGCCCCCCC
>JAFIFS010000019.1 GCA_020831895.1 Chromatiales bacterium
ATGTGGGAGCAGCTTCAGCCGCGAACCAGTTTGAAGAGATTCGCGGCTGAAGCCGCTCCCACGGAGGAAAGGGGGTGAATTCGCTCCTACGGCGCATCGACAAGGCGGTCGGTAGCGCGAACCAGCTGGTCGATGATGCCCGGCTCGAAGGCGGAGTGGCCGGCGTCCGGCACTATCCGCAGTTCGGCTTCCGGCCAGGCGCGGTGCAGATCGAACGCGCTGACTGGCGGGCAGACCACGTCGTAGCGGCCCTGGACGATCACGCCGGGGATGTGCCGGATCCGGCCGATGTCGCGCAGGATCTGGTCGGGGGTCTCGAGAAAACCGCCGTTCACGAAATAATGTGACTCGATGCGCGCGAATGGCAGCGCGAACTCGGGCCTTCCGAAACGCTCAGCCACATTTGCCGCCGGGTACAGGTGGCTGGTGCTCCCTTCCCAGATCGACCATGTGCGGGCAGCCGCCAGCGCAGCCCCCGCGTCGTCCCCGGTGAGCCGGCGATGGTAGGCCTGCAGCAGATCCCCTTGCTCTTCAGGCGGGATCGGCGCGATGAATTCGGCCCAGCGCTCGGGGAATAGCTCGCTTGCCCCGTACTGGTAGAACCAGCTGAGCTCGGACGGGCGCAGCATGAATATCCCGCGAAGCACCAGGCCCGTCACGCGCTCCGGGTGAGCCTGCGCATAGAGGAGCGCCAGCGCGCTGCCCCAGGAACCGCCGAAGACCAGCCAGCGCTCGATGCCCAGGTGCTCACGCAGGCGCTCGATATCCTCGACGAGGTGCCAGGTGGTGTTCTCGTGCAGCTCGGCATGGGGCCGGCTGCGTCCGCAGCCGCGCTGGTCGAACAGCACGACGCGCCAGGGGGTCGGGTCGAAGAAGCGCCGCGGCGTGCTGTCGCCACCACCGCCGGGCCCACCGTGCAGGAACAGCGCGGCCGGCCCGTCAGTCCGCCCGGCCTGTTCGTACCAGATCTCGTGAAGGTCGGAGACCCGCAGATGGCCGCTGTCCCACGGGTCGGTGGCCGGATGGAGCCTGCGGGGAGACGAATCGGGCTGGGCTGGCATCGGTGATCCATAGTCAGGGGAGGATGGCCCACGATAGCCGCATGGCCCGGAGCGGGCCAGCACCTGCGCGACTGCGTCATGGACGCCAGCGCGCGCCGCCCGATAAGCTTCGACCCTCATTCCGAGCGAGCAGAAGGATCTCATGCTGCAGCGTATCGCCGCCCTGGGCTTCGCAGCCCTGCCCCTGGCCCTGCCGGCCATGGAGCTCGACATCCCGCACCAAAAGCACGTGCTGGACAATGGCCTGACGCTGATCGTGCACGAGTCGCGCAATGCGCCGATCGTCGCGGTCAACATCTGGTATCACGTCGGCTCGAAGGATGAGCCTCCGGGGCGCACGGGCTTCGCTCACCTCTTCGAGCACCTGATGTTCCAGGGCTCGGAGAATTTTCCCGGCGAGTACCTGAGCTTCGTGCAGCAGCTTGGCGCCAGTGACCTGAACGCAACCACCTGGTTCGACCGCACCAACTATTTCCAGACGGTGCCGGTCAACGCGCTGGACACCATACTGTTCCTGGAGTCCGACCGGATGGGCTGGTTCGCCGACGCGATCACGCAGGAAATCCTCGAACAGGAAGTGGGCGTCGTCCAGAACGAGAAACGCCAGAGCGTGAACCAGCCCTACGGGCGAGTATTCCGGCACGTCCTCGAGAACGTGTTCCCGGAGGGTCATCCCTACTCCTGGGAGACGATCGGCTCCATGGAGGACCTCGAGGCGGCGACACTCGATGACGTGCGCGACTGGTTCCGGACCTGGTACGGGCCCGACAACGCAGTGCTGGTCATTGCTGGTGACGTCGAAACCGATGACGTGATCGCGCGCGTGGAGCGGTTCTTCGGCGCTATCCCGCCAGGGCCACCGCTCACCCGTCGTAGCGAGTGGATTCCGCGGCACGACGTGGAGCGGCGCATGCTCATGCAGGACCGGGTCTCACAGGCGCGCCTGTACATGGCGTGGACCGGCCCCCGCTGGGGCACGGCAGAGGCCCAGCAGCTTGCCCTTGCGGCGGCGATTCTGGGCGGCGACCGGAACTCCCGCCTGCACCGCAGGCTGGTACTCGAGGAGCAGATCGCGACCGACGTGCTGGTCGCGCCGCTCGCGCTGGAGATTTCGGGCATCACCTACGCGATCGCCTCGGCGCAGCCCGGTGTTTCGCTGGCGGAGCTCGAGAGCGTGATTCGGGAGGAGCTGGCGCGCTTTGCTGCCGAGGGACCAACCGACGCTGAGCTTGAGCGCGTCAGGGTCCAGCAGCGCGCGAGCCTCGTGCGCGGGCTGGAACGCATCGGGGGCAGCAGCGGGCGCGCGAACCTGCTGGCCGAGAGCATGGTCTTCGGCGGCAGCCCGGATGCGTGGAAGCAGTCCGTGGCCGACATGGAAGCCGCAACCACCGAGGACCTCCGCGCGGTCGTCGCGGACTGGCTGGGTCAGGCGCCGTTCCTGCTGGAAGTCGAGCCTGTCGGTAGCCGCCGCGCAAGCGGCGAGCCGCTGGACCGGAGTGCCGGCCCTCCTGAGCCAGGCCCTGAGCCGGCAGTCAGTTTTCCCGAATTCGAGCGCACCACGCTTTCCAACGGGCTCACGCTGGTTGTAGCGCCCCGGCCCGAAGTGCCCCTGTACTCAATCCGGCTGTCGGTCGATGCGGGCTTTGCCGCCGACCAGTTTGCATCACCAGGCACCGCCAGCCTCGCGATGGCCATGCTGGATGAAGGCACAGCCACGCGCACTGGCCCGGAGCTTGCCGACGAGCTCGCGCGGCTGGGCGCCGTGCTGGCTACCGGCTCGACGCTCGACAGCTCGTTCATCGCGCTGTCGGCACTGGCCGACCGGCTGGAGCCGTCGCTGGACATCTTTGCCGACGTGATCCAGAACCCTGCGTTCCCGGAACACGACCTGGAGCGGCTGCGCCGTACGGCGGTGGCACGCTTGAGCCAGGAGCGCACGCGGCCCAACTCGATGGCGCTGCGGGTGCTGCCACAGCTGCTGTTCGGGTCCGACCATCCCTACGGCCAGCCATTGACGGGGACCGGGACCGAGGACTCGCTCGCGGCGATCAGCCGCGATGACCTGGTCCGCTTCCACGCGACCTGGCTGCGGCCTAATGCAGCAACCCTGATCGTTGTCGGGCCGACGACGCTCGAAGAGATGCGCGAGCGCTTCGAGCGCCTGTTCCGGGACTGGCGCCCCGGGGAGCTGCCGGTCAAGCGGCTGGCAATGCCGGAAACCACGTCAGACCCGGTGATCTGGCTGCTGGACAGGCCCGGTGCGGACCAGTCTGTGGTCTTCGCCGGTCAGCTGCTGCCGCCGAAGACCAGCCCGGACAACCTCGCTGTCCAGACGATGAACGACGTGCTCGGCGGCACCTTCGCCGCACGCATCAACATGAACCTGCGCGAGCGGCGCGGCTGGTCCTATGGTGCCTTCAGCACGATCCTCAATACGCGCGCCGAGCGGCCCCTGCTTGCATTCGCGCCTGTGCAGACGGACCGGACGGCGGAAACCGTCATGGAGATCCGAGCGGAATTCGCGTCCCTGCGGGCGGAACGCCCGGCGACAGAGGAGGAGGTCGAACGGGTCCGCCGCAGCACCACGCTGTCGCTTCCCGGACGCTGGGAGACCGCCGGCGCGGTGCTGAACTCGATCAGCCAGCTGCTCGACTTCGGCCTGCCCGACGACTACTGGGACGGCTACGCCGAGGCCGTGCGCGCACTGACCGTCGACGACATAAACACGGCGGCACGCCGCCATCTGCGCCCCGATGAGCTGGTGATCGTCGTCGTGGGGGACCGGGAGGCGATTTCCGCGGACCTGGAGGAACTCGGGATCGGGGAGATCCGGCTGATAGATACGGACGGGCGACCGGTCACGGAGCGCTGAGATCCTGCCTCGGTAGTGAGCGCGGTCCGCAGCCGGTGTCCTGGACACGCCATGAACACATCCCTGTGGGCTCGGGCGCCGCATCCCTGCAGCGCACGGTCCGGGACACCGGCTGCCGACCGCGCTCGACCATCGGGCAGGTACCGGCAGGGTGGCCGTTGCAGTGCTGGAAAGGTTATGCAAAATACCTTGCTGCCGCCGGGGACCTCCGGCAACTGGCGGATGAACGGTAGCTCGCATGCTCAAGGTTGAGGGACTCACTAAGCATTACGGCGCGCTGACGGCGGTCAGCGATGTCTGCTTCGAGGTGCAGACCGGCGAGGTGCTGGGTTTTCTCGGGCCCAATGGCGCCGGCAAGACGACGACGATGCGGATGATCGCCGGCTTCGTTCCACCGAGTGCCGGGCGGGCGATCGTCTGCGGGTACCCGGTCGACAGTGAGCCGGTCGAGGCCAAGCGCAAACTGGGCTACCTGCCCGAGGGGGCCCCTGCCTACGGCGAGATGACGCCGGCGGACTTCCTGGCCTTCATCGCCGCTGCGCGCGGGATGGATGCGGCAGCGCGCGCACGACGGATGGGCGCGGTGGTGGAACGGCTGCAGCTCGGCAGCGTACTGCACCGGCCGATCGAGACCTTGTCGAAGGGGTTCCGACGCCGTGTCGGGCTGGCCCAGGCGATCCTTCACGACCCGCCTGTGCTGATCCTGGACGAACCCACGGATGGCCTGGACCCGAACCAGAAGCACGAGGTGCGCCAGTTGATTGCCGAGATGGCGCCCGAGAAGATCATCGTGATCTCTACCCACATCCTCGAGGAAGTGGATGCTGTCTGCACTCGGGCGATCATCATCGCCGGTGGCCGCCTGCTGGCGGACGAAACCCCGGCAGGCCTGATCGCTCGCTCGCGATACCATAACGCCGTGACGCTGACGCTCGCACCGGGTACTGCGGCGGAGCCCGTGGCCGCGGCGCTGGGCGCCGTGCCGGGGGTCGCGAGCGTCGAGCACGCACCGGGCAGCCTGACGATGACCGCATTCCCGGCGGCGGGAGACGCGATATTGACCCGTATCGCGGACCTCGCGGCGGCACAGGAGTGGCCGCTGGACCGCCTCGCGCTCGAGTCAGGCCGCCTCGACGAGGTGTTTCGCTCGATCACCCGGCAGGAGGCCGCCTGATGAGCCCCGTGGCCGCCATCGTCAGGCGTGAACTTGCGGGCTACTTCACGACGCCGCTGGCCTGGGTGTTCCTGGTCATCTTCCTGGCGCTGGCCGGTGCGTTCACGTTCCACCTCGGCGGGTTCTTCCAGCGCGAACAGGCGGACCTCGCGCCTTTCTTCAACTTCCACCCCTGGCTTTACCTGTTCCTCGTGCCGGCGATTTCGATGCGCCTCTGGGCAGAGGAACGCAAGAGCGGCAGCATCGAGCTGCTGATGACCCTGCCGGTGACGATGTGGCAGGCGGTGCTGGCCAAGTTCCTCGCAGCCTGGTGCTTCACCGGGCTTGCCCTGGCGCTGACCTTTCCGCTCTGGATCACGGTCAACTGGCTGGGAGAACCCGACAACGGGGTGATCCTGGCCGGCTACCTAGGCAGCCTGCTGATGGCTGGCGCCTTCCTGGCGGTGGGTTCGTGCATCTCGGCGGCAAACCGCAACCAGGTGGTCTCCTTCATCATCACCGTCGCCGTCTGTTTCGTGCTGCTGCTCGCAGGCTTCCCGCTGGTGCTGGATTTCTTCAGCGGATGGGCACCGGAGCTGCTGGTCGAGACGATCGCGGGCCTGAGCTTCCTCACCCATTTCGCCTCGATCAGCAAGGGCGTACTGGATCTGAGGGATGTCGTCTATTTCGCGCTGGTCATCGGGGCCTGGCTCTACGCCACGGCCATCGTGCTCGAGATGAAGAAGGCGGACTGAGCGATGATCAGCACCCGGCGCCTGTATGGCAGGCTTGGCCTCCTCGTCCTCGCGGCACTGTTCATCGTCACGGTCTCCCTGTCGAACAACCTGCTGCGCGGCCTGCGTATCGACCTGACCGAGAACCGGCTGTACACGCTTGCGCCGGGCACCGTGCGGCTGCTGCAGACCCTGGACGAGCCGGTCAACGTCTACCTCTACCTGTCCAACCGCGGCACGGCCGATCTGCCCTGGCTGCGCAGCTGGACGCAGCGCGTCCAGGAGCTGCTCACGGAGATGGCGCAGCGTTCCGATGGCAGGCTGCGGCTGAGTGTGATCGACCCGGCGCCCTTCAGCGAGGAGGAGGACCGCGCGGCGGAATTCGGCCTGCGCAGCTTCGAGCTGCCCGGCGCGCGCGACCCGATCTGGCTGGGCGTGGCAGCGACCAACAGCATAGGCGAACGTGAGGCGATTCCCTTCCTCGACCCCGGGAAGGAGGCCTTCCTCGAGTACGACATCGCGCGGATGATCTATGCGCTGGCCACGCCCGAGCGGCCGGTGATCGGGCTGCTGAGCGGCCTGCCGCTGACCGGCGGCTTCGACCCCATGCTGCAGCAGCCGCAGGAGCCCTGGGTGATCTACAGCCAGCTGGGGCAGCTGTTCGAACTGCGACGGCTCGACCGCGAGCTGGACCGGCTCGAGGGCGTGGATGTGCTGATGCTGGTGCATCCGCGCGAGCTGTCGGAGACAACGCTTTACGCGATCGACCAGTTCATCCTCGGTGGCGGGCGGGCCATGCTGTTCGTCGATCCCTGGGCCGAGATGGACATGTCGGGTGGTGATCCGGTGGACCCGATGTCCGGCATGCTGGGCGCTGATCGGGCCTCTTCGCTGGAACCGCTGCTCGGTGCCTGGGGCATCTCGATCGACAGCAATACCTTTGTTGGCGATGACCGGTACGCGCTGACCGTTGGGGGACTGGGCCAGCGCCCTGTCCGCCACCTCGCCTACCTCGGCATCACCGCCAGCGGCCTTTCCGGCGATGATGTCGTGACGGGTGGCCTGGAGCGGATCCATCTCGGTTCCGCCGGCAGCATCGAACTTCGGCCAGACAGCCCTGCCCTGCTGGAGCCACTGATCACGACCAGCGACCAGTCCGGCACCCTGCCGACCTTCGAGCTGGCGTTCGGCGGGGACCCGGAACAGCTGCGCGCCAGCTTCCAGGCTGATCGCCAGGTGCGGGTCATCGCGGGGCGGGTCGGCGGACAGCTGCCCTCGGCATTTCCCGGTGGTCCACCCGGTGCGGACTCGGTGCCTCCGGAACACCTCGTCCGCGCAGCTGCCCCCGTCAACCTCGTGCTGGTCGCCGACACGGACCTGCTTGCCGACCGGCTCTGGGTCCAGCAGCAGAACTTCTTCGGCCAGCGTCTCGCGACCGCAATTGCGAGCAACGGTGACTTCGTCATCAATGCGCTGGACAACCTGAGTGGCAGCAGCGACCTCATCGGCATCCGCAGCCGGGCCACGTTCAGCCGGCCGTTCACGCGTGTCAACGAGCTGCGCCGCGAGGCCGAGGGCCGCTTCCGGGCCACCGAGCAGCGCCTGCAGCAGGAGCTGGCAGAAACAGAGGCGCGTCTCGCCGAGCTGCAGGCTGCCCGCGAGGACAGCGGCGTGCTGATGCTGAGCCCGGCGCAGGAAGCCGAGCTGGCCCGGTTCAGTGAGCAACGACTGCAGATCCGCGCCGAGCTGCGCGAGGTGCAGCGCGGCCTGGACCAGAGCATCGAACAGCTGGGGCAGCGGCTGCAGCTGGTGAACATCATGCTGATGCCGCTGCTGGTCGCCGGCGCCGGGATAGCTCTGACGATGCTTCGCCGTCGCCGCCGGCTGCGCCTGGGGCAGACCGGGTCATGAGCCAGCGCAGCCTGCTGGCGCTGCTGGCACTGCTACTCGTCCTGGCTGCGCTGGCCCTGCTGGTCAGTACTGGCGAACGTGAGGCGGCCCGTCCGGGGCTGCTGCTGCCGGAACTGCAGAACCGTCTCGACGACATCGACAAAATTCGCATCGACACAGGCGGAAACACCCGCGTCGCAAGCCTGCAGAGGCGTGAGGGCCGCTGGGTGGTGGCCGAGCGAGCTGGCTACCCGGCGGACCTTGGACGCCTGCGCAGGCTGCTGCTCGGACTGGCCGAGGCCCGCGTCCTCGAGACGATGACGGCAAACCCGGCGCTGCATGACCGTCTGGGCATCGAGGACCCGGCCGAACCGGGTGCAGCCGGGATCGCGCTGGCGCTCCAGGCTGGTGAGCGGATCGTCGGGCAGGTGGTCCTTGGCAGCAGCCCGGCGGCGGGCCAGTTCTACGCGCGCCTGCTGGACGAGGACCAGGGCTTCCTCATCACCCTCGATGCCGACCTCGGGCGCGACACCCGGGACTGGCTGGCACCCGACCTGCTCAACATCCCGGCAAGCCGCATTGCCAGCATCAGCATCTCCCACCCGGACGGCGAGGCGCTGCGGCTGGCCAAGGAAGGTCCGGGCGCCTTCGGATTCGTGCTGGATACGGTTCCAGAGGGTCGTGAGCCCCGCGCTCCCAGGACCGCTGACGGGATCGGCGGCGTGCTCGCCTCGCTGCGGCTGGAGGATGTGGCGCGGGCGGAACCGCCGCAAGAAGCCCCCGTGGTCGCAAGGTTCACCACAGGGGACGGCCTGGTCCTCACGGCGGAGACCTGGATGGTCGAGGATGGCCGCCGTGTGCGTCTCGGCGCGGCGACCGAAGGCGATGTCACTGGGGAGATCCTCCAGGAAGCCGCGGACATCAACGCCCTCACGGCCGGCTGGCTGTTCACGCTGCCTACATTCAAGTCGGCGCAGCTGGTACGCCAGCTCGAGGAACTGCTCGAACCCGTCGATTAGCAGGCCTGGGCATGGGGCGAGCCCTGGCAGGCTAAGATAGCTGCCGATGGCAAGCCGATACCTCGAACTCATCCTGAAGGCGCGAGTCTACGATGTCGCCGTAGAGACCCCGCTGGACGAAGCGCCACGTCTCTCGGCACGGCTGGGGCAGCACGTGCTGCTCAAGCGCGAGGACCTGCAGCCCGTCTTCTCGTTCAAGCTGCGCGGGGCCTACAACCGGCTGAGCCAGCTCGGCGGTACGGAACGCCGGGCCGGCGTGATCTGCAGCTCGGCCGGCAATCACGGCCAGGGCGTTGCGCTGGCCGGCCGCCGGCTCGGCATACGCAGCGTCATCGTGATGCCGGAGACGACCGCGAGGATCAAGATCGAGGCCGTGCGCGCGCTGGGCGGCGAGGTCGTGCTGCACGGGCACGGCTATGACGAGGCCTACTCCCATGCGCTGGAACGGGTTGAATCCGAGGGGCTCACCTTCGTGCACCCGTTCAACGACCCCGGGGTGATCGCCGGCCAGGGCACGATCGGCATGGAGATCCTTCGCCAGCAGCGGGACCCGATCGATGCGATCTTCGTCCCGGTCGGCGGCGGCGGGCTGGCCAGCGGGATCGCCCTGTATGTCAAGACCCTGCAGCCGCAGACGAAGGTCTTTGGCGTCTCCCCCGTCGATGCGCAGGGCATGGCCAGGGCGCTGGAAGCCGGCCAGCCGGTCACGCTGGAACGCGTGGGCAGCTTTGCCGACGGCGTCGCGGTGCGGCGCGTCGGTGACGAGACTTTCCGCATCTGCAGCGAGCTTCTTGATGGCATGGTGCTGGTCAGCACCGACGAGATCTGTGCAGCGATCCGCGACATCTTCGAGGACACGCGCGCACTGGTCGAGCCGGCCGGCGCGCTCGGTGTCGCCGGGATCAAGCGCTGGCTGGCCGACAATCCGGTCCGTGAGCAGACGCTGGTCGCCATCAACAGCGGGGCAAATGTCAATTTCGACCGGCTGCGCTACATAGCCGAACGGGCCGATGCGGGCGAGCAGCGGGAGGCACTGCTCGGCGTAGAAATCCCCGAGCGGCCAGGCAGCTTCCTGCGCTTCTGCGAGACCCTGGGGCGGCGAAGCATCACCGAGTTCAACTACCGCTACGCTGACCAGCGGGTCGCGAGGATCTTCGTCGGCGTGGAGCTGCGCGGCGGCGCCGATGAACGAGAGGCACTGATCGGGCATATCCGTGCGGCCGGGTTTCCGGTAACCGATCTCAGCGCTGACGAGATGGCCAAGCTACACGTCAGGCACATGGTCGGCGGCGTGGGTTCCGGGGCGGCCAACGAGCGCCTGGTCCGCTTCGAATACCCCGAGTACCCGGGCGCGCTGCTGGACTTCCTCCGGGCGCTGGGCACGCGCTGGAACATCAGCCTGTTCCACTACCGCAATCACGGCTCGGACTTCGCACGCGTCCTGGCCGGGCTGCAGGTTCCGGAGAGCGAGCGGGACGGACTAGCGGCCCACCTGCAGCTTTGCGGCTACCCCTGGCGCGACGAGACCAGCAACCCCGGCTACCGGCTGTTCCTCGCCTGACTCGCCTGTGCGGCCTGCCACTGCCTGGCAGCTGCGGCCTCCCGTTCACGGATCACGCGCTGCTCCGCACTGCGCGAGTTCAGCGCCAGGCCCACCAGCAGCAAGGTCATACCGAGGACCGACATGCCGAGAAAGGCGGACTGGTAGCCGACGACGCCGCCACCCATCGAGGTGGCCACGGCGCCTACCGTGGCCGCACCCATCAGGCGGCCGATCGACATCGTGTTGCTGAACAGGCCCTGGGCAGAGGCGCGATCGGCCGCGCTGGCCTCGGTCAGCACGACGAAGCGCAGCGGCGCACCAAGCAGGCCCGCCATCGAGAGGCCGCTAAGCATGCTGGCGGCGATGAAGATGGGCAGCGTCACCTCCGCCCGTCCGATCAGCTGGAAAGCGAGCACCCCGACCACGAGGCTTGCCAGGATCACGACCCGGGTGCCCACGATGTTGATCAGCCTGCCTGCCACGGGTGCAGCGACCGTCGACACCAGCACGCCGGGCAGCAGCATCAGGGCGGCGTCGGCCTCGGGCAGCCCGGTCGCTTCGACCAGCAGCAGGGGATAGAACACGCCGGCCGACTGCATGGCACCGACCCCGGCTCCGACCACGCAGGCTGTGACGATCTGGCGCGACTGGAACAGCGCCGGTCGCATGATGGGGTCCGCTGCCCGCTGTTCGATGTGCCAAAACAAGGGCACCAGCACGAGGGCCGCCGCGAACAGGGGCCAGACGGCAGCGCTCGTGAAGCTTGCAAGCATCGCGCTGGTGTCGAGGTTGTTCACACCCAGCACCAGCACGGTCAGGGCCGTTGCCAGAGTAGCTGCACCAGCGAGGTCGAAAGGCTTGGGCGCCCGGCCGCTGTCCGGGGGCAGGAGCCTCAGCGCACCGAGAACCAGCAGCGCGGCGACGGGGAGGTTGATCAGGAACAGCCAGTGCCAGGAGAAGCGCAACAAGATGCCGCCCAGGATCGGTCCAAGCAGGAAGGCCACGCCCCAGACAGCGCCGAGGATGCCCAGCGCAGGGCCGCGCTCCCTGACGGGGAGACGCGCGGCAATGACGGCAGTTGCGACCGGGAACAGGCCGCCTGCGCCGAACCCCTGCACCGCCCTGCCCAGGTACAGCTGCCAGGACGCGCTCGCCACGACCAGCAGCAGGGAACCCAGCGCGAACAGGCCGATGCTGAAGATATAGATCCTGCGCAGCCCCATCCGGTCGGCGAGTTTCGCCAGCAGCTGCGTACCGACGATCTGGCACAGGATGTAGGCGTTGAACAGCACCGCGAGCTCACGGTTGTTCATGCCGAACTCGGCCTGGATCGCGGGCAGCGCCGGCCCGATGATCGCGATGTCGACGGCGCCCATCAGCACGCCTACGAACAGCAGCGTCAGCAGTGCACGGGTCGGAAGCGGGCTGGTATTCACACAGGCAGGGGTCCGGGGATCGGGGCTGGGTCAGGGTTTCGTGCCGCAACGCCGTGCGGATGCAGACGATTATCCCCGCTGCGGCCCTGACAAGCGAGGGCCCAGCCACAAGGCGGCCGGTCAGTCGCTGGCCTGGACGCTTCCCGCCGGCTCGTTGACGGACGCCCCAGCCGCTACAATCACCCGGGTGCAGCCCATCATCACCACCTCCGGCCTGACCAAGACCTACGGCTCAGGCCTGACTGCACTCCATCCGATCAACCTCGAGATCCGCCGCGGCGAGATCTTCGCGCTGCTCGGACCCAACGGGGCCGGCAAGACGACGCTGATCAGCATCCTCTGCGGAATCGTGGTGCCCGGTGGTGGCCAGGCGAGGGTGGATGGTCACGACATCGTGAGGGATTACCGGGCCGCGCGCCGCGTGATCGGACTGGTTCCGCAGGAGCTGCACACCGACGTCTTCGAAACCGTCTGGGACACGGCCTGCTTCAGCCGCGGCCTGTTCGATCTGCCACCAGATCCGGCGTGGATCGAGCGGGTGCTCCGCGACCTGAGCCTGTGGAACAAGCGCCACGACAAGATCATGACGCTGTCGGGAGGCATGAAGCGCCGGGTGCTGATCGCCAAGGCCCTCTCACACGAGCCGCGCGTGCTGTTCCTCGACGAGCCGACAGCCGGGGTCGATGTCGAGCTACGCCGGGACATGTGGACACTGATTCGGCGGCTGCGCGACGAGGGCGTCACCATCATCCTGACGACCCACTACATCGCCGAGGCGGAGGAGATGGCCGACCGCGTCGGCGTGATCCACAGGGGCCGCCTGGTCCTGGTCGAGGACAAGATGACCCTGATGCGCAAGCTCGGCCGGCGCCAGCTCAGGCTGCACCTGCAGGATCCGCTGCGGGAAATCCCGCCGCCGCTGGCGGACTGGCCACTGGAGCTCGGCCAGGACGGCAGCCTGCTCTGCCTGACATTCGAGGCCGGAGAGGAACAGTCGCGCATACCGGCGCTGCTGCGGCGACTTGGCGAGCTCGGCATCGAGTTCCGGGACCTCGATACGCGGGAAAGCTCGCTGGAGGAGATCTTCGTGGGGCTGGTCAAGGAAAGCTGATGCACGCTGACCGTCTCAACCTGCATGGGATGAAAGCCATCTACCTGTTCGAGATGGCGCGCTTCCGTCGCACCCTGTGGCAGAGCCTGGCGACCCCGGTGATCACGACAGCGCTGTATTTTGTCGTGTTCGGCAGCGCGATCGGCGGGCGCATCGGGGAGATCGACGGCGTGAGCTACGCAGCCTTCATCGTGCCGGGGCTGATCATGCTCACCGTGCTCACCGAAAGCCTGAACAACGCCTCCTTCGGGATTCACATGCCGAAGTTCACCGGGACGATCTACGAGCTCCTTTCGGCACCCATCTCGCCGCTGGAAACCGTGGCGGCATTCGTAGGCGCGGCGGCCACCAAGTCGGTGATCCTGGGCCTGGTGATCCTGGCCACCGCCAGCCTGTTCATCCCGCTGCAGGTACTGCACCCGTTGTGGATGGCCAGCTACCTGGTGCTGGTTGCCCTGTCTTTCAGCCTCGCCGGGTTCATCATCGGCGTCTGGGCCCGCGGCTTCGAGGACCTCCAGTTCGTACCCATGCTGGTAATTACCCCACTCAGCTTCCTGGGCGGTGCGTTCTACTCCATCCGTATGCTGCCAGAGCCGTTTCAGATGGCTAGCCTGTTCAATCCGGTCATGTACGTGATCAGCGGATTCCGCTGGAGCTTCTACGGCACGGGGGATGTACCGATAGCCGCCAGTATCGCCGGACTGCTGGTATTCCTCGCCCTGTCCTCTACCATGGTCTGGTGGATATTCCGGACCGGCTACCGGCTGAAAAGCTGACCGGCTCGATGACCCCTGGCGCGCACCAGGGCGGGATCAGGCGGCAGGCGGTTACCCCGCCAGCCACTCCAGCAGCGGGTGACCCAGCCGGGTCAGGCCATCCAGCAGGATGGATGCGATCAGCCAGGCGAGCCCTGCCGCGGCGAAGGTGCGCCAGCGCGGGACCGGGCGGGCTTCGAGCGCTGCGAGCCGTGCCTGGACTGTGTCATCGCGCTCCAGGCGGGGCAGCAGCCGGGCCGCGGCATCCGGCGGCATGCCGAGCCTCTTAAAGGCAATGCCATCGCAAGCCTGCTCATGCGCCAAGGCGAGGTCGGCCATCACACGCCTGCGCAGCCGGCTCGGCCAGGCCATTGTCGCCCAGTGCATCGACTGGCGACGCAGGTTATCGCGGCGGGACACATGTGCCTGCTCGTGCGCCACCACCAGTGCCAGTTCGGCCTCCGCGAGACGATGCACCAGGCTGCTCGACAAATAGACACGCGGGTGCCAGACCCCCTCGCACCAGGCCAGTGGTTTCTCGCCCGGGATGATGCGCCAGCCCCCGGCGGGGCGGGACAACTGCTCGAGCAACGCCCCACGCCGGCCCCGCCGCCAGGCGGCACCGCCACCCAGCGCGATGAGCAAGAAGGTACCGAGACTGGCTGCGGTAAGCAGTACGGTGCCGCGCACACCGCCCAGCTTGGGGGCATGGGGGCCGCAGAAGTCGCCATGACAGTGATCCGTCAGCAGCGGACCAACCAGCTCCGGGCGCATCAGCAGCAGCGCAGCAACACCCGCCAGCAGGGGTGGCATCAGGCCATAACCCAGTAGCAAGAGCCCACGCCGTGCCGGGTCATCGGCGGCCACCACGCGCGCGAACAGCGGGTAGCAGGCAGCGGCGGCCAGCGAGGCGGCCCCCGACAGTACCAGCCACGCCAGGCACAGGCTGGCCGCGTTCAGCAGTACGCTGGCGTCACTCATCACGTGACCCTGTCTGCTGCTTCGCGAGGGACAGGTAACGCGCAAAGCCGGAGACCATGCAGCGGGTATCGCCACCGGCCAGTTCGGCCGCGATGTCACCAAGCAGCATGGAGATCATCTCGCTGCGGCTGTGCACGGCCTGGTAGAAATAGGCACGGCTGACCTTGCTGCGGCCAACCAGGCCCTTGCGGTGCAGGCGTTCCAGTGTGCTCTGCACGGTGCTGAGACCGATGCCTGCCGCGGTCAACCGCTGGTGCACGTCCTGCGCGGCAAGCTCGCCCGCGTCCCACAACACCTCCAGCACATGCAGTTCTCGGCGGCCGAGAGGTGGCAGGCTGCTGCCACCTCGCTTGACCCCGAACCAGCCCATTATCGAACTCTGCTGGTCATCCATGATGCCGCCAAGATAGCACGACGGGGCAATGCCGCAGGCAGGGTGAGCTAGCCTAGTGCACGGATGGCGCGCCCGGCAGCGAAGCCGATCAGCAAGGTCGGCAGGAGCAGCCCGAGCATGAGCGGAACCTGCCGCAAGGCCATCCCGGCCAGGCTCTCCTCGACATAGGCGAAACGGGGGATCTGGTCGTGCGCGGAAAAAGGCGCGCCAGAGAGGACTTGAGGCTCGAAAAATGCTCGCCACTGGCGGTGGAAGTCCGCTGCCTGTCGGTCGAAATGCTGGTAACGACCGTCTCCCGTACCGGCCGCCTCAGCCAGGCCTTCGGCGGCGAGAATGGCCGGGGACAGGAAGCGCAGCCAGCGCAGTGACTCCAGGCGCGCTTCGCGCTGGCGCTCGAAATCGGCTGCAAGCGGGGCGACGGCAGCCTCCACTTGCTGCTGCACCGCAAAGCGCTGAGCGAAGAAATCCTGCAGGTCGACGGCGCCCGCCGCCATCTCGGGGTGGTCCTCCAGGTAGTCGACAAGGATCTGGCTGCCTTGTGCACGCGCGGCGTCCGTCGCGTCACGCAAGGCGTCGACATAGTTGATTCGCTGTGGGACCGGGTAGCGCAACTCCACTGCAACGTTAACCGTGGAGGGCAGGATCACCACGAGCAGCAGCCAAAGCGCAGCCAGCGTGAGCAGTGACTGGTCCGCACCACGCGCCCGCGCCGCGATCCAGGCCACCAGTACCGCCCAGAAACCCAGGTAAAGCAGTGTGACCAGGGACCAGGCCAGCAGCCGAATCAGCCCGGACAGCCCTGCTCCGTTGAGCAACAGCACCACGAGCGCTCCGCCGATCAAGGGCGCCAGGACCAACCCGAGCCGGAGCCCGTGTCGCAGTGTGATCCAGCTCCCGAGACGCGGGGGGGGGGGGGGGG
>JAFIFS010000021.1 GCA_020831895.1 Chromatiales bacterium
GGGCCGGCCGGCGGCCGGCTGGGTGGGGCGCCCGTCCCCGCCCGGTTTTTAGCCCGGCGTGGCCCGCCAAACTGCGGCCGGACAGTGCCACCAGCCATGCATGCCAAGGAGACCCCGATGGGACTCGAACAAGCCTTGTCACAACTGCAGAGCCAGGTCGGCCAGGAAGTCCACGTCAGCGAATGGCTCACGATCGACCAGCCGATGATCGACGCCTTCGGCAGCGCGACCGGGGACAGGCAGTGGATCCATACGGATCCTGAGCGCGCGAAGGCCCAGTCACCCTACGGGGCCACCATCGCGCACGGCTACCTGACGCTGTCGCTGTACCCGCTGCTGCGCGGGCTGGTCGACGAAGGCCAGCCGCTCGCGCCCGGCGTCGAGCGCGTGATCAACTATGGAATCAACAAGCTGCGCTTCCCGAATGCCGTGCCGTCCGGCAGCCGCGTGCGTGCACGCTGCAGGCTGGTGTCGGCCGAGGAGGTCAAGGGCAGCATCGAGCTGGTCGAGGAATACACGGTGGAGGTCGAGGGCCAGCAGCGGCCGGCCTGCGTCGCCGAATGCGTGATGCGCCTGTACTTCTGACGTCATCATGAGCGAGGACGCAAGACTTCCGCTGTCCCCGATTCCGGAGGACGCGCTCCTCATCCGCCGCGACGGCGCGGTGCTGGAGCTGCTGATCAACCGTCCGGAACAGCGCAATGCGCTGAGCCTTGCCCTGCTATCGGGCATCGGCGCGGCGCTGGATGCGCACGCCGGCGACGAGTCGCTTCGCTGCGCGATGATCACCGCCGCAGGAGATCGCTGCTTCGCGGCCGGTGGCGACCTGAAGGAGCTGGACGCGGTGCGCAGCATCCCCCAGGCGCGCGCGATGTCGCGCCACGGCCGCTCGGCGCTGGACCGGGTGCGCAGCTTCCCGGTGCCGGTGATCGCGGCCCTTAACGGCCATGCGCTGGGCGGCGGGGCTGAACTTGCCATGGCCTGCGACTTCCGCCTGATGGTGCCACAGGCCCGGATCGGCTTTCTGCAGGCCAGTCTGGCGGTGACCACCGCCTGGGGTGGTGGCATCGACCTGGTCCATGCGCTGGGCAGCGCCCGGGCCCTGGAGCTGCTGCTGGGCGCGCGCCAGGTCGAGGCGCAGGAGGCACTCCGGATCGGACTGGTCCATGCCGTCGCCAGACCCGGCCAGTCGCTGGCCGAGGCGGTGAGCGAATTCATCTCGCCGCTGCTGCCGCGTCCCCGCCAGGTCGCCGTCGCGGCCACGGCCCTGGCCCGCGAGGCGCGCCGGCAGCTGCATGCCCGGCTTGCCGAAGCGGAGGAGCACGAGTTCGTGGCTACCTGGACCCACCCGGATCACTGGGCTGCGGTAGATCGGGCTGCAGCCGCGAGGAAACGGCCAGCCTGAACCGGGCCTGTCTGCGGACCCGACTGCTATGATGGCCAAATGACTCCGATCTACACCGAGGCTGTCCGCCGCGGCGCCTGCACCTTGCTGCTGTGCTTCTCATTTGGCGCGTCAGGCGCACAGACTCTGGCCGAGCGCGAGCTCATCGACCAGTGGGGCTACCCTGACAGCCTGGCGAGCCACTCAGGCCAGACGGTGATGGTGCTGGTCGTCGACGTCAGGCGGCTCGGCACGATCCAGCGCTGGCAGGAGGAGCTGGGCGCACGTTTTCCCGAGCTCAGGTGGCTGCGCATCGGTGACCTGGACGAGCCTGGCCCCGTGGACCTCGCGCGCGTGCGCGACACGCTGCAGCGCAGGGTGCCGCGCGGCGCGGCTGTGCTCGTCGATCACGAGCGTCTCTGGGCCAGCAGCCTCGATCTCGACACGCGCCAGCCAAACCTGCTGCTGTACGCGTCGGACGGGCAGCTGGCCGGGCGCTGGCACGGTCGCTGGTCGGATACGCTGGGCGACGAAGTCAGCCTGGCCGTCGCCACGCTGATGGCCTTGCGGTGAAGCCGGTCATCCTGGCCGGCGGCGGGCTGGCCAACAGCCTGATTGCCTGGCGGCTGGCCGAAGTTCGCCCGGACCTGCCGCTGCTGCTGCTGGAGTCCGGCCCGCAGCTGGGCGGCAACCACACCTGGTCCTTTCACGGCAGTGACCTGGCCCCTGCCCAGCACAAGTGGATGGCTCCCCTGCTGCGGCGCTCCTGGGCCTGCCACGAGGTGCGCTTTCCAAATCGCCAGCGAATCATCGCCGGCAGCTACCATTCGCTGGACAACGAGAGCCTGCATGCCGCCGTCTCGGGCCGGCTGGGCGAGCGGGTGCGGACTGGCGCTCCGGTACGCAGCCTTGCCAGCGACCACGTCGTGCTCGAGGACGGCAGCGTGCTTGAAGCCAGCCTTGTCATAGACGGGCGCGGCGCGCAAGCCCTGCCCGGCTTTACGCTGGCCTGGCAGAAGTTTGTCGGGCAGCTGGTCGAGCTGGACGCGCCCCACGGACTCGACCACCCGGTGCTGATGGATGCAACCGTCGAGCAGCATGACGGCTACCGGTTCATCTACCTGCTGCCTTTCAGCGAATCCAGTGTTCTGGTGGAAGATACATACTATTCGGACGCCTCCGACCTCGATGCGGCGGCGCTGCGTGAACGGATCGCCACCTACCTGGCCGCGCGCGGCTGGCGGGTGAGGACAGTCGAACGCGAGGAGAGCGGAGTGCTGCCGATCGTGCTGGAAGGAAACCCTGGGCCACTGCTGGAAGCCGGACCAGGCGGGGTCGTGACCGTGGGCATGCGGGCCGGCCTGTTTCATGGCACGACCGGCTACTCGCTGCCGCAGGCAGTTGCGCTGGCCGATGCCCTGGCGGCCCTGCCGGCGCTCGACGTGGCGAGCGCACAGGCCTGCGTACGCCAGCACGTGCGCGAACTCTGGCGCAGCCAGCGTGTGTTCCGCCTGCTGAACCGCCTGCTGTTCCGTGCGGCGGACCCCGGCGCACGCTGGCGGGTCCTGGAGCACTTCTACCGTCTGCCGGAGCCGCTGATCGGGCGCTTCTATGCCGGCCGGCTGCAGGGCCTGGACAGCCTGCGCATCCTGAGCGGACGTCCGCCGGTGCCAGTGAGCCGGGCACTGCGCGTGATGCTTGGCCGCCCGGCGGGGACACGGGCATGAGCGCGCCGCGTGTGGTGGTCATCGGCGCCGGCTTTGGCGGGCTGGCTCTCGCGATCAGGCTGCAGTCGGCCGGGGCGCGGACCGTGCTGCTCGAGGGCCGGGAGCGCCCGGGTGGCCGGGCCTACGTCTACGAGGACCAGGGCTTCACCTTCGATGCCGGGCCGACTGTCGTCACCGCACCCAACACCATAGAGGAGCTGTATGCGCTGAGCGGGCGCAGCCTCGGCGACTACGTCGAGCTCCTGCCCGTCGACCCCTTCTACCGCCTCACCTGGCCCGATGGCTTCCAGCTCGAGTACAACGAGGACAGCGAGCAGGTGTGCCGGCAGATTGCCGCGAAAAACCCGCGCGACGCCGAAGGCTACCGCCGTTTCCTCGGCTACTCCGAGGACGTCTTCCGCGAGGGCTACGAGAAGCTTGGACATGTGCCCTTCCAGGATTTCTCGAGCATGCTCCGGGCCCTGCCCCAGCTGATCCGGCTCAGGAGCTGGCGCAGTGTCTACAGCGTCGTCTCGGACTACCTCGAGGATCCCCAGCTGCGCCAGGCGTTCAGCTTCCAGTCACTGCTGATCGGCGGCAACCCTTTCCATGTCTCGTCCATCTACGCGCTGATCCACGCGCTGGAGCGCAAGTGGGGCGTGCATTTCCCGCGCGGCGGCACCGGCGCGCTGGTCCGCGGGATGGCCCGGCTGTTCACGGACCTGGGCGGCGAGCTCCACCTGGCTTCACCCGTCGACAGGATCGAGACCCGCAACGGGCGCGTCAGCGGGGTCATCACGGCCGGGGGAAGGCACTTTCCGGCCACGGCGGTAGCCAGCAATGCAGACGTAGTGCACACCTACCGCCACCTGCTGCGCGACAGTGACCGCGGGCCGGCAGCGGCGCGGCGACTGATGCGCCAGCGCTTCAGCATGTCGCTGTTCGTCGTGTACTTCGGGCTGAAGCGGCAGCATCCACAGCTGGCGCACCACACGGTCCTGTTCGGGCCGCGCTACCGCGAGCTCCTGGCAGACATATTCGACCGGGGCGTGCTGGCGGACGACTTCTCGCTCTACCTGCATGCGCCCGGGCGCAGCGACCCGTCGCTCGCGCCGCCGGGCTGCGACACCTTCTATGCGCTGACCCCCGTGCCCAACCTGGCCAGGGGGCAGATCGACTGGTCATCCGCCGGGCCGAAGCTGCGCGACCGCATTCTGGCGGCAGTCGAGGAGAGGTGCATACCCGGCCTGCGCGAGGATCTCGTCACCAGCCGCATCTTCACGCCCGATGATTTCGCGGGTGAGCTCAACGCGCACCTGGGCTCGGCCTTCTCGCTGGAGCCGCTGCTGACGCAGAGCGCCTGGTTCCGCGTGCACAACCGGGACGACAGGCTGGGCGGACTCTACTTCGTCGGCGCCGGCACGCACCCCGGTGCCGGAATCCCCGGCGTGGTCGGCTCGGCCAAGGCCACCGCATCGCTGATGGTGTCTGACCTGGACCTGGCGCGGCAGTGATGGATACGGTCGTCGACAACAGCCGTGAGATGATCAGGCGCGGATCGAAGAGCTTCGCCGCCGCGGCGAAGCTGTTCAGCCCCGAGACCCGGCATGGCGCCTGGATGCTCTACGCCTGGTGCCGCCACTGCGACGACGAAATCGATGGCCAGGATCTCGGCATGGGGATGACGGAACTGGAACCCGCGGAACAGCGTCGGCGCCTCGAGGCGCTCGAGCTGCGTACGCGGCGGGCCATCGCCGGCGAACCGCAGGATGACCCGGTTTTCGACGGCCTGCTGCGGGTGGTCCACCAGTACGGCATCCCGGCGCGCCACCCGCTGGAGCTGCTCGAGGGCTTCCGGATGGATGTCGAGCGCAGGACCTACGATGCACTCGAGGAAACCCTGCTCTATTGCTACCGAGTGGCGGGCGTCGTTGGCGTGATGATGGCGCGGGTCATGGGAGTGACCGACCGCGAGTCGCTGCTGCGCGCGGCTGACCTCGGCATCGCCTTCCAGCTCACCAACATCTCGCGCGACGTGCTGGACGACGCCGCCGCGGGCCGCTGCTACCTGCCTCGCAGCTGGCTGGCAGAGGCGGGACTGACACCAGCGTCACACGCGCAGACGGAGCACCGTGATGCCCTGTTCGGCGTGGTCGAGCGCCTGCTCGACGAGGCTGATCGCTATTACGCGTCGGCACAACAGGGACTGCGTGCGCTCTCGTTTCGCTCGGCCTGGGCGGTGGCGACGGCGCTGTCTGTCTACCGCGAGATCGGCGAGGTCGTCCGCCGCCAGGGCACTTCGGCCTGGGAACAGCGCGCCGTGGTAGGCACCGCGCGCAAGCTCTGGCACATGCTCGGCGGCGCCGGCCGTGCGATGCGCTCTACCCTGCTCGAGCGTCGGCAGGCAGAGGTACCGCGCGACCCTGCACTCTGGACCGCCGACCTGTAGGCCTGCCTGTCTCTGTGCGTGTGGGAGCGGCTTCAGCCGCGAACCCGCTTCAGGCTGAAGCCGCTCCTACAGGGCGGGAGCAGCGCGCGCGCGCAGCTTGGCCTGCAGGCTGGGCACGGATTCCGCCCAGAGGAAGCCGAAGGACACGGCTCCCTCTCGCGTAGTCACCGAGTGGTGGATCCAGTGAGCCTCGACGACACGCCGGAGATAGCCACGGGTGGGGCGGATGCGCAGCGGCGTACGGTGATGCACCAGGATGTCGTGAAAGAAGAAATAGGCAAAGCCATAGGCCGTGATGCCCAGGCCGAGCGGGATCATCCAGGTCCCATGCCCCTGGGTGCCGAACCAGATCAGCAGTACCGCCGGGATGCTGAAGAACACGGCGAACAGGTCATTGAGCTCGAACACCCCGGTCCGCGGGCGATGATGCGACTCGTGCAGGCACCAGAGAAACCCGTGCATCACGTACTTGTGCGTCAGGATCGCAACCAGCTCCATGCCGAAGAAAGCCAGCAGGAACAGGGACAGGTAAAGCAGCACTGTGTATATCCTCGCGGTCGAACGCCCGCGCCGGCTCAGTCGCCCAGCATGCGCCTTACGGCGAGCCGCGCACAGGCAAGGCCGGCCACTCCAGCCAAGGCCAGCAGTATACAGGGGAGCAGCAGCTCGCTTGCTGCCGCACCGCGCCAGAACACGCCGCTGTAGGCTTCGAGCGCCCAGGTGTTCGGAGTCAGCCAGCCCAGGTCCTGCAGCCATGGGGGCATGAAGAAACGTGGCACCATGCTGCCGCCGATCGCAGAAACCGTGACAATGACGACGACCGGCATCACCTGCGCCCGCGCGCGCGTGCCGCAGAGCGCGACCAGCGCCAGCCCGATCCCGGCCGCACACAGCGCAGCAGCCACGCTCACCAGCAGGAAGCCTGGCCACTCGCCCGGCAGGTCCACCCCGTAGATCAGCCAGGCCGCGGCAAAGATCAGCGTGGTCTGGACCAGGCCCTGGCCAGCGAGAAAGAGAAACTTGCCGTCCATCACCGGCGCGGGTCCGGCCGGTCCCGCCGCGATGCGATCGAGGATTCCGCTCTCGTGCTCGTCGATCAGCGTCATCGCACCCTGGGCAGCTGCCAGCAGCAGGAACATGAACGCAATCGCTCCCGCATAGTAGGCGACCTGGTTGCGGCTGGCCGACTGGCCCACCACGCTGGTCCGGTCGAGCAGGTCGTCAAACCGGAAACCAACCTCGGCGCCCGCCTCGGCTGCCCGGACCATTCCGCCGAGACCCGTTTCGATCTCAGCGAGCTGGCCGGGCGTGAACTCCGTAAATTCGCTGCCAACAAGGTCGATCACGTTGCGCAGGGGAACGTCAGGCAAGGCGCCGAAGTAGGCCCGCTGCAGCTGTCCGGTCAGCAGGTCGGCGATGACGGCACGTGCCGGGTCGACCAGCAGCAGCAGCGGGGGCGGGCCGAAACCGGGCGGCCCCGTCAGGGGCTCTCCATCGGCCCGCAGCACCAGGCCTACATCGGCCGTCCCGCGGCGCACGAGCTCACGGACCGTCTCCCGGTCACCGGCATGGTCGACACGCTCGATCGACGCATTCGCCTCCAGTGCCGCCAGCAGCCGCAGCGACTCGGGCGACTGGATCTCGTCGGTGAGCGCCAGGCGCAGGCGCAGCTCGCCGTCGGCCGAGCTGGTGAAGATCTCGGCCAGGATCAGGAAGAAAACGACCGGCACGACGAAGCCCATCAGCAGAGCGCCACGATCACGCAGCAGCACCAGCAGCATGGCGCGGGCAACAGCCAGACGGCTCACTGCAGGATCTCGCCAGTCACGCGCAGAAACAGGCCATCCAGGCCCGGCTCGCGCAGGCGCAGCTCGTCTACCGCCAGCCCCTGCGCCGACAGGCGCGAGCGCAGTTGCTCCAGCTCCACCAGGCCACCGTCGAAGCGTGTGGTCCACAGGCGCGCGCTCGCCGTCGGCAGGAAACCGCCGGCGATCAGCGCCGTCCTGGCCGGGTCGTCCGGAGGCACATGCAGCAGCAGGTTGACTTCACGGCACTGGCCGAACTCGGCGGCCACGAGCTCAGCCGGTGAGCCGAAGGCCGCGATGCGCCCGGCCAGCATGATCGCAACCTCGTCGGCAAGTTCACCAGCTTCCGCGAGGTCGTGCGTGGTCAGCACGATGCCTATGCCGCGCTCGCGCAGGCGGCGCATGAGGTCCTGGATCGTGCCGCGCACGCCGGGGTCGAGGCCGACAGCGGGCTCATCCAGCAGCAGCAGCCGCGGCTGGTGCAGTGTGCCGGCCGCGATATTGACCCGTCGCTGCATCCCTCCGGAGAGCTGGCTCACGGCATCGGCCGCACGATCCCTCAGTCCTGACCAGTCCAGCGCCTCGTCGACCGCCTGCCGTATCGCCCGGCCGGGCACGCCCAGCAGCCGGGCGAAGATCTCGAGGTTGCTGCGCACCGGCAGCTGCGGGTAGAGGGCGATGGACTGCGGGACGAATCCGATGGCCCTGCGCGCCGAGGCCTGGCGCAGCGGGTCCTGGCCCAGCACCCGGACCGAGCCGGAGTCCAGCCGGCGCCTGCCGGCCAGCACACGCAGCAGCGTAGATTTCCCGGCCCCGTTCGGCCCGATCAGCGCCAGCAGCCTGCCATCGGCGAGCTCCAGATCCACGCCGTCGAGCATGCGCCGGCCCTCGCGCGCAAGCCGCGCAGACTTGACCTTGACCAGGGGCAGGGTCGCGGGCTTCACAGGGCGAGCCGCCCGGTCTCGGCCATCCGCCGGCACCTAGAGGTTGTAACGGCTGAAGAGATCCCGTCGGCGACCCAGGAGCCGGGCGCCCATGAACCGCCGCATCAGCTTGCCGTTGGTCATCCAGGCGATACGCCGCCCGGTCTTGCGGTTGGCCAGTACCTGGTCCACCAGCCAAGGGGTCACGGTCTCAACATGGTCACACAGGATGTTGAGCATGGGCCTGATCTTCTGCCAGTCCTCGGGACTCATCTGGCGCTGCTCGTCGAACCAGTTCTCGGTGATCAGCATGCCCGGGCTGATCATGCCGACCAGGATGCCCTTGTCCCGGTTCTCCGCCACGAGGTACTTGCTCAGCAGCCAGATGCCGGCCTTGGTCGCGCTGTAGACACCCATGTTCGGAGACAGGAAGCCGCCCTTGAAGCTGCCGCCGAGCATGTTGTACAGCGCACCGCCACCCTGGGCGCGGAAACCGGTGATTGCGACCTGCGAGCCGAAAATCGCGCCCTTGAGGTTGCTGTCGACCAGCGTGTGCACGAGGGACTCCTCGAGTTCATGCACCTGGTGACGGGAGGTGGCGCGGCCGGCATTGTTGATCCAGTAGTCGATGCGCCCGAAGGCGGCGGCGGCAGCATCCCAGAGTGCCTGGACATCCGGCTTGCGCGAGACATCGCAAGCCTGGCCGGCTACTCGGCCCGGGCCGACGCTGGACAGAGTGGATACCGCACGCTCTACATCTTCCGCACTGCGGCTGGACAGGCAGACGTCATGACCGCGCTTGAGGAACTCGACAGCCAGCCCGCGCCCGATGCCGCGCGTGCTGCCCGTGATGACGACACTAGCCACGGGTCAGCGACGGCCGGCCTGGATCCCGCCGAGGAAGTCGCGGCTGATCCTTGCCCACTCGAGCTTCAGCCACGGGGTGAAGCGCCCGGGATCCTGGGCGATCTCCTGCGTCAGCTGCTCCGGGCTCACCCAGCGGACGGACGAGATCTCGTCCGGATTTGGTCGCGGTTCCCGGTCGAGGTCCGCGGCGTAGACCCAGCAGAGCTCGTGCTCGGCACCCGCATCGCCGAACTGGGCGTGGTATTCGAACTTGTACAGGAAGCGCGGCCTGCAGCTGACGCCGAGCTCCTCGCGCACGCGGCGGATGGCCGCCTCCTCCACCTTTTCACCCAGTCGCGGGTGGCTGCAGCAGCTGTTGGCCCAGTAGCCGCCCCAGAGCCGCTTGTGGGCGCTGCGCTGCTGCAGCAGCAGCTCGCCGGCCGGGTTGAACAGGAACAACGAGAATGCGCGATGCAGCACGCCGCTGCCCTCGTGGCATTCTGCCTTCGACAGGCTGCCGACCTCGCGATCCTGGCTGTCGACCAGGATCAGCGGATCGCTGGCAGCCAGCTGCTCGGCGGTCGAGCTCATGCCGGAGCCCCCCCGACGCTGAACGCCATCGTGCGGAAACCCTGCCTCTCGATCGCTGTCTTCACCTTCTCCGGATCTCCGTCACAGAGCGCAATCATCGCACCGCCACCGCCACCCCCGGTCAGTTTGGCGCCAAGCGCTCCAGCGTTGCGGGCGATGCCGATCAGCCGCTCGAGCTCGGGCGTCGACACCTGCAGCGCATTCAGCAAACCCTGGCATATGTTCATCAGGTCACCGAGGACGGCGACCCGGTTGTCCTGGATTGCCGAGACCGCCTGCAGGACCAGGCTGTCTATGTCGTCGAAGATCTTCTCATAAAGCCGCGGATTGCGCTGCCGTGCCTCGGCCACGCGGGCGACGGTGGCCGCGGTCAGGCCCTCGCTGCGCGTCATGCCGACGACCAGCGACAACGGCTGCGGGATGTTGAGCAGCTCCACCAGTGGCGGGCTGCCCCGGCGGTAGACCAGCGGCCGTCCATAGGTGGCCAGCGTGTTGTCGATTCCGCTGGGCTGCCCGTGCGCGATCTGCTCCGACAGGTAGGCGAGCTCGTTGACCTCGACATCGCTAAGGCCCAGCCGGAAGTGCAGGTCCAGGGCGCGGACGATCGCGACGGCGAGCGCCGCCGAGCCGCCGAGGCCCATGCCGCGCGGCACATCGGGGAATACCTCGATCCGGATCTGGCGGTCGGCCAGACCCAGCTTGTCCAGGATAGCGCCGGCGGCCTTCTCGAACGAGCGCCGGCGCTCGGGCGCCTTCGCAAGCTGGTACTCGACACCCCAGCGGGGAATCAGCAGCTCGACGCCGTGGCCGCCGTCTTCGACGAGGCAGCGGATCGTCAGCGGCACCGGGCAGGCGATCGCATGGCGATGATGCACGACTGCATGCTCGCCCAGCAGGATGACCTTGCCGTAGCCGACGCCCATGCCGGTATCGCTGCGCTGGCGGGTGGTCCGTCCGGCCTTCTTGCTGCGCTTGAGGTCGGTCACGATCTCCTGTGCCTTCCAGACCTTGATCTCGCCGCTACGCAGTAGCGCCTCGAGCACCTCCTCGAACAGCTCGGGCGGGCTACCGGCAGCCTTGACGACGCTGCGTGCATGCAGCGTCATGTGCCCGGTCTGTATTCCCTCGGTCGCCAGCGCCCTCAGCGCGGCGAAGTTCTGCGCCAGGCCGACGGCAGCCATCACCTCGGCGAGCTCCGTGGCCGACTCGACACCCAGCATGCGCAGGTTCATCGCCACGCCGGGATTGGACTCCAGCGGACCGCCGACGGTGCCAACCTTGAGCGGCAGCTCGATCCGCCCTCGGAGGTTGCCCTCCTCGTCCTTCCACCACTCGGTCAGCGACGCGTAGCGGCCATGGCGTGCCGCATAGGCATGGGCGCCAGCCTCGATCGCGCGCCAGTCGTTGCCCGTCGCGAGCGCCACGGCATCGATGCCGTTCATCACGCCCTTGTTGTGCGTTGCGGCGCGGTACGGGTCCACCTGGGCAAAGTCGGTCGCGATGATGACGCCGTCGCGCACGCGCTCGCCATCATAGCCCTTGCCGGCCAGCTGGCTGACCGGGAACACGACTTCAGCCCGGGCCAGCGCCCGGTCGGCAAGGTTCGAAAGGATCCGGAGGAATACCGTGCCCTCGGTCAGCGACTCGATCAGCGAGGCAACCCCCTCGCACATGCCGTTGACCAGGTTGGCACCCATCGCGTCGCGGGTATCGACCATGAGGTGCACGACGAGCATCTCTCCCGGCCGTGAATGCATCGGGTACGAGCGCACCTCGACATCCAGCGCGCCGCCGCCGCGTGCCACCATCCGCGGATGGAAGCTGTTGGCGAGCTCGATGATCTCCTGCTTGCTTGCCAGCACGCGATTCATCGCCTGCTGCATGTCCGGCACATCGATGACCTGGATCTGCCCGATCAGCACGGGCCGCGTGCTGCTCGCCTTGAAGCCGCCTGACTCGCGGGCGAGCTTGGCAGCCGCACTGAGTGCTGCGACGATGGAAGGCTCCTCCACCGCCAGGGGTACGACGTAGTCCTTGCCGTTGATCAGGAAATTCAGTCCGAGACCCACCGGCATGCCGAGCACGCCGATCACGTTCTCGATCATCTTGTCGGCTGCCTGGAGGTCCAGGGTGGTCTCGCCTGCAGCCAGGCGCGCGACGTCGTGGTCACTCAGAAGGCCGCGCTCATGAACGGCATTCACCCGCTCGTCGAGCGACATCTTGTAGAACAGTGGAATCCTTGAACGCGCCATTGCGCACCCCGCCGGCAGGATGTGTGGCCCGACGCGCCCCCCGCGTCAGGGCGTGCGCACACTATCAGGAATGCCCTGCCCATGCCAGCGGGAAAGCCGCGACTGTTGCGCGCCAGCAACAGCATCGCTAGCGCACCGGGGGCGCCTGATGCAGGTAAGATCAGGGTCTGGATCCAGGCCGATGACAGAAAGCGACACGCAGATGGAGAAAACCTGGCTGCGCAGCTACCCGCCCGGCATGCCGCAGGAGCTTGAGCTTCCCCCCGGAGAGACCCTGGTCACCCAGTTCGATGAGGCCGTGCGCCGCTTCGCCGACCGGCCCGCGTTCAGCAGCCTGGGCCGGACGATCAGCTTCGCCGAACTCGACAGCCTGACGGCCCGCTTCGCGGCCTTCCTGCAGCATGAACTCGGCATGAAGCCTGGCGCAAGGATAGCCCTGATGCTGCCGAACCTGCTGCAGTACCCAGTCGCTCTCTACGGCGCGCTGCGGGCCGGGCTGGTCGTCGTCAACGTCAACCCGCTGTACACCGCGCGCGAGCTCGAGTACCAGCTCAACGATGCCGAGGCGGAGGCCCTGGTGATCGTGGAGAACCGTGCCCATGTAGCACAGAAGATCCTCTCCGGCACGCCGGTCCGTCATGTCATCGTGACAGGCATCGGCGACCTGCTGGGCACGCCGCGGCGCTGGCTGGTCAACTTCGCCGTGCGCTGGATCCGCCGGATGGTGCCGAGCTGGCAGATCGAGGGCACACGCAGCTTCGACGACTGCCTTGCCGTCGAGCCTTCGCGCATGTCGGAGGTGACCCGGCAGCCCGAGGATGTCGCCATCCTGCAGTACACCGGGGGCACTACCGGGCGTTCCAAGGGCGCGATGCTGACGCACCGGAACCTGGTGGCGAATGTCACCCAGATCAACCTCTGGTTCGGTGAGCAGATCCGGCAGGGCGAGGAGATCGTGCTGACCGCGCTGCCGCTGTATCACATCTACGCGCTGACCTGTAACTGCCTGGCCTACGTAAAGCTGGGCGGCCACAACATCCTGATCGTCGATCCGCGCGATACCAGGGCGCTCATCGCCGAGATGCGACGCTGGCCCATCAGCGCGATGACGGGTGTCAACACGCTCTACCAGAGCCTGGTCGCGCACCCGGACCTGCGCACGATCGATTTCTCGACGCTGAGGCTGGTGTCAGCCGGCGGCATGGCCGTCCAGGAAAGCACGGCAAAGCGCTGGGCCGACATGACAGGTACGCATATCCACGAGGGCTACGGGCTCTCCGAGACCTCCCCGGTCGTCACCTCGAACCCGGTGACGATCGAGGAGTGGAACGGCAGCATCGGCCTCCCGCTTCCGGGCACCGAGATCTCGCTGCGCGACGATGAGGACAACGAGCCCCCGCAGGGCGATCCCGGCGAGCTCTGTGTCCGCGGCCCTCAGGTGATGGCGGGCTACTGGCGCGACCCGGAGACGACCGCCGAGTCAATGACCAGCGACGGGTTCCTGCGCACGGGCGACATGGCCGTGATGGATGAGCGAGGGTTCTTCCGGATCGTCGACCGCAAGAAGGACATGATTTCCGTGTCGGGACTGAAAGTGTACCCGAACGAGGTGGAGAACGTACTCACCCAGCACGGGGCTATTGCCGAGGCTGCAGTGATCGGGGTGCCGGATGAGCGCACGCAGGAGGCAGTCAAGGCCTTCGTGGTACTGAAGCAGGGCCAGCAGACCAGCGAGGAAGAGATCCGCGCTTTCTGCCGCGACAGACTCTCGGCCTACAAGATCCCCCACCATGTCGCCTTTCGCGACGAACTGCCCAAGTCCAACGTTGGCAAGATCCTGCGGCGGGAGCTGCGGGACGAGTAAAGGGGGGGGGTCGGCTGTGCATGCCTGCTGCGTTGCTAGTGACGCACAGGCCGGTGGCGGGATCCCGGACACGCCGTGAATACGTCCCAGTAGGCTCGGGCGCCGCATCCCTGCCGCGCACGGTCCGGCACCCCGCCACCGGCCTGCGCTGCACGGAACGGCTGCCGGGTTTTGCATTGAGGACCGGTTGGTGAGGGAAGGAAAGGCGGGGTCAGTGGACCGCTTTCGGTACCAGCGTGTTCGCACCTCGGCGTTCCAGCGGAAATCCTTGACCTCGACTGCTACATCCCGGCGAAAAAACCGCTGCAGGACGCTGAGGAGCGCGGTCCGGTGTTCCGGTCCCGGGCCGTGCGCGGCAGGGATGCCGCGCCCGAGCCTCCAGGGATGGATTTACGGCGTGTCCGGGACCGGAATATCGGACCGCGAGCTACCAGCGCTGCCGATCAATCGCGGATGAATCCGCTCCCACAGGGCTGCCGATCAGTCGCGGATGAATCGGCGCCTAGAGGGCTGCCAGCGCCTTGTCGAGCGCCGCGATCAGGTCTTCGGCGTCTTCCAGGCCGACGGACAGACGCACGAGGCCGTCGGTGATGCCGATACGCTGACGCTCGGCCTCTTCGACATCTGCGTGCGTCATCGTGGCCGGATGCGTGATCAGTGACTCCAGGGAGCCCAGGTTCTCCGCCAGGGACCAGAGCTCCACCGTGTCCATCAGGCGCTTGCCGGCCGCCAGGCCACCCGCGACCTCGAACCACAGCATCGCGCCGAACCCGCTCGCCTGGCGGCTGGCCAGCTCGCGCTGCGGGAAGTCCGGCAGGCCCGGGTAGCAGACCTGCGCGACCTTCGGATGGCCGGCGAGGAATTCAGCAATCGCCTGAGCGTTCTCCGACTGGCGCTCCATGCGCACGGACAGCGTCTTGCAGCCCTGCAGCGTCAACCAGGCAACCTGCGGCGACATGATCATGCCGGTCGCGTTCTGGATGAAGCGCAGCTTCTGGTCCTGCTCGGCGGTTTTCGCGACGACTGCGCCACCGACCGTTGCATTGTGGCCGTCGAAGTACTTGGTGGTGCTGTGGATGACGTAGTCCGCGCCGAGCTCGAGCGGGCGCTGGAAGTACGGCGTCAGGAACGTATTGTCCACCGCATGCGGGATGGCATGCCTGGCGGCGATCGCGGAGATCGCAGCAAGGTCCGTCAGCTTCATCGTCGGATTCGCCGGCGACTCGGTCAGGATCAGCCGGGTATTGTCACGCAGGGCAGCGCGCACTGCGTCCTGGCTGGATGTGTCGACGAAGCTGAAGCTGACGCCGAAGCGGGCAAACACCTGGGTGCTGAGCCGGTAGGTTCCACCGTAGACGACATCGGAGACGACGACGTGGTCGCCTGCGTTGAGCAACGCCAGGTAAAGCGCGTTGATCGCCGCCATGCCGGTGCCATAGCAGGTCGTGTCCGCGCCACCTTCAAGGTCCGTGAGCTTCTTCTCCAGGGCCCGGACCGTCGGGTTGCCCGAGCGACTGTACGAGTAGCCCTTGGAGAGGTACTCGTCGACCGACGGCTGCACGTAGGTGGTCGTCTGGTAGATCGGGGTCAGTATGGCCCCGGTCAGCGGGTCTGGCTCGACGCCACTGTGGATCTGGCGGGTGGAAAAACCCATCTCTGGCCTCTTCGGACTGATCGGCGGGGCGGCATTTTAGCCCATGTCGCAAGTCTCTGTTATCTTGTGTCATCCCTGCCGTCGGGCAGCGGAGCGAGCCTGGAGATTTGAGCATGAGCAAGGGCGCCTGGCAGGTCTTCCGGATCGAGGAGCTGGCCGAGAAGGTGGCCGGCAACGAGCCGCGCTTTCACGAGTTCCTGCGTGTGCCGGCCATGAGCTGCGCCGTATACCGGCTGCCGGCAGGTTCACGCGACATGCAGGCGCCGCACCTCGAGGACGAGGTGTATTTCGTGGTCTCGGGTCGCGCCCGGCTGCGTATAGACGACCAGGAACACGAGGTCAGGCCCGGCATGGTGCTGTTCGTCCGCGCGACGGCAGAGCACTCGTTCTTCCACATCGAGGAAGACCTGACCCTGGTGGTCATATTCGGGCCCGCCATCCAGAAGTGGAAGCCAGGCGCGCACTGAGCCCTTCGCCTACCAGGCCTCGTCCGGCAGCGCCATCAGCGCCTCGTCTCCGGCCTTGATCGCCTCGAGCAGCGCTACCGCCGGCGGCATCAGCTGCTCGGCATAGAATCGGGCCGTCACGATCCTCGCCTGGAGCCAGGCGGCATCCGCAGACTCGCCCTGCCCCAGCCGCTCTGCGGCGCGCAGGGCGGAACGGGCCAGCTGCCAGCCGCCGGTCACGGTGCCCATCAGCATCAGCAGGCTGTGCGCCACGGCACCCGGCAGCGTCGGGCTACCCGAATGATGTTCCAGCAGCCAGGTAACGGACTGCTCCAGCGCATCGCAACCGGCCTTGTGCGCTGCCAGGATGGGCGCAAGCTGAGGTCCGGCATCAGCCAGCGCGGGCTCGAGGCCGCGCATCTCCGCGAGCAGGGCCTCCATGGCCTGGCCGCCGTCACGCAGGATCTTGCGGCCGACGAGATCGTTGGCCTGGATACCGGTCGTACCCTCGTAGATCGTCGTGATGCGCGCGTCGCGGAAATGCTGCGCGACACCGGTTTCCTCGACGTAACCCATGCCACCGTGCACCTGCACCGCCAGCGAGGTGAGCTGCTGGGCAATCTCCGTACACCAGCCCTTGATCACGGGCGTCATCAGGTCCACGCGGGCCTGTGCCTGCGCCCGCTGCCCGGGATCGGCTGCGCGGTGGGCGAAATCAAGCTGTGCTCCGGTGGTGTAGGCATTGGCGCGCATCGCCCCGATGCAGGCACGCATAGTCAGCAGCATGCGGCGTACATCGGGGTGGCGGATGATGGCGACGCGCTCGCGCCCGCCAGGGTCGAAACCCTGGACGCGGTCACGCGCCCAGGCCAGAGACTGCTGGTAGGCGCGCTCGGCGACGGCCAGACCCTCGAGTCCGACGCCGATCCGCGCGTGGTTCATCATCGTGAACATGGCCGCCAGCCCGCGGTTGGGCTCACCGACCAGCCAGCCCCTTGCATTCTCGAAGGCCATCACGCAGGTCGGGCTGCCATGGATGCCCAGCTTGTGCTCGACCGACACTGGACGCACGGCATTGCGCTCTCCCGGCACGCCTGCCCCATCCAGCAGGAACTTCGGCACGAGGAACAGCGAAATCCCGCGGACACCCGCAGGCGCATCAGGCAAGCGGGCCAGCACGAGGTGGATCACGTTGTCCGCCATCGTGTGATCGCCCCAGGTGATGAAGATCTTCTGGCCCGTGACCCGGTAATGGTCTCCGTCCGGGACAGCCTGGCTGCGCACGGCAGAGAGATCGGAACCGGCCTGGGGCTCGGTGAGGTTCATCGTCCCGGTCCACTCACCGCTCACCATTTTCGGCAGGTAGCGCTGCTTCAGCTCATCGTCCGCATGGGCCTGCAGCGCGCGCACGGCGCCCTGCGTAAGCAGGGGACACAGGGACCAGGCGAGGTTGGCCGACTGCCACATTTCCTCGACCGCCATGCCGACGAGGAACGGCAGCTCCTGACCACCGAAGGCCTTCTCGGCCGTGATGGCGCCCCAGCCTCCGCCGACGAACTGGCGGTAAGCGGACGTGAACTCCTCCGGCACCTGGACCTCGCCATCCACGACCTGTGTGCCCTGGGCATCGCCCACCGCATTCGTCGGCCCGATCACCTCACCCGCAAGCTGGGCGGCCTCTTCCAGAACCGCCTCGACCAGGTCAGGTGTGGCCTCCTCGTGGCCCGGGAGCCGCGCAACCTGGTCCAGTCCGGCCAGCTCGCGGATCACGAACGACATGTCCTTCACGGGGGCTCGGTAATCAGCCATACCGGCATCACTCCTTGGTCCGGGACTTGCTCAACAGCATATTCTAGCAAGGCTGCGCGACGGGAATCGCGGCGATGCAGCTACGACGCGCGCAGGCGCGAATCCCGCCGGCGCTCGCCCTCGATCAGCACCTTCTTCCGCAGGCGGATGCTGGATGGGGTCACCTCGACCAGCTCGTCATCATCGATGAACTCCAGCGCCTGCTCGAGCGAGAAGCGGATGGGCGGCGTCAGGATCAGGTTTTCGTCGGCCCCTGAGGCCCGGACGTTGGTCAGCTGCTTGGCCCGGGTCGGGTTGACCACCAGATCATTGTCCCGGCTGTGGATGCCTACGATCATCCCCTCATAGACCGGCTCGCCATGACCGATGAACAGGCGACCGCGCTCCTGCAGGTTGAAAAGCGCGTAGGCCAGCGCCTTGCCCGGACCGTTGCTGACCAGCACGCCGTTGATGCGCTGGCCGATGGCGGAGGGCACGCGGCGGTCGTAGCGGTCGAACACGTGGTAGATCAGGCCAGTACCGGCAGTTGCGGTGAGGTACTCCGTGCGAAAACCGATGAGACCGCGCGCGGGTATCCGGTAGTCCAGCCGCAAGCGGCCCTTGCCGTCGGGCTGCATCGCAAGCAGCTCGCCCTTGCGCTCCGCCAGCCGGCTCATCACCGCGCCCTGGTAGTCCTCCTCGAAATCGACCGTCAGGTTTTCCCAGGGCTCGCAGGTGACGCCGTCAATATCGACCTCGATCACCTCGGGACGCGAGACGGCGAGCTCGAAGCCCTCCCGGCGCATGTTCTCGATCAGCACGGAAAGGTGCAGCTCGCCGCGCCCGGACACCCGGAACTTGTCCGGATCGTCGGTATCCTCGACGCGCAGGGCGACGTTGTGCTTGAGCTCGCGCTCGAGGCGCTCGCGGATCTGGCGGCTGGTCAGGAACCTGCCTTCCTTTCCGGCGAACGGAGACTTGTTGACCTGGAAAGTCATGCTGATCGTGGGCTCATCGACCGTCAGGGCAGGCAACGGGTCGGGATGCTCTCGGTCGCAGAGCGTGTCGGAGATCGACAGCTCCTCGATGCCGCTGAACACCACGATGTCGCCGGCCTGCGCCTGCTCCACCCGGCGTCGCTCGAGGCCGAGGAAGCCGTAAAGCTCGTTGATGCGGCCGTTTCGCTGGCGCTGATCGGCACCCACGACGGTGACCGGCATGCCGCTGCGGGCCACACCCCGGCTGACGCGACCGATCCCCAGCACTCCCGTGTAGGCATCGTAGTCGAGACTGGAGACCTGCAGCTGTAGCGGGCCACTGCCGTCGACATCGGGCGGCGGAACGTGTCGCACGATCGCCTCGAACAGGGGATTCATGTCCCCCTCGCGCACGGAGTCCTCGGTCCCTGCATACCCGCCCAGCGCGGACGCATAGATGACCGGGAAGTCCAGCTGCTCGTCGGTAGCACCCAGCCGGTCGAACAGCTCGAAGGTCTCGTTCAGCACCCAGTCGGGCCGTGCCCCGTCCCGGTCGATCTTGTTGATGACGACAATGGGCGTGAAGCCGCGCGCGAATGCCTTCTGCGTGACGAAGCGCGTCTGGGGCATCGGGCCGTCCACCGCGTCGACTAGCAGCAGCACGCTGTCGACCATCGACAGCACGCGCTCGACCTCCCCGCCGAAATCAGCATGGCCGGGAGTGTCGACAATGTTGATCCGGTAGTCCTGCCAGTTGATCGCTGTATTCTTCGCGAGAATCGTGATGCCCCGCTCGCGCTCCAGCGCGTTGGAATCCATCGCCCGCTCCGGCAGCGCGACGCGCTCTCCGAGTGTGGCAGACTGGCGCAGCAGCTGGTCGACCAGCGTGGTCTTGCCATGGTCAACGTGGGCGATGATCGCGATATTGCGCAGCTTGGCGGGCGAAGACATGGTCAAGAAGAATCCGGGCCGGGGGGCGCGCATTATAGGGGCGCAGGGTGACGGGCGCACCGGCCCGCGCCAGCCGGACCCCGTAGGGCCGCAAAACCGCAATGCAGCAGAGCAGCGGCGCCGGCAGCTGGGGCGACATTACCGGGCGAAATACCGGGGGTAAGAGCGACTCCCTGGAGGAGCGACTTCCCGTGGGAGGGCCTTCCTGTGGGAGGGTCTTCCTGTGGGAGGGTCTTCCTGTGGGAGCGGCTTCAGCCGCGAACCCCCAGGCTCATCTCCCTGCCCGACCGTTCGGGCCTGAAGGCCCTCCCACAGGAATAGATTCCCTCCTACAGGGACAGGTACGCAGGTACCGGGGCGTGGATCAGCGTAAAACGACCGTCCGCTGGCCGTTCAGGAAGACGCGGTGCTCGAGGTGCAGCTTGATCGCGCGGGCAAATGTGATGGCCTCGGTGTCGCGACCGACGGCGGCGAGATCCTCGGGCGAATGCGTGTGGTCGACGCGCTCGACGGCCTGCTCGATGATCGGCCCCTCGTCGAGGTCGGCCGTCACGTAGTGCGCCGTCGCGCCGATCAGCTTGACGCCACGGCGGTGCGCCTCGTGGTAGGGCTTGGCGCCCTTGAAACCGGGCAGGAACGAGTGGTGAATGTTGATGATCCGGCCGGGCAGCCTCTCGCAGATATCCGGCGAGAGCACCTGCATGTAACGCGCAAGCACGACCAGGTCTGCCTTGGTGTCCTCGACCAGTTCCATCAGCCTGGCCTCGGCCGCGGGCTTGCTCGTGGGCGTCACTGGCACGTGGAAATACGGAATCTTGTGCCAGTCGGCGAGTCCGGCGAGATCCATGTGGTTGGAGACGATCGCGGGCACGGCCATGCGCAGCGCGCCGGTGCGGTAGCGGTAAAGCAGGTCGTTCAGGCAGTGGTCGTACTTCGAGACCATGATCAGCACGCGGGGCAGCACGCGCGTGTCGTGCACCTGCCACTGCATGCCGAACCGCTCGGCGATTGGCGTGAATCCGGCAGCGAAACGGCTGCGCGAGAAGTCACCGCCATTGGCGGTAAAGCAGGTTCGCATGAAGAACGTGCCGGTGCTGCGGTCACCGAAGTGTGAGGATTCCTCGATGAAGTGGCCCTGGTCGCGCAGGTAGCTCGCGACCTCGGCGACTATGCCGATGGTGTCGGCACAGACGACCGTCAGGATATAGGTGTCGTTCTGCTGTGTCATATGGATTCCAGCTTGTTCTTGCCTGTTGCTCACAGCACCGTGGCAGCTTGCCTGCCGGGCCGGCCTCGGCGGACTCGCCGTGAATACGTCCCTGTAGGCTCGGGCGCCGCATCCCT